>JBIOIZ010000039.1:0-26342 GCA_044450385.1 Candidatus Dormibacteria bacterium
GGCCATGGCTCCACCGACCCAGAGCACGTCAACGCGATCGAGCAGGTGGTCGAGCACGCCGACCTTTGTCGAGATCTTGGAACCGCCGACGATGGCGACCACCGGCGTACGCGGATTGTCCATGACGCCGCCGAGCATCTCAAGCTCGCGCGCCATCAGCTTGCCCGCAACCGCCGGGAGGATGTGCGCCACGCCCTCGGTGGACGCGTGCGCGCGGTGCGCAGTCCCGAACGCGTCGTTCACGAAGATATCGCCGAACGCCGCGAGCCGCCCCGCAAACTCGGGGCTGTTCTGCTCCTCGCCGGGCTCAAAACGAACGTTCTCGAGCATGCCGACATCGCCGTCACGCAGCGAATCCACCATGCTCTGTGCACTGTCGCCGACCACGTCCGAAGCCAGACGCACGTCTTCGCCGAGCAGGCTGCTCAGACGTGCCGCAATCGGCCCGAGCCGGGCGCTGTCGTCGATCTTGCCCTTGGGGCGTCCGAGGTGGGCGATGACGACCACGCGCGCGCCCCTGGATCGGAGCGCCTCGATGGTCGGAATCGCCTCTCGGATCCTGCGATCGTCGGCGATGGCGCCGTCACGCATCGGCACGTTGAGGTCCTCCCGCAGGAGGACCCGCTTGCCCTCGACGTCGATGTCGTCGATCGTCGCCTTCGACGGCGCTGTCATCGAGGGCACCTAGAGACGCGACACGATCAGGTTGACCACGTCGACGACGCGGCAGGAGTACCCCCACTCGTTGTCGTACCAGGCAAGCACCTTCACGGTGTGGTCGCCGAGCACCATCGTTGAGGGTGCATCGAAGATGGAGGAGTGCGGGTCGTGGAGGAAGTCCATCGACACCAGCTGCTCCTCGCTGACGGCGAGGATGCCCTCGAGCTTGCCGCTCGCCGCCTCGCGCATCTCTCCGTTGACATCGTCGACGGTGGCGCTCTTCGAGAGCGTTGCTGTGAGATCGACGAGGCTCACGTCCGGGACCGGCACGCGCAGCGACATGCCGTGAAACTTGCCCTTCAACTCGGGCAGCACCAGCGCGACTGCCTTGGCAGCGCCGGTGGTCGTGGGGATGATCGAGAGCCCGGCGGCGCGAGCCCGGCGCTTGTCCTCGTGGGGAGCATCGAGGATCACCTGGTCCTTTGTGTAGGCATGCACCGTGGTCATGAAACCGGTCTCGATCCCGAACGAGTCACTGAGCACCTTGGCGACCGGTGCCAGGCAGTTGGTCGTGCACGAGGCGTTCGAGATGACGTGATGCTCTGCGGGGTTGTAGAGCGAGTCGTTGACGCCCATGCAGATGGTGATGTCCTCGTTCTTCGCCGGAGCGGTGATCACCACCTTGCGGGCTCCGGCGTCGATGTGACCCCTGGCCCGAAGCGCGTCGCTGAACAACCCCGTCGACTCGACGACGATGTCGACACCGAGGTCACCCCAGGGCAGCCGCTGAGGATCCCGTTCGGCGAGCACCTTGATGGCCTTCCCGTCGACTGTGATGCTGTCAGTGTCGGCAGCAACCGTCCCGGGAAATCGACCGAACACGCTGTCGTACTTGAGCAGGTGGGCCAGCATCTCGGGGGTCGTGATGTCGTTGACGGCGACGATGTCCAGCTCGGGGGAGCGCTCTCTGGCGGCACGCAGCACGTTGCGCCCGATGCGGCCGAAGCCGTTGATGCCAACTCTCACTCCCATGCCGGGCAACCTCCAGTCATTGATGCTTGACGCCGGACGATCGGCGCGCCCCCACCGTATCACCGCCCTCACCCGCCGCGGCGACCAGGCGGTGCAGGCGCCCGGCCATCGCCGGCCGGCTGCAGCCTGCCCGTTCCGCGAGTCGCGCCAGGTCATCATCAGGATGGCGCGCTCGCAGCTCGGCGGCCTCACGCACCGCGGGCGGCAACGCCTGCCACCGCGCCAGGTCCGCCTCGAGCAGCGCGATCGACTCGAGCTGGCGAACCCCCGCCCCCGCCGTCCGGCGCAGGTTTGCCGTCTCCGCGTTGAGGCGGCGGTTCACGCCGCTGCGAACTTCGCGGATCACCCGTCCGGCCTCGAAGCTCAGGCGTCCCGCCTGGGCGCCGATGGAGCTCAACGCCGCACCCACCGCCGCTCCCGATCGAACGGTGACCACAGCACGCCCCCGGCGAAGCCGGCTTCGAGCGCCGACTCCGAGCGCTGCGAAGTCGGCGACCAGCCGGGCGGCGCCCTCGTCATCGGCGCACCCGATCTCGAGGTAGGGCTCGCCATCGGGGCGCACCAGGCGGCCGGCGCCCAGGAAGGCGCCGCGCAGACGGCTGCGCCGGCAGCAGATGCGCGTGGACTGCGTCTGCACGATCTCCGGCTCGATCCCCACCAGCACGTACTGGTGCCGCCGAGCAGCTCCGACGCGCGAGACGTGCGCGCTGATCCGCTCCGCGTGGAGCGCCTGCATGGCGGCGCGCACCGCGACCGGACGCGTGGTGGCGATGAACCCTTGTGTCGTTGTCACGATCGCCAGACCCTCCACGAGCGACCGGCGGCAGCACGGCAGCAGTGGTGTATGCGGGGCGAGCTCGGCGGCGACCCGCTGGGTGAACGACGGTGCGCTGTCCATGATCTTTCGCTCGTGGGCCTTTCGCTTGTGGGTCGTCCGATCGGGCATCACGCGCAGGAGGTCACAGCCGAGGATCCGGGACGTCGACATCGCGATGGGTCACGGCGACGCTCAGCCCGTCACCCCGCAACCTGCCGGCCAGCGCCTCGACGATGGCCACCGATCGATGCCTGCCGCCGGTGCAACCGACCGCGAAGCTCAGATGATCCCGGCTGCGTTCGGCATAGCGCTGCGCCGTCCAGACCACAAGCGCATGGGCGCGATCGATGAGCTCGTGCGCCACGGCGTCCTCCAGGACGTAGTCACGAACCGCGGCGTCGAGCCCGGTGTACGAGCGCAGCTCGGGGACCCAGAAGGGGTTGCGCACCATGCGCGCGTCCAGGACCCAGCCGGCGTCCGCGGGGAGACCGAACTTGAAGCCGAACGACATCACCGCGACGGCGACATCTCCCGCCGATTCTCCCTCGCTCACAGGAGCTCCTTGACGCGCAGCGCCACCGGTCTCGGCACCACCGTGCTGAGCTGCTCGACCGGTGCGTCACGAATGGCGTCGATGCTGCCGAATTGCCGGAGCAACGCCCGCCGGCGGACGGGGCCAAGCCCCGGCACGACGTCCAGCTTGGATCGCAGCGCAGCGCGTCCGCGACGTGCCCGATGGCGCGTGATCGCAAAACGATGCGCCTCGTCGCGCACCCGCTGCACGAGGAACAGAGTCGGGCTGTCTCGCTCGATGATGATCGGCCGCGATCGTCCTGGTTTGTACAGCTCTTCGTTTCGTTTCGCCAGCCCGAACACGGGAACATGGGTGAGACCTGCCTCGCGAAGCGCTTTCACCGCAGCGCTGAGCTGGCCCTTGCCACCGTCGATGAGGATCAGGTCGGGCAGCACCGAGAAGCTCATGTCCGCTTCGTCACCACCACCGCGCGGTGCCCGGCGCGGACGGTCGTTCGTACCGTTCGCACCCGCCGGATCCAGCACTGGAACGTCCGAATCCGGGCCGTCGTCGCGCGGTCCGAGCCTCCGGAAGCGGCGGCGCAGGGTCTCCTCGATGGAGGCGAAATCGTTGGATCCCTCGACGGTCTTGATGCCGAAATGCCGATAGCTCGCAGGCGCCGGACGGCCCTCCTCGAACACCACCATCGACCCCACGGAGTTCGTCCCCATGGTATTGCTGATGTCGTAGCACTCGATGCGCCGGGGCGGCGACGGGAGCTGCAGCCGGGTTGCCAGATCGTCCAGCAGCGCCTCGGTTTTCGCGGCGTCATAGTCGTCGACGATGCGCTGCTGCCGGAGAGCGACAAGGGCGGTCTCTGCGGCCTGCTCGACGAGCCGCCTCGAGTCGCCGCGTTTGGGGACGTGCACCTCGACCGGACCACCGCGCTGCGCTGACAGGAATTCCTCGAGCACCTGGCGCTCCTCGATGTCCTCCGACGCCAGCACGCGGCGAGGAATCGAGGTCGCGTTCGCGTAATACTGGGGAAGAAAACCGCCGAGGCAGGCTGCGGTATCGAGTCCCGCTACCCCTTCGAGCTCGTGAGTCTCCATCGCCATGACGCGTCCCTGGCGGATGCTCAGCACCGCTGCCATCGCGCGCCCAGCCTCGACGGCGACGGCGATGCAGTCCTCGTCGGATCGGGCCCCGCGAAGCACCGTCTGCCGCTCGCTGATGCGCTCGATCGCGCGCAGGCGGTCGCGGAATCGCGCCGCGAGCTCGTAGTCGCGATTGCCGGCGGCCGCGTCCATCTGATCGCGCAATTCGTCGTGGAGGGTGTCGGATTTGCCATCCATGAATTCCTGGACCTGATCGAGCAGCTCCGCATACTCCGGACCGCCGATCTTGCCTTCGCAGGGCCCCGCGCACCGTTTGATGTGGTAGTCGAGACACACGCTGCCGCGACGAAAGACCTCGTCGCTGCACGTGCGGAATGGAAAGATGGTGCGCAGTGATCGCACGGTGGTGCGCAGCGACTGCGCGCTCGTGTACGGCCCGAAATATCGCGCGCCGTCGCGGATCACCTTGCGGGTGTAGTACGGCCTCGGGAACTCCGTCGCTCCCTCGGCGTTCTTGCCTCGGGGCTTGCGAACCTCCTCACGCGCCGTGCCGGGTGCGACGGCATCGTGCACGCCGGGACGCGGAATCTTGAGATAGAGATAGCTCTTGTCATCCTTGAGGCGCACGTTGAACCGCGGCCGGTGCTGCTTGATGAGCGTGTTCTCGAGGACGAGGGCCTCGTGCTCGCTCTGACAGGCGATCACCTCGAAGTCGAACACCGTGCCGATCAGCTGATGGGTGCGGGGCTGCAGGGCATCGACGCCGCTGAACCACGAGCGCAGACGATTTCGGACATTCGATGCCTTGCCCACGTAGATGACGCGGGCGTCCGGGCCACGCATGACGTAGACGCCCGGACCGTCCGGAGACGCCCGCAGTCGCGCGCGCAGCTGCGCCCTGTCGTCAACGAGGCGCTCCGCGCGCCGTGGGGTGGCCATGGTTGTCACGAATTCAGTATCGCTGCTCAGCGAGATCCCTCTGCCGCGTCGAGCTCGGCGACGAACCCGGCCTCGTCGAGCACCCGGACACCGAGCCGCTGCGCCTTCTCGAGTTTGCTCCCCGGGGACGCTCCCGAAACCACCGCGTGGGTCTTCCGGCTGACGCTCGAGGTGGGATTGCCGCCCAGGGCACGGATACGGGACTCCGCGTCCGCGCGGCTCATGCCCTCGAGGCTCCCGGTGATGACCCATGTCTGACCGCTCCACGGGCCCCCGCCGCCGGCCGCCCGCTCCGGCTCCACGCCCACCGCGCGAAGATGCTCGAGGACCGCGCGTCCCTCGCTCGACGCGAACCACGCGGCCGTGTGACCGGCGACGACGGCACCGATCCCCTCGACGTTGAGCAGGTCCTCCTCCGTCGCAGCGGCAAGCGCGTCAACGGTCCCGAAGTGCGCCGCCAGCGTCTCAGCCGTGTGCTCGCCGACATGGCGGATGGCGAGCGCGTTGATGAATCGAGCCAGCGGGACGTGCCGCCGCGATGCGATCGATTCCAACAGTTTGGTGGCGGATCGCTCGGCAAACCCCTCGAGCGTCAGCAGCTGTTCGGTGGTGAGACGGAAGAGGTCAGCGGGCTCGGTGACGTACCCGAGGTCGATGAGCTGGTCGATGACGGCGGGTCCGAGCCCCTCGATGTTCATCGCGCCACGACCGGCAAAGTGGATGATCAGCTCGCGCCGCTGCGCGGGGCAGAGCGGATTGAGGCAGCGCCGGACGACCTCTCCCTGCTCGCGCACCAGCAGGGAGTCGCACGCAGGACAGTGCTCGGGCATCTGCCACGGTTTCGCGTCCTTGGGGCGCTTGTCGAGGATGACCCGGACGATCTCGGGGATGACGTCTCCGGCCTTGTGCAGCAGGACCGTGTCGCCGATGCGAACGTCCTTGCGCGCAACCTCGTCCTCGTTGTGCAGCGTGCAGCGCCGCACCGTCGATCCCGCGACCAGCGTCGGCTCGAGAATCGCGACCGGCGTCACGGCGCCGGTGCGGCCGACCTGGACGTGGATGTCGAGCACCTGGGTTTCGTGCTCCTCGGGCGGGAACTTGTATGCCATCGCCCAGCGTGGGGCGCGCGAGATGGTGCCGAGCTCCGCCTGCTCGGCGAGGGATGCGACCTTGATGACCACGCCGTCGGTTTCGTAGTCCAGCTCGTGGCGTCGCTCCGACCAGTGATCGAGAAACGCGAGCACCTCGTCGATCGTCGCGGCGAGCTGCCGGTGCGGATTCACGCGGAATCCGAGTGCCGCCAGGGTTTCGAGCACCTCGGCCTGGGTGCGCGCCTTGTCAGGAGGATCGATCGCGTACATGAAGGCCTGGAGGCCGCGCGCCGCGGTGACGGCAGGATCCAGCTGGCGCACGGCGCCTGCGGCAGCGCTGCGCGGGTTGGCGTAGCCGGGCTTGCCGGCCTCCTCGAGACGGAGGTTGTGCGCAGCGAAGGCTCCCTTGGGGAGGTAGACCTCGCCGCGGACCTCGAGCTCATCGGGGAGGCCGCCGTCGACGTCCGCCAGGGTCATGGGCACCGAGCGGATGGTGCGCACGTTGGCGGTGACGTCCTCGCCCTCGATGCCGTTGCCACGCGTGGCCGCGCGGACGAAACGCCCACCCGAGTAGGTGATCGACATCGCCAAACCGTCGATCTTCAACTCGCAGACGTACCCGCTCACCGATCCGACCACGCGCTCGACCCGGGCCCCGAAGTCACGCACCTCGTCCGGGCTGAAGGCGTTGTTGAGGCTGAGCATCGGCGTGCGATGCCGGACCTTGGTGAAGGTCGCGGCGGGCTCACCTCCGACTCGCTGCGTCGGCGAATCGTCGGTCTGCAACTCGGGGTACGCCGACTCGAGATCGACGAGCTCGCGGAAGAGCCGGTCGTACTCCGCATCGGTGATCTCCGGCGCGTCAAGGACGTGATAGTGGCGGGAGTGATATTCGAGCTCCTTGCGGAGCGCGAGCACTCGGTCGCGCGCCTGCTCGGGCGTCACCGTGTCGGGATTCGTCGCATCCACGCTTCGGTCACGGTTCCACGATCGGCCAGAGCGTTGCGTCGGCAACGGCGAAGATCTTGACGCCATGGTCGTCGAATTTGATGACCAGCTCCTCACCGCCGCGGGTCATCGTGCTCTTGAGCACCGTGCCCTCACCGTAGCGTTGGTGACCGATGCGCATCCCCTGGCTGTAGCGCTGCGGTGCGAGCTCCACGGGGTTCGGTCGGGTCGCGTAGCCGACCACGGCGCGGCGAACCGTTCCCGCAGAACGGATGTCGCCCAGAGACGGCGCACCTGGCCGCAACTGGACTTCGAGCATCTCACCCGGGATCTCGCCGAGAAAGCGAGACGCCTCCGCGAGCTGCGGGGTCCCGTAGGTGTGTCGCCGGAACGCATGGAGCAGGTAGAGCCGGCGGCGCGCGCGGGTGATGCCGACGTAGGTGAGGCGGCGCTCCTCGGCGATGCCGGAATCGCCCTCCTCGAGGGCGCGCGAATGCGGGAGCAGCCCCTCCTCCATGCCGGCGATGAAGACGACGCCGAATTCGAGTCCCTTCACCTGGTGCAGCGTGATCAACGTGACGCCCGGCGCTTCATCGTGCATGCTGTCGACGTCGCTGACCAGAGCGACGTTCTCGAGAAATTGCATGAGCCCGTCGGGTGGCGGCACGTCCGAGTACTCGGCCGCGAGCCCCGCGAGCTCGAGGACGTTCGCCCATCGCTCGGCACCTTCCTGGGTGCCGTCCTGCAGCATCTCGCGGTAGCCGGTCTCATCCAGAACGCGTTCGAGCAGCACTGGGAGTGGCACCCGATGCGCGTCCGAGCTGAGCCGCTCCATGAGCCCGGCGAACCCGCGCAGGGCCGCCATCGCCGCGGGGCCGAGCGCCTGCTCTCCCTCGTCGAGCCGCTGCGCAGCCTCGAGGGGAGCCAGCCCCTTCTTGCGGGCGAGCTTCTCCAGCTCGGCAACGCTGCGATCACCGATCTTGCGACGCGGCGTGTTCACCACTCGCGCGAACGACACCGCGTCGCGCGGATTGACGCAGAGGCGAAGATACGCAAGCACGTCCTTGACCTCGCGCCGGTCGTAGAAGCGCAGTCCACCGACGAGCTGATACGGGATGCCACGCCTGAGGAACACCTCCTCGAATGCACGGGACTGGGCGTTGGTTCGATACAGCACCGCGCATTCGGCGAGGGCTATCCCCTCGCGTCCGATGAGATTCTCGATCTCCGAGCCGACTGCGAGCGCTTCCTCGCGCTCGTCGTACACCGAGATGAGCCGGACCGGCTCACCAATTGACTGCTCGGTCCAGAGCTTCTTCTGGGCGCGCTCCGCGTTGTTGCGGATGACCGAGTGCGCGATGTCGAGAATCGGTTGCGTGGAGCGGTAATTCTGTTCCAGCGTCACGGTTTTCGCATCCGGGAAGTCGTGTTCGAAGGAGAGAATGTTGCGCACGTCCGCGCCTCGGAAGCCGTAGACCGAGTTGTGCGTGAGGAGGCCGTTGGCGATGAGGTTGTGCGTCGGTTCCACGTCGATGTCGTAGACCGTCTGCCGCGCGACCGAGCGCTCGATCGCCTCGATGACATCGAGACCACCCTGCTCGTCAAACATCGCCATTCCTGGCAGGAGCGAAGCCGCAGGTGTGAACGGAAGCGTCGTCACAAGCTCGCCACGCCCGGACGAGGTGCCTCCCAGACAGGCCGTCAAGGCGATCTCTGCGTCCATCGCTTCGCGAATCGTCTCAGCAAGCCGCATGACCTCGCCGAAGTCCTTCCGCGAGGTCTCGAAGCGCCAGCTGCCGTTGCTCTTGGAGGGTCGAATGCTGAACCCCATGCCTTCCAACACCCCTTTGCCAGCCTGGTCGTTGCCTCGCATCGAGATACGGTGCATGGGCGTAGCGCCGCGGCGGTCCGCGCAGAGCGTGATCACCACCCGCCGGCGGCTCGAGTTCCGAGATCGGGGTCGATAGTGGGGATGATCGATCGAAAGGTTGCGATCGGTCAGCAGTCTGTGTCCGCCGTTGAGGTCCACCACCGAAGCGAAAACGCGGTCGATGTATGCCCGATCGTGAACCAGTCCGTTCGTGCCCCGTCCGCGTCTCGGCACGAATGGCAGTGCAGGGATCTGGTACTGGAGCGACAGGATATATTCTTCGGCTCGCGCTTCATTTTCGCTCGCGTGTGTTGAGACGATCCACACGGCATCCGCTCGCTCCTGCGGAGATCCTTGTCGATACCCGACGATCGGCATCACCTGGCCATTGGTGTGCACCTGCGATGCGCCAATCCGATAGCCGGCGCCCTTCTTGCGCATGAGGTACGTGAAGTAAATCTGCGGGGTGGTACCAGGGTGATGTCCGGCGAAGTGCGTGTGTTCCGGCGTGCTCGTCAGCGTGCGCCCCTGCGCCGTCCTGATCGTCACCACGGAGTCGGCGACTCGCGACCGCACGCCGACCACTCGCGCTCCACGGAAGGTCCCGCTCCCATATCCCGACATCACGCTGTCGCCGCTGCGAACCTCCTCGACGGGCCGTGCAGAACCGTCGGCCATCGTGACCAGTGTCCCCGCCGCCAGACACTGGTCATCATCCCCCACCACCGTCACGTTCCGATGCTTCCCACCGAGAATCTTGACCAGCTCGTACTGCGCCTTGTTCGTGTCCTGGTACTCATCAACAAAGAGATGCCGGAACTTGTCCTGGTAATACTCGCGAACCGAGTCGGCCTCGCGAAACAGCGTCACCGCGCGCAGCAGCAGGTCGTCAAAGTCCAGCGCCGACGCGGCATCGAGCTCACGCTCGTATGCCCAGTAGACACGCGCGATCTGCTCGTCCATCGTGTTCGGGGTGACCCGAGCCTGGAAGTCACGTGCGTCGAGCAGCTCGTTCTTCGCGGCACTGATCGCGTGCGCAGCGCGGCTCGGCGTGAGACGTTTCTCGTCAATCCCCTCAGCGCGAATGGCGTTCCGGATGGACGAGAGCCGGTCAGCCTCGTCGTAGATCGTGTACCCCGGCGGGATCCCGATCGCCTCGCCCTCACGGCGCAGCAGCCGTGCGCCCAGCGAGTGAAAGGTGCCGAGCCACATCCCCTTGATGCTGTCGCCGATCAGTTGCTCGACTCGCGCACGCATCTCGCGGGCGGCCTTGTTGGTGAACGTCACGGCGCAGATCTCGTCGGGACGCACCCGCCGGGTCGCGATCACGTAGGCGATGCGATGCGTGAGCACGCGGGTCTTCCCGCTTCCCGCCCCCGCGAAGATGAGCAGTGGCCCATCCGGGGCCTCGACGGCCTCACGCTGTGGCGCGTTCAGCCCCTCGAGCAGGGCCGTCGCCCCGATCGTCGTGCTCAGGCGCGCGCCTCGGTCGCCGGCGCGGTGCTCCCCACCGATGCGTGATAGGCGTCGGGTCGCCGGTCGCTGTGCAGATGGTTGCGCGGCGTGCGCCGTCTCGCCTTTTCCACTGATTCGAGGTCGACGTCGGCGATGAGCAACTCATCCGCATCCTTGCTCGCCGGGCCGGACACCGGCCAGCCATCAGCCCCGACGATGATCGAGGCGCCGATGAAGTTGACGTCGCGTTCGACCCCCACACGGTCCGCGCAGGCCATGACCACGCCGTTCTGCGCAGCGGTCGCCATCGCGACGTAGTCGCCCTGGCAGTAGCCGCGCTCGTCCCAGACGGTGCGCTTGAACGACGCGACCCAGTTGGTCGGCACAGCGATGATCTCCGCACCGGCGAGCGCGAGTGCCCGGGCGGGTTCGGGGAACCAGAGGTCGAAGCAGATGATCATGCCGACCCGTCCGAAGGGGAGGTCGACGATCGGCAGGTCGTCGCCGGGTTCGAACCACGTCTGCTCGTCGTAGTAGAGGTGCAGCTTGCGGTAGGTGGCCATGCGCCCCGACGCACCGATGAGCACGGCGCTGTTGTGCCTGCAATCGCCGGCGCGCTCGCTGATGCCCGCAACGATGTAGCACCCGTGCGCCGCACACACCTCGTGCAGTGCCCGGACCGTCGGCCCGTGGTCGGGGTCCTCGGCAGCACGCTGCGCCTCGGCCTCGTCGCCGAACACGTAGCCACTGGACGCGAGCTCGGGAAGCACGATCAGGTTGGCTCCCCGGTTCGCCGCCGCCGTCGCCCAGAGGACCGCCTGCGACCGATTGTGGTCGAGCTGGCCGACGCGCGGCTCGTACTGGGCGACAGCGATGCGTACCGGGCGGCTCATACCCTCACGGTAGCGCAGCGAGCGTGACCCCAGGATGACGAGGGATGCCCTCCGAGATCCCGCAGAGAATCTCGTGCGGCAGCGTGCCCGCGAGGCCGGCCACACGGTCGGCGCCGATGCGGATTCCCTCGCGTTCGCCGATGAACATGGCGGCGTCGCCCGCCACAGCGCCGCCGACGTCGGACACGTCAACGCCGACTTGATCCATGCTCACGATCCCGACGATCGGGCACAGGTTGCCGCGGATGCCGATATGCCCGCGATTGGAGAGCGCTCGCGGCAGGCCCTGCCCGTATCCGAGCGTCACCGTCGCAATCCGGCGCGCAGAGCCGGCACGCCAGGTCCGCCCGTAGCCGACACTCTCGCCCGGCTCGACGGTGCGCACCTGGGCGACGCGACCGAACACGTGCATCGCGGCCTTCAACGACGCCGGACCCGGCACCGGCGGGTAGCCGTAGAAGGCGATGCCCGCACGCACCAGGTCGTGGTGCATCGCCGGATGCGCCAGGATCGCGGCGCTGCCCGACGTGTGCAGCAGCGCGTCCGGCGCCACCCCCCGAAGTGCCGCCACGGCCTCGAGGAAACGCCCGTGCTGGGTGACGGTGAACGCCGCGTCCTCGCCCGCGTCGGCGAAGTGGGTGAAGATGCCGGCCACCTCCACGCGATCTCCGGCATCACGCACCGCCGAGACCAGGGAGTCCACGCTCTCGGGAAGCGTGCCGAGACGATGCAGGCCGGTGTCGATCTTGAGATGGATCCGCGGTCTGCGACCGGCCGCCGCGGCCGCCACCGCGCGCAGCCCGTCGGCGTCGAGAACGCCGACGTCGACGCGGGCGTCGATCAACGCGTCGAGCATTGCCGGCGGGCTCCAGCCCACGACCAGGACGGGTGCGTCGAACCCGGCCGCCCGGAGCAGGAGCGCCTCGTCGGGGGTGTAGACACCGAGCCAGGAGGCTCCGCCGTCAAGAGCCGCACGCGCCGCCATGGTGATCCCGTGCCCATAGCCGTTCGACTTGACCATGACCATCACCTGTGCCGGGCGGACGAGCGTGGCGATCACCTCGGCATTTCCCGCCAGCGCGGCGACGTCGATCTCCGCCCAGCGGAGCACGTTCCCCGCGCCGGCCGGGCTCACGCTCCGACCGGTACGGGCTCCGGCGCAGGCGCTGCAACCTCTGCCGGGGCGACGCGGCGCACCAGACCGAACGGCGTCTGCTCATCCGACTGCCCGAGCGGGTTGTCGGCAACCATGGCCAGAACTGACTCGGTATCGACACCGACCGATGCGAACACCTCGGCGGCCATGTCGTTGGCGTCGATGATCGCCACACCGACGCGGCGCCCGGTGCGGCGGCGCAGGTCCGCGGCGATGTTCAGCGCGGCCCCCGGCGGATCGAGCGGCGACTTGGTCGCCCACTTGTCGTAGGGCGGCAGATTGAGCGACGAGGGCCCGTCGATCGCGTTGACCCCGTGACCGGCGACGCGGTAGAAGACGCCGCGCATGCCCAGTGGCTTGGTCGCGGCGGCGGCGGCCGCGGCCATGAGAATCCGCGGTGCGCCTGCTTCGTCGATGGCCAGCTGCATCGTGGTGGGATGCGAGAGCCCGATCCCGGTGGGCTCGTGGCTCACGTACCGGGAGAGCACGCGGGCCGTCCGCGAGACGCGGATCTCGTCGATCGGGTAGGAGCGGCCTTGACTGATCGCCAGCGCCTTCTCGCTCACGAGCAACACATCGCCGTCCTCGATGTCGACGCCGTCGCTGCGCAGCCGCTCGATGCTGGCGGCGATCGCGTCGAGGAGATCGTCGCCGGGCTTGATCAGGCTCGAGCGGAGCGGGAATCGGGCCCAGATGCGGCCCTTGTCCTCGAGGAACAGGTGCCGGCCCCAGTTGAGACGGGCTCCTTCGAGCAGCGCCTCGCCGTTGGCCAGCCTCCGCGCGGCCGCGCGATCGCCGCGACGGACGAATCCGCCCTCATAGCTGTGCTTGTCCAGCGCCCGTGTCTTCCCGTCGATGTAGACGCGCAACCACACCTCGGCGTTGACGGCGCGCCAGAAGAACATCGATTCCTCGACCTCGCCGGTGCAGGCGCGACGGAAGTTCTCGGCCACCGCCGCGGCCTTCCAGTAGGGACGCGCACGGAACGACGGTGAGCGCAGCAGGCTCTGCAGCACCGCGCGCTGACGGCGGTACCAGCGGAATTCGGGCGTGGTGAAGCCGATCTTCTTGCGGCGCGCCTCGACCTTGGGTGGCAGGACGCCGTGCAGCGCCTGTCGAACGATCGCCCGCGTCCACCCGTTGTGGATGATCGCCCTTCGCGGAAGCGTGAGGATGTAGTCCACGAGCTCCTGGTCCAGATACGGCAAACGCGCCTCGAGTGAATGCGCCATCGAGGCTCGATCCTCATAGCGGAGCAGCGGCGGCAGGCTGTACGTGCGGAAGTCCTGGAGCAGGCGGCGCTTGAGATCATCGGCCACCCGGTCGTCGTCCGGTGGCTTGCGACCTCGCGTGAACGAGGGCGACAGCATCCCCGCCACATCGACGCGCTGACCGCGCTCGCGCAGCCGCCTGCGTACCAATGGGCTGACGATGTCGCGGAGCAGCCATGCCTCGCGAGCAAACTCGGCGTAGCGACGTTCGCGCAGCAGCTGGCGGAGCAGCACGTACGGATAGTGGTCATAGCCGGCGAGCAGCTCGTCACCCGCCTGACCGTCGAGGGTGACCGTGACCTGACGCCGCGCCAGTCGCATCACCATCCACATGGCGAACGGGGCCGACGAGACCATCGGCTCCTCCATGTGCCAGACCCACGCCTCGAGCTCGCGGATGAAGTCCTGGTCGGTCGGCTGGACGGCGCTGTTGTCGGCGCCGGTGAGGTCGAGCACGCTGTCGATGTAGGCGCTCTCGTCGATGCGATCTCCGGGGAACACCGCGGAGAACGTCTTGAGGCGGTCGCCGAGTGACTCCGTGTCGCGCACGTGATCGCGGAGCTGCTGGGCCATCACCGTGCAGATGGATGACGAGTCGAGTCCGCCGCTCAGACAGATCCCGACCGGAACGTCGGCGACCAGGCGCCGCTGCACCGCACGCTCGAAGACGGCCCGAAATGCTTCCGGGCTCGCATCCCCGTCCTCGGACAGCCGTGGAGTCCAGTACACCGACTCGGAGATCGTGCCGCGTTCGATGACCGCGAAGGCCGCTGCGGGTACCTGGCGGATGCCGCGGAAGAACGTACCGTCGTTGTGGTCGAAGAGACCGAAGCGAAGGTATTCGTACATCTGCTGCTCGTCGACCTCGCGAGCGAAGGTCTCGTCCTGGAGGATCGCCTTGATCTCCGATGCGAAGACGACCCGGCCGTGATGACGCGCGTAGAAGAGCGGCTTGATCCCGAAGTGGTCGCGCGCCAGCACCATCCTGGGCACCGACGCACGCTCGTCGAGGATCGCGAGACCCCACATGCCGTTGAAACGCCGGAAGCAGTCGGTCCCCCACTCCGCGTACGCGTGGAGCACCACCTCGGTGTCGCAGGTGGTGTGGAAGGCGTGTCCCGCAGCCTCCAACTCCGTGCGGAGCTCGCGAAAGTTGTAGACCTCGCCGTTGTAGACGATCTGCAGCTTGCCGTCATCCATCGACATCGGCTGGCTGCCGTGCTCGAGGTCGATGATGCTGAGCCGGCGGAACCCGAGCGACGCGACCGCATCCTCGAAATGCCCGTCATCATCCGGACCTCGGTGCCGGAGCGACTCGGTCATGGCCTCGAGCAGCGCCCTGTCGGGCGTTCCCCAGAAGCCCGCTATCCCGCACACGTCAGCGGGTCGCCGGCGTCAGTGGTGGTCGGTGCATGACCATGGCAACGGTACGACACCGATCGTGGTCACGGACGTGCGGCCGTGGATGCGCCGAGGCTGTGCTGCCCGAGGCTAGAAGTCCATGTCGTCGTCGTCCATGCCCATGCCACCGCCGCCGTGGGAGTGGCCACCGCCCGCGGCGGCTTCCTCTCTCTCGGGCGCATCCGCGATCAGCGCGTCGGTGCTGAGCACGATGGTGGCGATCGACGTTGCATGGACCAACGCCGAGACGACGACCTTGGTGGGATCGATGACCCCATGCTCGATGAGGTTGCCGTAGGTCTCGGTCGTTGCATCGAAGCCGTGGTCGCCCTTGGCCTGCAGGACCGCGTTCACGACGACCTGTCCCTCGAGCCCGGCGTTCTGGGCGATGATCCGGAGCGGCTCGCGGAGCGCGCGGGCAACGATGTCCGCGCCGACACGTGCCGTTCCCTCGAGCTTGAGCGCCTGGACCGCCGGGATCGCGCGCAGCAATGCCACGCCACCTCCGACAACCACGCCTTCCTCGATTGCCGCACGCGTTGCGGAGAGCGCATCCTCGACGCGGGATTTGCGCTCCTTCATCTCGACCTCGGTGGCCGCGCCGACCTTGATCACCGCGATGCCACCGGTCAACCGCGCGAGCCGTTCCTGCAGCTTCTCGCGATCCCAGTCGGAGGTCGTCTCATCCATCTGCTGGCGGATCTCGGCGGCGCGTGCCTCGATCGCCGTCTTCGACCCTCCGCCGCTGACGATGGTGGTGTCGTCCTTGGTGACGGTGACCCGCGTGGCGGAGCCGAGCTGGTCGTCACGCACGGCGTCGAGGCGCAGTCCCGTCTTCTCGCTGATGACCGTCGCTCCGGTGAGCACCGAGATGTCCTGGAGGATGGCGTCGCGGCGCTCCCCGAACGCGGGAGCCTTGACCGCCACCGCGGTGAACGTGCCCCGGGCCCGGTTGACGACCAGCGTGGCCAGGGCTTCAGCCGTGACGTCCTCGGCGACGATGAGCAGCGGGCGGCCCGCACGCATCACCAGCTCGAGGCTGGGCAGGAGATCGCTGACCGACGAAATCTTGGCATCTGTGACAAGAACTCGTGCGTCGTTGAGGACCGCCTCCATGCGCTGCGCGTCGGTGACGAGGTACGCGGAGATGTATCCCCGATCGAACTGCATGCCCTCGACGACATCGACCTCGGTCTCGATCCCGGTCCCGTCCTCGACCGACACCACGCCCTCCTTGCCGACCTTGTCGAAGGCGTCCGCGATCATGGCGCCGATGACGTCGTCGCCGGAGCTGATCGTGGCCACGCGACGGATGTCGTCGCCGCCCTTGACCGGGTGCGAGCGCGCCCGGATCGACTCGACGACAGCGTCGGACGCGGCCATCATGCCGCGGCGCAGGTCGTTGGGCGCAGCACCCGCCGCGAGGTTCCGCAACCCTCGTCGAGCATCGACCGGGCCAGCACCGTGGCCGTGGTGGTGCCGTCACCCGCGATGTCGTTGGTCTTGATCGCCACTTCCTTGAGCAGCTGCGCGCCCATGTTCTCGAAGTGATCCTCGAGTTCGAGCTCACGCGCGATCGTCACCCCGTCATTGCTGATCAGGGGCGGGCCGAACTTCTTGTCCAGCACCACGGCGCGACCGCGTGGTCCGAGTGTCACCGCGACGGTGTCGGCGACAACCGCCGCACCGCGTGCGAGCGCGGCGCGCGCGGGCGCCTCGAAGCGAAGCTGCTTTGCTGCCATCGCTGCTTACTTCTTGCCGTTCTTCTCGACGACCGCGAGGATGTCCTTCTCGCCGAGGATCAGGTACTCGACATCGTCGATCTTGACCTCGCTGCCGGCGTACTTCGCGTACATGACGCGGTCGCCAACCTTCACATCGAGCGGGACGCGAACTCCTGTCTGCTCGTTGTAGCGGCCGTTGCCGGCAGCCTCGATGATGCCTTCCTGAGGCTTCTCCTTGATGGTGTCCGGCAGCACGATGCCGCTCTTGGTCATCTCTTCGCGTTCGACCGGTTTGACGACGACGCGATCGGCGAGGGGGCGCAGCTTGAGGGACATGGGACCTCCTGGGTACTTAGCACTCTTGGTGGGTGACTGCTAACACTCTACCTAACCGAGTGCCAGCCGTGCAAGCCCGCTCCCCGAAATCGGGGGGTTGTCACACGGCGGCGGCGGGAGCCGACGGAGGACCGGACATGCGCTGCCGCGCCGGGCGCAGGAAGAGGGTGAGCCCCACCCCGAGGAAGACCACCCAGAGGATCGCCTGGAGCACGGTCGGCGACGCGCTGTAGCCGACGAGCCCGTGGAGCACGTCCCCGATCCCGGCGTCGTCGGGAAGGGTGCCGCTCATGTTCCAGAGGGTCGCGGAGGCGCCGGGGAACACGTGGAGCTCCTGCAGGTTCTGCACGGCGTCGGCGAGCAGCCCGGCGGCGACCACCATCAGCAGGCTGCCGACGATTGCAAAGAAACGCTTGAGGTTGAGACGCAGGCCCACGCGATACATCGCGAAGCTCGCGGCACATGCGATCCCGAGGCCGATCACGGCGCCGATGACCACCTGCAACGGCGAGCTCTGGTAGGTGATCGCCAGCAGAAAGATCACGGTCTCGACCGCCTCGCGTCCGACGGTCACGAACGCGACCAGGCCGAGGGCGAGCCCGGAGCCACCGCTGACCACCCCGGAGACGCGGGCGCGCAGCTCGCGTCCCATGTTGCGGCTGTGACGCCGCATCCAGAAGGTCATGTACGTGAGGACGCAAACCGCGACGGCGAAGACCCCGGTCTCGAACCACTGCTGTGAGGCCGATCCGATGAAGGCGTCCCGGCTCACGATCCAGAGCACGATGCCGGCAGCTGTGGCCAGGACGACGGCCGCACCCGCACCCACGAACACATGACGAAAGAGGTCGCGCCTCCCCGCCGAGGCGAGGTAGGTGAGCAGGATCGAGCAGATCAGCGTGCCTTCGATTCCCTCTCTGGCAAAGATCAGCAGGCTTCCGACCACGGATCGACCCTTTTGGACACAACTCTTGGCGCCTGAGCGGCGGTTAGCTTAGCCTAACCTAAGCGTCCGTTGGGGGCCTCGACCCAGATCGCCCTGGCGGTCGCCGCGTCGACCGCGGTGTCGGCGTCCGCGACAGTGAGGTTCCACGCGCTCGGCGAGCGCGACACAAGGCCGACCTCGATCCCGGGAACGATGCCGCGCTCATCGAGGAGGTGGAGCAGCTGCGGCGCCTCGTGTTCGGCCACCTCCGAGATCCGTGCAATCCGCGCTCGGTCGCCATCCTCGAGCTCGGTCAGCCGCACCAATCGCCTGCCCCGCGGTGGGGTCCGTCCCGGGATCACGTTGCCGTGCGGGCACGTGGTGGGCCTCCCGAGCGACTCGTCGATTCGCTCGAGCACCGTCGCCGACATGCCGTGGGTCAGGTTTTGCGCCTCGAGGTCCGCGGTCGCCCAGTCGAATCCGAGGACGTCGGTCAGCCACCGCTCGACGATGCGATGGCGGCGCACGATGGTCGCTGCCGCCTCGGCGCCACCGTCGGTGAGCTCGACCGACCGGTCGCCCGCGATCCGGATGAGCCCGTCGCGAGCGAGGCGCTGCAGCGAAACCGACACCGTCGGCGCGCTCACGCCAAGCCACTCGGCGAGCCGGCCGGGACGCGGCACCTCGCCCTCATGCTCGATGTAGTAGATCGCCTCGAGATATCGCTCGGTGGTCTCGGATCGCTGGAGGGGCGGGTCACCGTCGGTCATGCGAATGGAATCTACGCGCACTCCGCAAGCGATGGATCCACGTCGAAGCCGGGAGCGTCCGGACCGTGCACCCGAAGCCGGTGCCACCCGGCGGCCGCGATCATCGCCGCGTTGTCGGTGCACAGATCGAACGGCGGGATCACGACGCGCAGCCCGCTGAAGCGCGCGCCGACCGCGTCGCGCAGCGCCCGGTTGGCCGCGACGCCACCCACCACCGCCACCGTCGTCGCGCCGGTGCGCTCCACCGCCGCCGCCAATCCCGCGACCAGCTGATCGACCGCCGCCACCTGGAAGCTCGCCGCGAGGTCGGCGACCACCTGCGGATCGGCGGGCACCCCGCCGGCGGTCAGCGCCGACGGTCCGAGGTCTCGGACCATGTATCGCACCGCCGTCTTGAGGCCGCTGAACGAGAACGCGCCGTCGAGCCTGGTGCGCGGGAGCGGAAAGCGGGTCGGGTCCCCGGAGGATGCAACCCGCTGGATCGCCGGGCCGCCCGGATACTCCAGGCCGAGCAGGCGGGCGACCTTGTCAAACGCCTCGCCTGCGGCATCGTCCCTGGTCGCGGCGAGCCGCTCGGCGACACCGTGCTCGCGGAGCACGACGCATTCGGTGTGGCCGCCGCTGACCAGCAGCGCCAGGTACGGCGGCTCCAGCTCGGGGTCGGCGAGCCAGGCACTGTACACATGACCCGCAAGATGCGACACACCCACGATGGGAAGACCACGAGCCATCGCCGCGCTCGACGCATACATCGCGCCCACGATCAGGCACCCGGCAAGACCCGGCCCGCGGGTGACGGCCATGGCATCGATGGCGTCCCAACCGCCTGGAACCGGCGCGAGTGCGGCCTCGACCACGGTCGCAAGCCCCTCGAGGTGGGCGCGGGCCGCAAGCTCGGGAACGACACCACCATGCACCGCGTGCAGCGCGATTTGCGATGACACCACCGAGGAGCGCACCTCGCGCCCGTCCGACAGCACTGCCGCGGCGGTCTCGTCGCAGGAGGTCTCGATGGCGAGGAGGTTCAGGCGGACGGGTACTCCATGGTGGGGCCGCCACCGACCCCTGCCACGTCGATGCCGTTGAGAATCGCAGTGAACCGGCGCTTGAACTCCGGTGCGTGGATGCTGTCGCTCCACATGATCACCGCGTCCTCACCGTTGTCGGTGTAGTAGCCGCGCCGGCGGCCGATCGCCTTGAAGCCGAAGCGTTCGTAGAGGCGGATGGCGTGGTCGTTGGTGTCGCGTACCTCGAGCGTGATCCAGCGCGCCCCGAGCGCGTAGGCGCGCTGCACCAGTGCCGCGAACAGCACGGTGCCGTAACCCTTCGAATGGTCGCCGGCGCGGACGCCGATGGTGGTGACATGCGCTTCGAGCGCGACCCGCCACAGCCCCGCATATCCGACGATGGCGCCCTCCTGGCGGAGCACGATGTAGGACGCCTGCCGGTTCTGCGACAGCTCACTCGCATACGCATTCTTCGGCCACGGGGACGCGAAGACCTGGCGCTCGATCGCCTGCACCGCGGCGATGTCCTCGTAGCGCATCGGCTCGACTGAGAGACGAGGGACGACCTGCATGAATACCCTGAATCTATGGTGAAGTCGGCATCTGCATCATAACCGCGGCATCCGGACGCGGAGGCGTGCGGGTGACAGATGTCATGTGAGGTTGCTGACCCGTCTCACTATCGAGGACACGGGGCGCGCCCTCACGCTGGGCACATGACAAATCACACCTCCGATTCGACAGCGGACGGTCCGAGGTCGGGCGCGCCGGGCTTGCTGGTCTCCGACGGCGACGGCGCGTGTGCTGTCCGGGTCGACGGAGTCACCCGGCGGTTCGGGCCGGTTCTCGCCGTCGACAACCGCAGCCTCGCCGTCAGGTGCGGCGAGACACTGGCGCTGCTCGGCCCGCACGGCGCCGGCAAGACGACGACCATCTCGATGCTGCTCGGGCTTTCCGTGCCGGATTCAGGCACGATCGAGGTCTTCGGCGCGGCGCCGGGGTCGGCCGCCGCGCACGGCAGCGTCGGCGCGATGCTCCAGGACGGCGGCATGATGCCCGGGGTTCAGGTCGGCGAGCTGCTCGCCATGGTTCGCAGCCTCTACACAGCGCCGCTGCCCCTCGATGACGCAATCGACATCGCGCAGCTGCGCGGGCTCGAGAAGCGACGCGTCGACCGCCTCTCCGGCGGGCAGTCGCAGCGGCTCCGCCTCGCCATGGCGCTCGTCGGCGATCCCATGTTGCTCATCCTCGATGAGCCCACTGCGGCGATGGACGTCGAGACCCGCCGCAGCTTCTGGCACGCCATGGAGGGGTTCACCGAGCGCGGCCGGACCATCCTCTTCTCGACCCACTACCTCGAGGAGGCGGACGTCGCCGCCGATCGCATCGTGATGATGGCCCGAGGTCGCGTCGTCGCCGATGGCACCCCGGCAGCGATCAAGGACTCGGTCGGGCTTCGGGTCATCCGTTTCTCGATCGTGCTGCCCGGCGTCGCAGGTCTCGACGCACTCCCCGGCGTCGTCTCCGCGAACGTGCACGGCAACCGCGTGGAGCTGCGCTGCCGCGACACCGACATCGCATTGCGCGCCCTGCTCGCCGCTCGCGCCGACGCTCATGACATCGAGGTCGCCGGGATCGGCCTCGAAGACGCCTTCATCACCATCACCGACGGCATCGCCGCCTGAAAAGGAACGACACACCATGCGCTCCTACCTTGCACTCGAACTCCGGCGCTCGTTGCGCGACCGCCGCTACCTGCTGCTCGTCGTCGGATGGCCGGTGGCCGCATACCTGCTGTTTTCCACGGTGTTCGGCTCGGCGGCCGACAGAGCTGAAGGACTGCCACCGACGATCGGGATCATGGTCGCGATGGCTGCCTTCGGTGCCATGGGCGGTGTGCTCATGGCCTCCGGACCGCGCCTCGCCACCGACCGGCAGATCGGCTGGCTCCGCCAGCTCAGCCTGACGCCGATGTCGCCCGCCCGGATCCTCGCGGTGCGCCTGATCACCGCGATGACGTTGAGCCTTCCTGCGATCGTGCTGACGTTCATCACGGCCGCCGTGGTCAAGGACGTCACGCTGCCGCTGTGGGAGTGGCCGGTGCTCGCGCTGCTCATCTCGGCGGGTTGCCTGCCGTTTGCGGCGATGGGCATCGTGGTCGGCAGCATCGCCGACGGTGACGGCGCCCAGGGGCTCACCATGGTCCTGTACCTCGTCCTCGCGGCGCTCGGGGGACTCTGGATGCCGGTGCAGATCCTCCCGTCAGCAATGCAGACCATCGCCAAGACGCTGCCCTCGTATCACCTCGCCCAGCTCGGATGGTACGTCGCTCGCGGCGCTGCGCCTGCGATCGGCGACGGGGTCATCCTGCTCGCATGGTTTGCCGGCGCGGCCCTGGTCGCGGTGGCGGTGTCCCGCCGTCTCACCCTGCGCACCGCCTGAAGGTGGCCTAGCATCCTGAGCATGCCCGGCAAACATGGGGCCCGACAGATGGGCGCGCCCGACAACCTGATGTGGCCGATCCCGACCGTCGCCCGGCTCGGCTGGGCGGCGATCTGGCTCGTGTTCCTGGGATATCCGATCGGTGACATTCTCGGCGCCGGATACTCGCCGGCTCGTGCCGTCGTCGCATGGATCTGCCTGGTGGCATTCGCAGCCACGTATCTCTTCGCGATGTGGACCTGCCTCACCCTGGTGCCGCGCGTCGCCACCGGCGTGCAGCTCCTGCCGCTGGTGGCGCTCTACGTCCTGGGGATCACGCTCGCGCTGGTCTTCCGCGGACAGTGGACCGGAGTGCTCGTGTACTGCGGCGTCGCCGCAGGCTGGACGTTGCGCTGGCGCTATCTCGTTCCCGTCCTGCTCGCCCTCGGCGTCTTCATGGTGGTCTCCGGCGTCCTGCTCGGCTACCCGTGGGCCGACCTGGGCTTCATCACCTTCCTGACCGTCGCACTCGGGTTCACCATGCTCGCGTTTCGCCGCCTCATCGCGACGGTCATCGAGCTCCGCACTGCGCGCGCCGAGGTCGCGCGGCTCGCCATCGCCGACGAGCGGCTCCGCATCGCCCGCGATGTTCATGACATCCTTGGCCACAGCCTGTCGGTGATCGCACTCAAGGCCCAGGTCGCCCGGCGCTTGATGCACAGTGATCCCGGCGCCGCGGCGGAGGCGATCGGCGATGTCGAGTCGGTGGCGCGCGATTCGCTCGCAGAGGTGCGCGCGATGGTCACCGGGTACCGGCAGCGCTCGCTCGCCGACGAGTTGCAGGGAGCGCGCGACGTGCTCGACGCAGCGGGAATCTCGTTCTCCGTCAACCGCGACAGCAGCGTGCCGCCGGCGCCGGTGGACAGCCTGCTCGCGTGGACCGTGCGCGAGGGCGTCACCAACGTGCTCCGCCACAGCCGCGCGCACCACTGTGAGATCTCCCTCGAATCGAGCAACGGTGGATTCACGGTTGCGATCGTCGACGACGGTGTCGGCGGTGTCGCCAGCGCGGGCGGCAGTGGTCTGCACGGACTCCGCGAGCGCGTCGGCGCCGCCGGTGGCCGTCTCGAAGCAGGCCCGGGCGACGCTGGCGGTTTCCGCCTGCAGGCGTACGTTCCCCGGGCCGCGGCGTGATCCGGGTGCTCATCGCCGAGGATCAGGGCATGGTCCGCGGCGCGCTCGCAACCCTGCTCGCGCTCGAGGAGGACATCGACGTGGTGGCTCAGTGCGCCCGCGGCGACGAGGTCATCGCCGCTGCGCAGGCTGCGCATCCGGATGTGGCCCTGCTGGACATCGAGATGCCGGGGCTCGACGGACTCAGTGCGGCGGCGCTCCTCCACAAGGCGCAGCCGGCGTGCACGATCATCATCCTCACGACCTTCGGCAGGCCCGGGTACCTGCGCAAGGCCATGGAGGCAGGCGCGACCGGCTTCGTCGTCAAGGACGGGCCGGCGGATCAGCTCGCGGTCTCGATCCGTCGTGCCGTCAGCGGTGAACGGGTCATCGACACCGCGCTTGCGGCGGCGGCTCTCAGCGACGGGTCGAATCCGCTCACCCCGCGTGAGCGCGACGTGCTCCACGCCGCGTCGAATGGCGCCACCATCGCGGCGATTGCCGCGACGATGTTCCTCTCGCAGGGAACGGTGCGGAACTACCTCTCATCCGCCATCCAGAAGACCGGCGCGCGCAATCGCCTCGAGGCGGTGCGCGCCGCCGAGCGGCACGGCTGGCTGTAGCGGCGGTCGTCAGTCCACGTAGCTGGCGATCAACCCCGCGCGGTCGAGCGCCGGACGCGACAGCGCGAGCACGACTGCACGTGCCAGGGCTCGCGCTGCATCGACTCGGATCACACCGGTGAGGGCCACGTCGTCGCTGCTGAACACACGAACGCCGTCGGCGTCGAACCCGTCAACGCCGACGCGGGTCACGCGGGCGGCCTCGCCCGCGCGCGCCGCGTAGAGAGCGCCCCGGCCGGCGTCGGCGACGATCCAGTCATCACTGCGCGCGCTCGCGTCACCGCATGCGGTCACCTCCAGCGAGCCGACGCCATGGAGTGGCAGTCCGCGCGCGTGGGCGATGCCGAGTGCGGCCGCCATCCCGGCACGGACGCCCGTGTACGTGCCCGGTCCGGTGACGACCACCACCGCGCCGTCTGCGCGTGCGAGCACCTGCCCGAGCGCCTCGGGCAACGACGAGGAAACCGGCCGGCCGCGGATCACCTCCGAGTCGAGCAGGTCGCCTTCCGGTGTCGCGAGCACGCACACGACGCGCGACCTCGACGAGGTGTCGATGGCCAGCACGGTCACTGTGGATCCTCCCACGCCGCCGCCAGACGCTCCGGCGCGCCCCGCGAGGTGATCACCCGCGAAGCGTCGTCATCGATCTCGATGCGGATGCGGGTCTGCGCGTTCAGGTCGCGCCCGGCGTGCTCACCCCACTCCACGACCACGACACCGCCCGACTCGAGCATCTCGTCGACATCGAGCAGGCGGATGTCGGCATCCGGTCCGAGCCGGTACAGGTCGAGGTGGTCGAGGACCTTTGCACCGGCGCGGTAGACGTGATGCAGCACGAAGGTCGGCGAGCGCACCTGCATCGGGTCGATGCCCATGCCGGTTGCGATGCCGCGAACGAGCACCGTCTTGCCGGCGCCGAGCTGCCCACTGAGGAGGATGAGGTCACCCGGTTCGACTCGTGTCCCGATGCGCTCCCCCAAAGCGAGCGTTTCCGCCTCGGTCGCGCATCGTTCCGCCACCGCTCCCTCGGTGCTCACGCGAAGTGCCGCGAGCTCGTGTGCGGACGCGCGACGGATATGCCGCCCTCCAGGTCGAGGACGGCCACGCCGGCGCCCTCGCGCAGGCACCCGACGATGGTGAGTGGCGCCAGCGAGCCCGGCCAGGAGTCCAGCAGCGCCTCTGCCTCGTGGCGCGGGAGGGTGGCGACGAGCTCGAAGTCCTCGCCACCCCCGACAGCGAGGTCGGGCCAGGCGGCGCCGAAATCCATGACCAGCGCCTGCTCGACCGGCAGCCTGTCCAACCAGATCTCCGCGGCGCACCCGGAGAGATCGGTGATCCGCTCGAGCTCGACCAGAAGCCCATCGCTGATGTCACCGCCGCATCGGACCCCGGACGCGACCAGCTCCAGGCCCTCGCTGATACGGGCGACGGGTGAGAGCTGGGCGTCCACCCAGGCCCGCTCCTGTTCGGACAGCACATCGCCGCCGTCAAGAAGGAGACGCAGGCCGGCGGCCGCGCGCCCGAGAGTCCCGGTGACCACCACCACGTCGCCGGGCCGCCCGGCGTTGCGACGCAGCATCTGGCCCGCCGCGACCGTCCCCCCGACCGAGACGTCGATGACCAGCGGCCCGTCGATGGCACTCACGTCACCTCCGGCGACCGCGCATCCCGCGCTCACCGCCGCAGCGCAGAGCCCGCGCTGAACCTCCAGGACATCCTCGAAGCACGTGCTCGCGGGGGCACAGAGGGTCGCCGAGCACCAGGCAGGGCGGGCCCCCATCCCGGCGAGGTCGGACAGGGCGACGGTCAATGCCCGTGCGCCCAACCGCCGGGGGCTGATCCAGGACCGGCGGAAATCGATGCCCTCGACCAGGGCATCCATGCTCATCCCAAAGTCGCGGCCCGGCTCCGGCGACAACACCGCGGCATCGTAGACGGAGCCCACGGCGAGGGTCACCGAGGTCGGCCGCGCGATCTCGGTGAGCGCCCGGAGCAGCGCCCGCTCGCCCACGTCGGCAAGAGCCGCGCCGCCCGCGTCGAAGGGTCGCTCGCCGACCAGATGTGGATCCAACGTCACACGACCGCAATATACGTGGCCGGTCGCCGGGGTACCGTGACGCCCGGGTGTCCGGCTTGCACTCGGACCCTCGAGGTCGGTAAGGTGCGCCCGGGGAACCGACCGATGCCCGTCCGGGCAC
>JBIOIZ010000040.1:0-26204 GCA_044450385.1 Candidatus Dormibacteria bacterium
CGTCGAACAACTCCCGCAAACGGAGGTCGCAAAACGGCTCGGCATTTCACAAATGCACGTGTCGCGTTTGCAGCGCGCAGCCGTCGAACACCTTCGCAAGGAGTTTGGGGCGGAGGCCCCCGTGTAGAATTCGACAACTTGCTGTCGAATTCTTTTGCACGTGCTCAGCTCTGAGATCCGGGAGCGATTTCTTCGCTTCTTCGAGGAACGCGGGCATCACCGTCTCCCGAGCTTTCCGCTCATCCCCCACGACGATCCGTCGCTTCTCTTCGTCGTGGCCGGAATGGTGCCGTTGAAACCATGGATCACGGGGCAGCGAACGCCACCGTCGCGCGACCTCGCCTCCTGTCAGAAATGCTTTCGTGGCGCGGGCCTGAAATACGACGACATGGCATCCGTCGGTGACCCGACGCATCACACGTTTTTCGAGATGCTCGGCAACTGGTCGATTGGCCACTACTTCAAAGAGGGAGCCATCGATTACGCGTGGGAGTTTTCAACCGAGGTCCTCGGGCTCGATCCTGACCGCCTCTGGCCGAGCATCTACCCCGATGACACCGAGTCCGAGCGGCTCTGGGTCGAGAAGATCGGCGTTCCGCGGGAGCGCATCTCGCGCCTCACCGAGAATTGGTGGGCCGCCGGCCCGACCGGCCCCTCCGGGTACGACAGTGAGCTGTATTTCGACTGGGGCGGCCCATGCTCGTGCGGACGGGACGACTGCACCCCGCAGGATGAATGCGGAGGCGACCGCTTCGAGGAGTACTGGAACCTGGTGTTCATGGAGTTCGATCAGCAGCCCGATGGGTCCAGGCTCCTGCTGCCCAACCCGACGGTCGACACCGGCCTGGGATTTGACCGGATCGTGGCGATCGTCCAGGGGGACCGCACCGGGTATGGCACCGACCACTTCGCTCCGCTGGTCGACGGCTTTCGTGCGCGCGCGTCCAAGCCGATCTCCGACCCGGACCTCACACGATCGCTCTATGTCCTCGCCGACCACCTTCGGGGCGCGGGGTTCCTCGTCAGCGCCGGGGTGCTGCCGGCGAATGACGGTCGCGGGTATGTGCTCCGCAGGCTCATCCGTCGTGCGGCAGTCCACGGCCGGCGGGTGGCGCTCAAAGGCGGCCTCGCGGCGGGTACCGACGACCTCGTCGGGGTCATGGGCGCGATCTACCCGGAGCTCATCGAGTTCCGTGCACTGATCAGGGAAACGCTGGAGATCGAAGAGGACGCCTTTGCCAGGACCCTGGACGCCGCGACCGAGCGGCTCGCGGCGCTGCTCTCCAGGAATCCGGCGACGATCGACGGAGGTGATGCGTTCCGTCTCTATGACACCTTCGGGCTCCCAATCGAGTTAACGGTCGAGATGGCAGCCGAGCATGGAGCCACGGTCGATCTCCGGGGATTCGAGACCGCGATGCAGCAACAGCGAGAGCGCGGTCAGGCGTCAGCGCGCCGCGTGGGCTTTGCCGGTGCTGACGCGCTGCCGCCGACCCGCTTCGTCGGCTACGACGTCCTGGAGACGGACGCCACCGTCCTTCGCATCGGGCTCGACAGCCAGATCGAGGTCCTCGGCAGGGGAGAAGCCGGCCCGGTGTTGCTCGACGTGTCGCCGTTCTACGCGGAGGCCGGTGGCCAGGTGGGGGACAGCGGGATGCTGTCGTGGCCCGCCGGGAGTGGCGTGGTCCGCGACACCCAGCCGATCGCGGGCAGTGATGCCCGAGCGCATGACGTGCTCGTCCAGGAAGGCGAGCTTCGTGCGGGCCAGCCGGTGCACGCCCACGTCGACGAGATCCGTCGAGGCAGGATCGCGCGCCACCACAGCTCCACGCATCTGCTCAATCGCGCCCTTCGCGACGTTCTTGGCGAGGGGGTCGTACAACGCGGTTCGTTCGTCGGCCCGGACCACACGACGTTCGACTTCTCCTTCGCGAGGCCGTTGACCTCCGAAGAGCTGAGCGAGATCGAACATCGCGTCAACGACGGCATCCGGCGCAACCTCGAACGCAGCGTCGCACTCATGCCGCTGGTGGATGCGCGCGCCAGCGGGGCGATCGCGCTGATCGATGAGGCGTACTCGCCTGATGTTCGCGTGGTCGACTTCGGAGGCTGGTCGAGAGAGTTGTGCGGCGGCACCCATGTCAGCCGGAGCGGCGACGTCGGGGCAGCGATCATCGTGTCCGAGAGCAGCATCGGTCAGGGCATCCGGCGCATCGAGCTGGTCGCCGGCGAAAGCGCTGAGGAGCATTGGCGGCGTGTCGGGTCGGCGCTCCAGAGCACGGCGCGGGCGCTCAAGACCCGCCCGGAGGAGGTGCCCGAACGGGTGACCGCACTGCAGGAGCAGGTCCGGAAGCTGACCAAGGAGATTGGCCAGGCGCGCCACGCCGCGCCACCGACTGTGCCCATCGACGCCGCGGTGGTCGAGGAGGTGGCGGGTGTTCCCTTCGCCCACGTCCTCCTCGACGGCGATATCGACGCCGAATCCGTCTCCCAGGCCGGCGACCGCCTGCTCGCCGACCGGCTCCACGGCGACGGCGTGGCGGCGGTGCTCGGTCCGGCCACGCTCGTGATCAAGGTCGGGGGGCGTGCCCTCGATGCGGGCGTGCACGCCGGCACGCTGGTCACCGGTGCTGCAGCGGTCACCGGCGGCAAGGGTGGGGGACGCCCCGACCTCGGTCGCGGCAAGGTTGGCGACCCAGCCAAACGTGAAGCCGCTGTATCGGCGGTTCGCCAGACCATCACCGAGACGATGGGACACGCCGCCTGATGGGTAAGCGCAAGTTCGCGCTCCTGAAGCGGCGCGAAGAGTTCCAGAGCCACTACACGGTCCTCGACATCGGGACCGAGTTCGTCAAGGCGTTGATCGTCAAACGCGAGAACGACAAGGGCATCGTGCTCGGTGTCGGCAAAGTGCGTCAGGCGCAGACGCACATGCAAGCCGGCGCTGTTGCGGATCTCCAGGCGGTGATCGACAACTGCGACCGCGCCCTCACCGAAGCCGAGGACATGTGCGAGACCATCCCCGGCCAGGCCGTGATCGGTATCGCGGGGGAGCAGGTCCGCGGCTTCAGCACCACCATGACCATGCCGAGGCCCCAGCCACAGGCTCGTATCACCCAGGCAGATCTCGCCACGGCCCTCCAGGCCGTGCAGCGACGAGCGCTGCGAGAAGCGGTGCGTCAGATGTCGCACGACCTGGGCGTCCAGGAGGTGAACGTCAAGCTGGTCCACAGCACGATCACCTCGGTGCGCATCGACGGCTATGCGGTCAGCAACCCGGTCGACTTCCAGGGCCACGTCGTCGAAATCACCGTTTTCAACACGTTCGCTCCGCTCACGCACATCGGCGCGTTGCAGGCCATAGCTCAGGAGCTCGACCTCGAGCTCGTCGCCACGGTCGCCGAGCCGTACGCGCTGGCACGTGGCTGCGGGTCCGCCGAGTCCCACGAGTTGGGAGCCATCTTCGTCGACGTTGGGGGCGGAACCACCGACATCGCCGTGGTCAGGCGTGGCGGCATCGAGGCCACCAGGATGTTCGCCCTCGGGGGCCGCTCCTTCACCAAGCGTCTCGCGACCGACCTCTCGATGGATCTCGATGAGGCCGAGCGTTTCAAGGTTGCGCACAGTGAGGGCCACCTCGCGGCCGAGCAGAGCGCCATGGCCCGGCGAGCTCTGACCCCGACCGCAGAGGTGCTCGCCCAGGGAGTGGCCCTGACCCTCGAGGAGCTCGCCGGGCCGGACCCCCTTCCGGGGTCGATGTGCCTCGCCGGTGGCGGCGCAGCACTGCCAGAGGTGGCCGAGCAACTCCGAATCCTGGACTGGTCGGACACGGTCCCGTTCACGCGTCCTCCGACGGTCAAGGTTCTCGGTCCGGGCGACGTCACCGGCGTGTATGACACGACGGGCCTCCTGGTCGGCAGCCAGGACGTCACCCCGATGGGGCTTGCGCGTCACGCCGTGACGCTGGAAGATGACGCGGACGAGCCCCTCGGGGGGCTCATGCGCCGCGTTTTGAAGACGATGAAGGTATAGGCGCCGATGACGGCTGTTGTCATAGCCAGAGCCGACGACGAGATCGTTGATCTCATCGATCGGGTTCGCGCGTCGACCGATCCCGACGTTGGACTGGTCGTGCCGGGCTCCAATCGCGCCCTGCAGACGCCCCTCAACGTCCGCTTGCTGGCCCAGTTCAGCAATCAGTCGGGCCGCCGGACGTCGATCGTCACCGAGGATCCGCGCCTCCAGCAGCTCGCCCGCGCAAATGGACTGCAGGTCTACGGATCCGTGCCGGCATTCGAGCGTGGCATCGAGCTGGCCGGCCCGCGCGCGGGCGGGTCCGGCCAGAGCCGGGGAGCCGGAGCGGCGGCCGGTGGCGCAGTCGCCGCAGCCGCGGTGCTGGAACCACCCCCGGCGCCACCGCCGGCACCACCGACGTTCACCCCGCCGGCGCACGCGCCGGCAACCGCCCGGCTCGAGCCGCGCCGGGTCATCACCCAGATTCCGCCCGCACGGCCGTCGCGCGGTTGGGACCGCCGGCGGTTCCTGTACGTGGCCGGCGCCGCCGTTGCGATCCTCGGCATCATCCTGTTCATGGCGCTGGGGCCAAACGCGAAGCTCACGATCACGATTGCCGCGACACCGCTGTCGGTGAACTCTACGATTCAGGGCACCACCAATCCCACCGCGGCGACACAGCAGGACCATGTGCTCACCGGCGTGGTCGCGAGCCAGACCCAATCGCAGTTTCAGGCGACTCCGACCGGAACCACGACAGTCCCAGCGGTGGCGGCGCGGACAACCCTGCTTTTCTCGACTGATGCGAGCTCCGACATAGGCTTTGAGCTGCCGACAAACAACACGAGCTCATACGTGCAGACACCCGACCAATCGATCACGTTCGCTCCCACCCGGAACACCTTCATCTGTATCGGCCCGGTCAATCCACCGCCGCCTGGAGCCTGCAGCGGGCATCCATATAACTCCACGGCGCCCTATGCCGACCTCACTGCGGGGGCAAATGGCAACGTTCCGAGCGGGAGCCTCACCTCATGGCAAGGCGATCCCTGCCCGGGCGTGCTCTGTCCGGGCATCCACATCGCGCTGACCAACCAAAACGCAGCCTCCGGCGGAGCCGATCCGAAGCAGGTCACGGCGGCGAATGCCACCGACGTCGCCAACTGGACCGCCCAGGTCACCCAGATCGAAGGTCAGTTGACCTCTCAGCTCGAGACCGATCTCCAGGCGAGGGCGGCGGGTAAGACCGTCGCCAAGGATCCGACCGGCGGCGGGCAGGCGATCTCGTTCTCCGTGAAGCCCGCGCTCCCCGCTGTGAACGCCCAGTTCGTCCCGACCCAGATTCAGGTCGCCGGCGCGGAACAGGCCGCCATCTTTGACCCGATTGCCGTGCGCAACGACGTCATCGCCGATCTCGACAGGCTCGTCAAACCCGGTGACGTTCTGGCCAAGGGCAGCCTGACAACCCCGCCATGCGCCGTGACTCAGGCGAACGTCAACGGGACGGTCGTCCTCGCATGCTCGGCGACTGCATTCAGCCAGCCCACCGTCAACCTCAACGGCCTCAAGGCGCAGCTCACCGGCCGGAATCCGGGGAACGCCCAGAGGATCGTGGAGAGCAACGTCGCCAAGGTCCAGGGCGTGAAGGTTTCCGAATGGCCGTTCCAGCTCTTCTATCTTCCACTGCGAGCATCACAGATCGAGATCGTCGAAGACTTCGTCGCAATCTCCACCAAGCCGCCGTGATCCCGTCCGGGGACGGTACCAGTCGATCGCGCGTCCTCGGCATCGACGTCGGCTCGGTACGGATCGGGCTGGCCATCTCAGATGAGACATGCACCCTCGCCTCCCCGGTGGGGACCATTCCCAACGAGGCGCGAACCCTGTGGACACGAATCGATCGCGAGATCGAACATCGCCGGGTGGACCGAGTGGTCATCGGATTGCCCCGCCGCCTCGACGGCAGTGAGGGCAACTCGGCCGTGGCGGCACGGAAATTCGCGGCCGAGCTGGCCCGCCGCACCACTGCGGAGATCGAGCTGTGGGACGAGCGATTCACCACCACCATCGCTGAGCGCGCGCTGATCGAGAGCGGCATCCGGCGCAAACGCCGGCGTGAGGTGATCGATTCCGTGGCCGCGGCGGTACTGCTCCAGAACTGGCTCGACGCGCGGCGTATCGCGGCGTCGCGCGCATCCCGGTGAGCACGCGGCCCCTCCGACTATGCCTTGTCGGTGCCGGCATCTCGCGGTCGCCGAGCCCGGTCATGCACCAGGCCGCCATGCAGGCAACCGGCGTCGAGGGTACGTATGAGCTGCGCGACCTGCGCCCCGAGGACATCGATGCGTTCGTCGCCGAGCTGCGTGAGGGTCGCTACGCGGGGTGCAACGTCACCACGCCATACAAGGCGGTGATGGCGGCGAAATGCGACCGCCTCGAGGGTGACGCCGACTCGCTCGGGGTCGTCAACACGATCACGGTGCGCGGGCGGCGTCTCGTGGGGTACACCACCGACACCGACGGTTTCGAACTTGCACTCAGCCAGGCATCGATGTGGCCACGGCAGGGTGCGACGGCCCTCCTCCTGGGTGCCGGCGGCGCCGCTGCCGCCGTGGCCCTGGCGCTCGTCGGCGTTCCACTCCTCAGGCTGCGCATCGCCGCGAGGTCGGCGGGGGCCGCCGAGAGCATCGCCGCCCGGCTGCGCCACTCCGGTGATATCGCGGGCGTCTCGTGGGACCGGGACGCAATCGCAGCCACGGGCGCGCATTCGGCAATCGTCGTCAATGCGACGCCGGTGGGGCTTGATGACCTGCCGTTCGATCCGCGCGGACTCCCTCGTGGCTGCAGTGTCGTCGACCTGCGCTACGGCCCGCGCCCCGTCGATGTGGTGTCCGCAGCAGTGGAAACCGGTCACCGAGCCAGCGACGGACTCGAGATGCTGCTGCATCAGGGCCTCCTGAGCTTCGAGATCTGGACCGGAAAGGTGGCGCCGCCCGGTGCAGTGCGGAACGCGTTGCTCCGGGCAGTCGAGGCGTGAATCCGCCACTGGTCATCGCCGGCCTCACGGTCGCCGGCGGTCTTGCCGGCCTGGGATGCGGCTGGCTCGCAGTCGCGCTGGAGAAGTTCGAAAAGCTCGAGGATGAGGAACACCAGGAGCGCCTGGACTATGAGCGGGACATCGCGATCGAGCTGAGCAGAGCGGCGGCTGCCGGCGAGGAACCAACGCCGGCCCGCCCCTGGGTGGGCGAGCGTTATGGCTGGACGTGGCTCGAACGCTGGCTCTCACCCGCGCTCGGAGCAATCGGATTCGGCGCCTTCGCCGCGCACGAGCCCTTCGGTCCAGGTCTGCTCATCCACCTGCTCTGGATCGCGATCTTCGTGCACGTCGTGGACTTCGACCTCAAGCACCGGCTCATCCTCAACGTCATCACCTACCCGAGCATCCTGGCCGCCGTGGTGCTGACTGCGTGGTCGCCGCATCTGACGGTCACCAGCTCGATCATCGGCGCCCTCGGCGTGGGAGCCTTCTTCTTCGTACAGAACCTGGTGTCGCGGGGGAGCATCGGCCTGGGTGACGCGAAGCTCGGTGCGCTCGTGGGGGCCGTGACAGGTGCGGGTCCGACGAGCGCGAATCTCGGGGCCGTCTACGCCGTCATCGCCGGCGTGTTCATCGGGGGCGCGACCGCGCTGGTCCTGCTGGTGACACGCGTGCGCAGCCTCAAAGACCCGATACCCTATGGTCCGTTCCTCTGTGCGGGCGCAGCGCTCATCCTGTACCTCGGTCCGTGACCCGCAGTAGTCCAGGGGTTCGATGAGGTGAGGCTATGCCGACGCAGCTGATGCCGGGGGAGCGGCCGATCGCACTGGTCCGCCAGCACTGGTCCGTGCTGGCCGGCCACGTGCTCGGAGCCATCGTCGTCATCGTCGTCGCGATCGTGCTGAACGCCAAGATTCCCGCAACGATCGGCTCGGTTTCGATCACCACTGTGAAGACCGTCGTGGTGCTCGTGCTCATCGTCGGGGCGCTGCTCTGGGCCGGCTTCCGCGTGCTGCGCTGGCGATTCGCCACCTATCTGCTCACCGACCGACGGATCGTGATGGAGGGCGGAATCCTCTCGAGGACAGCCGAAACGATTCCACTGGACCGCATCCAGAACACGGTGATTCACCGCCCGCTCGGCGACCGTTTGATCGGCGCCGGGGACATCGAGATCGAGTCCGCCGGCCGGGATGGCGTTGAGGTGCTCCATCGCATCCCCAAGGCTGAGACCTTCTACAACGAGCTGCTGGCCGCCATGAATGCGCCTCCCTCGGCGGGCGCGCCCTCCCGACCTGCGGGTCTCTGAACCGGACTCGGGTCTCCGTTCAGACGCGTCGCGCCAGCGCGGCAATTCGCAGCAACGCCTCGGCGGCTGCGCTCTCAGGGCCGACACGCATGACCTCGCGGTATGCGCAGATGGCCGCAATCACGTCGCCATGGGCGTCGAGGAGCCGGGCGATGCGCAGATGCTCGAGGGTGGTTTGTCGATCGGGCGGTGCGTCTCGCATCCCATCCACTCTTGGCTGTCTGTCAGGACCCGACGCGGACAAAACCGCTGCGTCGCCCCGTGGATCAAATCGGGGCGCGAGGCTTCCGCCAATACAATCGCTTGCAGATGCTTCGATTTCTGACAGCCGGCGAGTCACACGGCCCCCAGCTCACGGTGATCGTCGAGGGGGTTCCGGCCGGCCTGCCCCTCGACGCGACCCGTGACATCGATCCCGATCTGCGTCGCCGTCAGGGTGGTCATGGGCGAGGCAAGCGTCAGCAGATCGAGCACGACGTGGCGCAGGTCGTCAGCGGCGTGCGCGGCGGCAAGACGCTTGGATCTCCGATCACGCTCGTGATCCACAACCGCGACTGGGAGAACTGGAAGGGACCCATGCAGGTGGAGGCGCGCGGATTCATCTCGAAGCGGGTGACCCGCGTACGCCCCGGGCATGCCGACCTCGCAGGGGTCCTGAAGTACGGGTTCAGTGATGCCCGCGACGTCCTCGAGCGAGCCAGCGCGCGTGAGACCGCCGCGAGGGTGGCGGCCGGCGCGGTGGGCCGGGCGCTCGTCGCCGCGATCGGCATTGACATCCACTCGTGCGTGATCCGGATCGGCGACGTCCACGTCGACGTGCCCGAAGGCGATGTTGCGTGGGATGTGGTCGAGCGCTCGCCGGTGCGCTGCGCCGATGAGGATGCGTCAGGCCGGATGGTGGCGGCGATCGACGCGGCGCGCGAAAACGGCAACACGCTGGGTGGTACCGCATATGTGTCGGCCGCGAACGTTCCGGCCGGGCTTGGCAGTTACGTGCACTGGGATCGACGCCTTGACGGGCTCATCGCCCAGGCGATGTGCAGTATCCCGTCGGTGAAGGGCGTGGAGTTGGGTGCCGCGACCCTCGCGGCGCGATCGCCGGGTTCCGACGTGCACGACGTGCCACGTTGGGATGCAGATCATGGTTTCCATCACCTGACCAACCGGCAGGGCGGCCTCGCCGGTGGTGTGACCGATGGCGAGCCGGTCTGGGCGCTGGTCCACTTCAAACCGATCTCGACGCTGCTCCATCCGTTGCGCAGCGTGGACATCGCCACCGGTGCGGAGATCAACGCCCACTACGAGCGCAGCGACATCTGCGTCGTGCCGGCGGGCGCCGTAGTCGCCGAGGCGATGCTGGCGTGGGTCCTCGCCTCCGCCACGATGGAGAAATTCGGTGGCGACAACCTCGCCGACATGCGCCGGGCCGTGCGCGCCCATCGTCGCTCTGCCGGCCGCCTTCGGTGACCGCCATTCACCGCATCGCGCTCGTGGGTCTTTCCGGAACGGGCAAGAGCACGATCGCGCCGCTGATCGCCGAGCGGCTTGGTTGGAGCAGCGTCGACCTCGATGATGAGATCACGTCGAGCTCCGGACGCCCGCCGGGCACGATCATCGCGGCAGAGGGCGAGCCTCATTTTCGTGACGTCGAGCTCGCCGTGCTGGAGAGCGCGCTGCGCCGCCCGGGTCCGCTCGTCATCGCCTGCGGTGGTGGCTTGATCGCCCAGCCCGCTGCCAGGCGACTCCTGACCGAGCTGTGCACCGTGGTGTGGCTGGATGCTCCCGACGCGGTGTTGATCCGACGTCTCGGTGACGGAGCGGATCGACCCATGCTCGGCGGCTCGCCCGAGTCTGGCATTCCGATGCTGCGAAGCAGCCGGGCGCGAGCGCACCACTCGGCCCACGTGCGCATCAACGCCGACGACACTCCCGAGGCCATCGCGAATCGTGTGATGACTGCGCTCGAAGGCACCGTCCGCGTCAACCTCGCAGAACGTGCCTACCACATCGAAGTTCGCCGCGGAGCGCTGGATGACGTCCTGCTGCACGTCCCAGGAGCAGCGACGCGGGTGGCTCTGCTCGCGGATCGGGCGGTGTCATCAGTTGGCGACGGGCTGGTCGCGTCGTTGCGAAGCGCCGGCATCGCCACAACCGTGCTCGACGTGACCGGCGGGGAGCCGCTCAAGACCTGGTCGGTGGCGGGCGAGATGCTCGACCGCCTCGGAGCCGCTGGGCTGCAACGCAACGATTGCGTCGTCGCGCTCGGCGGCGGCACGGTGGGAGACCTCGCCGGATTCGTCGCCGCCGTCTACCTTCGCGGCGTCGCATGGGTGAACGTCCCCACAACGCTGCTGGCGATGGTGGACAGCGCCATCGGAGGCAAGACGGGCGTCAACCTCGCCCACGGGAAGAATCTCGCAGGGGCGATCTGGCAACCGCGAGCGGTGATCTGCGACCCGGACGTCCTGGCGACGCAGGACGATCGCTCGTTTCGTTCGGCATTTGCAGAGGTCGTCAAGTACTCGATGATCGCGGAGACAGCGCTCGCCGGCGATCTCGACACCAGGCTCGAGCTCCTCCTGGAGCGGGATCGCGACGCCCTGACCGCAACGATTCGCGAATGCTGCGGCATCAAGGCCGAGATCGTTTCCGGCGACGAGCGCGAGGCCGGTGGTCGCGCGGTCCTCAACTACGGACACACGGCCGGCCACGCCCTGGAGGCGGCGGCAGGACTTGGCGAGACGCTGCTGCACGGTGAGGCGGTGGCCGTTGGAATGCGTGTCGCCGGGCGGCTGAGCGTTCGCAGGCTGGGCTGCCCGGCCGAAGACATCGAGTGGCAGGATGAGATGATCCGTCGGTGCGGGCTTCCCATGACGCTCGCGTTTGACACCCGGCGGGTGCTGAGCTTCATGCGTGCGGACAAGAAGACAACCGCCGACCGTCTGGGATGGGTGCTCATCGACGCCAGGGGTCACGCGCGCACAGGTCAGGTCGTTCCCGAGGACGAGGTGCTCGAAGCGCTCGAAGCAGTGCGGGCTCGATGACCTCGATCCTGCTCTTGAACGGACCCAACCTCGCGAGCCTCGGCGATCGAGAGCCGGACGTCTACGGCGCGGTCACCCTCGCTGAGATCGAGGCGGCGGTCACGGCCCGAGCCGCCGCCCTCGGCCTCACGGTTCGCTGCGAGCAGACCAACCACGAGGGTGTGATGGTCGACATCCTCGAGGCGGAGCGCGGGCACAGCGCTGGTTGCATCATCAATCCGGGCGGATTGACGCACACGAGCGTGGTCCTGGCCGACGCCCTCCGCGGCTTCGCGGCCCCGGTCATCGAAGTCCACCTGTCGAACATCCTGGCTCGGGAATCCTTCCGGCGCATCTCGCTCTCGGCCGAGGCAGCGGTGGCGGTCATCACCGGCCTCGGGTTGCATGGCTACGTCCTCGCAGTTGAGGGACTGGCTAAGCTGCTCGAGGACCGTTCCACACTTGGGAGCACTGCATGATCACCGCCTCAGACCTGCGCCCGGGCGCCACCGTCGAGCGCGACGGCGAGCTTTTCGAGGTCATCGATTTTTCGCACATGAAGCAGGGTCGCGGGACGGCGGTTGTCCGTGCCAAATTGCGCAACGTCACCACCGGCGCTGTCACCGACGAGACGTTCCGACCCGAGGAGAAGTTCGGCCGAGTCCGCATCGAGCGCACCGAGGCTCAGCTGCTCTACAAGGACGGTGACAATTACGTCGTGATGGACAACACGACGTTCGACCAGATCACGCTCAGCCCGGAGCAACTCGGCAGTGCGACTGACTACCTCAAGGAGAACGACAACCTGTTCCTCCTGCGGTTCGACGATCGAGTCCTCGGGGTCGACCTGCCGACATCGGTCGTGCTCGAGGTGACCGAGAGCGAGCCGGGTTTCAAGGGTGACACCGCCAATGCGTCGTTCAAGCCCGCCGTCGTGGAGACCGGGCTGGCAGTGGACGTGCCCCTGTTCGTCAACCAGGGCGATCAGATCCGGGTCGACACGCGCACCGGCCGTTACGTGGAGCGAGCATGACCGAGGTTCACGAGCCGGATCACGTCCAGCTGCGTCCGACCTCGAGTGGGCGGCGCCAGCTCGGCACCACACGCGTCGCCAACGAGGTGGTGGCGTCCATCGCGGCGTTCGCGGCCCTCCAGGTTGCGGGCATCCACGCCATGTACCACCCGGGAGGTCAGCAGTTCGATCGCATCGTCCGCCGCTCGCACGCCCATCGAGGCGTGCGCGTGGAGATGCGCGACGACGCCTTGCACCTGAGCCTCTACGTGGTGATGGAGTCGGGCGGCAACGTCCCGGTCGTGGGCGCCGAGGTGCAGCGGCGCGTGGCAGACGCCATCGATCGCATGCTCGCGTTGCGAGTCGAGGAGGTCAACGTCTTCGTCAGCGAGGTCGCATTCGCGTGACCCCTGCCGTCTCGGGCACGGGGCGCCGGCGCCGTGGTCGTGAGCTGGCGCTCCGCGTCCTCTTCGAGATCGAGGGCACGGTGAAGGACCCGGACTTCGCCCTGCGGTATCAGGGCGAAGACCTGCGCGCCACTGCCGATGTGCGTGCATTCGCGCGGACGATCGTTGTCGGTTGCGTCGACCATCTCGATGCCATCGATGCGGCGCTGGCGGACGCGATGGAGCACTGGTCACTCGTCGACATCGGCAAGGTGGAGCGAGCGGTGCTGCGTCTTGGAGCATTTGAGTTGCTGTACATGGAGCCAACTCCAGTCGCGGTGGTGATCGATGAATCCATTGAGCTGGCCCGCGCATACGCCGGCGATGAGGCGGCGCAGTTCGTCAACGGTGTCCTCGGTCATGTCGCGCGAGAACGCCTGTGACCGCAACGGTTTGCACGGTCAGTGATCTGACCGTGCTGGTGCGCGACGCGCTCGCGGCTCGCCCGGAGCTGGAGGACCTGCTCGTCGAGGGTGAGGTGAGCAACCTCAAGGCGCACGTGTCAGGACACCTGTACTTCACGCTGAAGGACTCTCGTGCATCGGTATCGTGCGTCTGCTTCCGAGCCAATGCCATGCAGATCCCGTTCCGGCCAGAGGATGGCATGACTGTTGTCGCGCATGGTTCCGTGCAGGTGTACGAGCAGCAGGGGCGGTATCAGCTCTATGTCGACCGTCTCGAACCCAGCGGCGTCGGGGCGCTCGCGCTGGGCGTCGAGCAGCTCAAGCAACGGCTCAGCGCAGAAGGGCTTTTCGACGAGCGCCGCAAGCGACCGCTGCCGCTGCTGCCTCGTCGAGTCGTGGTGGTCACGTCACGCAGCGGCGCAGCCCTGCGTGATGTTGTGACGGTGATCGCACGCCGTGCGCCGTGCATCGGCATCGTGCTGTCGCCGGCCACGGTGCAGGGCGAAGGAGCGGTGGAGACGCTGATCCGCGCACTGCAACGCGCGGACCAGGTTCGCGACGCAGATGTGATCCTGCTCGTCCGCGGCGGGGGATCGCTCGAGGACCTGATCGCATTCAACAGCGAGTCGCTCGCGCGCGCGATCCGGGCGACCCGGCTTCCGGTGGTGAGCGGCGTGGGACACGAGACCGACACAACGGTTGCCGACCTCGCCGCCGACCGCCGTGCAGCGACGCCGTCAGCTGCAGCGGAGCTGGTCGCACCGAACGTCGCTGTGCTCCGCGACGACGTGGCCGCCCGCCATGCGCGTCTCGGGCTCGCGATCGTGGGCCTGGTGAGCGTGCGTCGTGATCGGGTGCAGATTTCCTCGCTCCGGCTGCGCCAGGCGTTGATGCAGGAGACGTCGTTGAAACGTCGCGAGCTCGATCGGCAGGTATCTCGCTTCGCCGTCGCTCACCCGTCGCGCCGTGTCGAGATCGAGCGACTCCGCCTCCATCGAGCAGCGGAACGGCTCCATGAGGCAACGTCGCGGGTCACCGTGGCCCGCCGCGCCGCGCTGACCACCCGCTCTGCCCGGCTTGCGGCGCTGTCGCCGCGACGAACCCTCGAGCGCGGGTATTCGATCACCTCCGACGCTGACGGTCGCGTCCTCACCGATGCCGCAAGGGTGCCGCTGGGAGCGCGGCTGCGGACGGTCCTGCAGCGTGGCACGCTGGAGAGCACGGTGGATCGCGTCGAGCCGGACCCGCCGCGTGGAGTCGAACGGATGTACGATTCCAGACCGGAGTCGAGCGACGAATGACACCCAATTCGGCGGAGGACGGCATCACGGCATTGACCTACGAGGCGGCTCTGGCTGAGCTCGACACGGTGATCGCGAAGCTCGAGGGCGGGAGCATCCCGCTCGAAGAGGCGATCGGCGCGTACGAGCGCGGGGTGGTGCTCGCGGCTCACTGTGCTGAACTCCTCGAACGCACCGAGCAGCGCGTGAATCAACTCGTCGTCAGCGCCAGCGGCGCACTCGGCGAACGGCCACTCGAGGCCGCCGGTGCACCAGCGCCGGAGGCACGTGCAGCGCCGGTTGCCGCCACGAGAGTGCGCACGGCGCTTCCCCGGATCGACCCGGACGATGTCCCTTTCTGACGGCGCGAATACACAGAGATGTGGTATAGATGGGGATCATGACGGCAGCGTCCCAAGCCCGGCGGGTTGACCTCGAGCTCGTGACGCGCGGGCTTGCACCCAGTCGTGAGCGCGCCCAGGCCCTGATCGCCGCTGGTCTCGTCGAGGTCGACGGCATTCGGGCGACGAGTGCCGATCAGCGCGTCGGAGCGACGGCAGCCGTGCGACTGCTTGGACGTGATCATCCATGGGCCAGTAGGGGAGGGCTCAAGCTTGCTCCAGCGCTCGACGCATTCGGCATCGAGTGCGACGGCCGGGTGTGCCTGGACGCCGGCGCGTCGACGGGCGGTTTTACGGACGTGCTGCTCAGTCGCGGGGCCGCCGTGATCTATGCCGTCGACGTCGGCCGGGGCCAGCTTGATCCGCGCCTCGCGATCGATCCACGCGTGCGTGTGATGGACCGGACCAACCTGCGGTCATTGACGGCAGTCCCGGGTCCGCCACCCGACCTCGTCACCCTCGACCTGTCGTTCATCTCGCTGCGCATGGTGATGCCGGCCGTGACCCAGCTCGTCGCCCCCGGTGGAGCGGATGTGATCGCCCTCTTCAAGCCCAGTTCGAGATGGGCCGCGACGCGATCGGCAAGGGCGGCATCGTGCGCGACGCCGACGCCGCCGAGCGCGCTGCCGGTGCCTTCGCCGCGTGGCTCGAGTCCACCTTTGGCGCGGTCGCGCAGCTCCCGATCCCGTCGCAGGTGCGCGGGGCAAAGGGCAACCGCGAATGGCTTGTCGGAGCTCGGCTCCACCGCAGGGATTCGCCGGTGGAGCGTGAGCCATGAGTGCCAAGTCGAGCATCGGATTCCTGCTGCATCCAGGAGAACAGGTTGCGGTGCAGTCGGCGATCGCGCGTGCGCAGGCATGCGGGTACACCGCGTGGACCGCACTCGACGATCCCGAAGGGGCGATGGACGAGCACGGCTCGGACACCGCGCTCCTGGTCACCCTGGGAGGCGACGGAACCTTCCTCTACGGCGCGCGGCTGGCTGCTCCAAGGGGTATCCCGGTGGTGGGCGTGAATCGCGGCCGGCTCGGATTCCTCAATGACGTCGAGATCGACGCGCTGCCCCGGGCGATCAGCCGCTTCGCAGCGGGCGAATACACCACGCAACGCCGGGCGCTGCTCGAGATCTCGCTCGACGACTCCGTGGCGCCCGTGCTCGCAATCAACGAGATCGTGGTTCGGGCCCGAGACGTCAACGTCGTGCGCCTTCGGGTGGATGTCGGCGACGATCTGCTGGGAGCATTCGATGCAGATGGCGTCGTCGTTTCCACGGCGACCGGATCCACTGCGTACGCGCTCAGCGCTGGCGGGCCGCCTGTCGATCCGAGGGTCCGAGCGGTCGTGGTCGTCCCACTTGCAGCCCATGCCGTCATCAGCAGGCCGGTGGTCATCCCGGAGCAACTCGACGTCCGCGTGACCGTGGAGCGTGGTCGTGTCTTCGTCGCAGCTGACGGCCGGTCGGTGGCCTGGCTCGCCGACGGAGAAAGCGTCGTGATCCGTCCGGGGCCGGAACTCGAGGTTGTGCGATTCGCCGACTCGCCATCGTTCAATGCACGGCTCCGGCAGAAGTTCCGCTACGGCATCCCTCACAAGGACCTCCTTCTGGAGCCGATCGACGAGGACGCGCCCGGCCCGCAAGGAGGGATCAGTGGCCCTTCGTGAGCTGCGGGTCAGCAACGTGGCTGTCATCGAGGAGGCACGCCTGCCCTTTGATGACGGGTTCACAGTCCTGACCGGTGAGACTGGCTCCGGGAAGTCGATGTGCGTGCACGCGCTGCGCGCGGCACTCGGCGGCCGGCTCGAACCCGAGACCGTCAGGGCCGGCGCGACCGCCGCGCGCGTGGCGGCTGTCTTCGACAACCCGAGTCCGCGGGTGCGAGCGCGTCGCGCCGAGCTCGGGATTCCTGACGACGACCTGATCACGCTGTCTCGCGAGGTCCCGGCATCCGGTCGGGCGACCTGCCGCATCGACGGCGCCCTGGTTTCGCAGACCGTGCTGCGCGAGCTCGGTGACCTGTGCGTCGACGTCACCGCGCAAGGGACCAGCCACCGCATGCTGCGGCGGACCTGGCAACGGGAGGTGCTTGACGCCTTCGCCGGCCAGGACTGCGACGCGGCGAGAGCGGCCACCGCCGCCGCGGTCCAGGCGTGGCGCTTGGCCACTGAGGCCGTTACGGCGGCGCAACGGGCTGCCACCACCGACGCCGCCGAGCTGCAGCGGGCCCGCGATCTCATCGACGACCTCGGGCCGATAGGGATACGTCCCGGCGAGGACGCGGAACTCCAGGCCGAGCGCCTCCGACTCAGGCATGCGGCTCGGATCGCCGGGTGTGCGCTGTCCATCGCCGAAGCCAGCGGTGGAGACGAACAGTCCGCGTCCGACCGGCTTGCCGCGGCGATCGGCGGCGGCACCGACCTGGCGGCGGTCGATCCCGTGCTGGCGACGCTGCTCGAGGACGCCGATGCGCTCGTCGACCGGCTCCGCGAGCTGGCGCTGGATGCCCGGCGCCATGCCGATGCGATCACCATCGACGAGGCGCGACTGACTGTCGTCGAGGAGCGCCTCGACATCCTGACGCGGGTCAGTCGACGCCACGGATCGCTCGAAGCGGCCCTCGCGGTTCTTGATCAGGCATCTGCTCTGGTCGCCGGTGTCGAGGGCGAGGTCGGCGCCATCGGGAGTCTCGAAGCAGCCGCAGACGCTTGCCGCAGGCAGGCGGGCACGGCCGCCGCGGCGCTGAGCGCTGTCAGAGCCTCGGCGGCCCGGCGCCTCGAGCGCGCAGTCACGGGCGAACTGCGGTCGTTGGAACTTCCACACGCTCGATTCCGCGTGGTACTCAGTCGAAGCCTCGACATCGCCGGTGTGGACCCGGGCGACGGGACCCCGGTGCGCTGCGCGACCACGGGTATCGACGAAGTCGACTTTCGCCTGGCCCCGAATCGCGACTCCGTCCCGATGCCGCTGGACGAGGGACCTTCCGGAGGCGAGCTCGGGCGGCTCGCCCTCGCCTTGAGCGCCGTGGTCAGTGAGGATGACGCGCCGGTGCTTGTCCTCGACGAGGTGGACACGGGGATCGGCGGCGAAACCGCGGCGCGGGTGGGTGACGTGCTGGCCCGCATCGGGCGGACCCGGCAGGTGATCGCGATCACACACCGTCCCGAGATCGCGGCGCGCGCCGCCTCCCATCTCACGATCACCAAACTCGATCGTTCGGGCGGACTGGAGGCGACTGCCGCGCCGGTGGCAGGAGAGGACCGGGTGCGCGAGATCGCGCGATTGATGTCTGGCAGGACCACCGAGGCTGCGCTGGCTCGCGCCGCGGAGCTTCTCGAAGAGGGCGCGAGCGGCGATCGGGCAACCCCCGGCCTCCGTACCATGTAGCGATGCAGCGGGAGGAAGCGGGTGCCGCCTCGATCACCGTCGACGCCCCGGGATTTCACGGGAGCCTCGAGGAGCTCGTTGCCAGAGCCAACCGCGGCGACCTGGATCTCAACGCGCTGTCGGTGAGCGCCGTCGTCGACGAGGCGCGTACCGCGCTCGAGAGCCCTGAGCGGCAGGGCGACCTTCGAGCCGTCGCCGACGCCTTGACGTTGCTGGCGCGGCTCGTGGCGCTCAAGGCGGCGGCCGTGCTCCCCGACCAGGACACCACCGCGATCGAGCCCGAGGAGGACGAGTCCACCGACGCGGGAAGAAGGCTCGCAGAGTACCGTCTCTTCAAGGCGGCGGCCGAGGCCCTGCTCGCCGAGGCGGCCACCGGTGGGGCTCGAAGCTTCCTCGGGCTGGTGTCCACCGAGGTCATCCCGGTGGAACGGCTCCGGATCGCTCCAGAACGCCTTGCAGCGGCCTTCCGGGCTGTGCTGGAGCGGCTCAGCGACACCGAGCCTCTGCCCGTGGCCATCACCTACTCGGTGGAGGACAAGGTCCGGCTGCTCCGCGACCGCCTCCTCCGTGGGCCACTGGAATTCGAGGACGTGTTCGCCGGGGTGCAGAGCCGGCTCGAGGCGGTTGCCTGCTTTCTCGCGCTGCTCGAGATGCTGAAGCGCGGCGAGGCGACGGTGGAGCAGCGCGATGCCTTCGGGCCGATCACGGTGACCGGACGTGGATGACGTCCTGGTGCTCGATGTCTTTGGCCGGGCGGCCGTACCCGAGGGCACGGCCGAGGCCGAGCCTGAGGACCTTGCACCGGCTCTCGAGGCGCTCTGCTTCGCCCTGGGTCGTGAGGTGAGCATCGCTGAGGCAGCCGCGATCCTCGAACGGAGCCCATCAGCCGTAGCCGGGGCAGCAGCTGTCCTGGCCATGGATCTTCGCGGGCGGGGGCTCATGCTCCAGCGCTCGGACGAGGCGATCCAGCTGGTGACACGCCCGGAGATGGCGTGGGCGGTGCAGCGAGCCCTCCACCCGGAACGCCCGTCGCGCCTGAGCCGGGCGGCCATGGAGACGCTCGCGATCGTCGCGTATCGCCAACCGGTGACCAAGGCCGTCATCGAGTCGATCCGCGGCGTCGACTGCGAGGCGGTGCTCGATCACCTGACCGAGCGTCGGCTGATCGCCGAGGTCGCGCGCCAGGAGACCCCAGGGCACCCCCGCCTCTTCGGCACCACGTTGCGGTTTCTCCAGCTCGTCGGGCTCGAGCGGATCGATGACCTGCCGCCCGTGTCCGAGAGCGTGGTGCTCCCCAACTTCGAGTGAGCGCGCATCCTCCGGAGCGGCTGAATCGATTTCTCGCGCGCCGAGGGGTCTCCTCTCGTCGCGGCGCGGATCAGCTCATTGCCGACGGTCGGGTCACGGTCAACGGCGCGCTGAGCCGCCTCGGCACCGTCGTGAACCCGTCAGTGGACCGCGTGAGCGTGGATGGACATCGGATTCCCGGTCGTGCCGTTTCAGTCACGATCGTCCTCAACAAACCGGCCGGCGTGGTGACCACGCGAAACGATCCGTATCAGCGGCGCACGGTCATGGACCTGATCGAACCGGTCCCGGGGCTGGTGCCGGTGGGGCGGCTCGACGCCGACAGCCGTGGATTGCTCGTGCTCACCACCGACGGCGACCTCGCCCACGCGGTGTCACATCCCCGCCACGGCGTGACCAAGCGCTACGTCGCCACCCTCGATCGTGCGATCTCGGCTGAGCAACTGGAGCAGCTCACGACCGGCGTCGAGCTCGAAGACGGTCCCGCGCGCGCGCTGACAGCCAGGCGCTCCGGATCAGAAGCGGTCGTGGAGGTGGTCATGACCGAGGGACGAAAACGCGAGGTGCGCCGCCTGTTCGCGGCTGTCGGGCTCGAGGTTCGTGATCTCGTGCGGATCGCAATCGGCCCGTTGGAGCTCGGGGCGCTTCCCGAAGGCGAGGCACGGGCACTCCGGCCCGGCGAGCTGTCGTCCCTCCGCGCCGCTGCCGGCATGGCGGTGGCGGCCCGAACCGCCTCACGTCGACAGCGGTGACACCGCCGGTCATCACGATCGACGGTCCTGCGGGCAGCGGCAAGACGACCCTCGGCCGGCACCTCGCCACGACCCTCGGACTTCCCCTGGTCGATACGGGACTCTTCTACCGGGGAGTCATGGTTGCGGCAGCCCGCGCCGGGATCGGCCCGGATGACCGCGCTGCACTGATCGAGTGCGCGCGCCAGACCGTGGTGACCATCGATACCGATCCCACCCACGATGATGCGGGCAGAGCGGCGATGGTGAACGGCATCGAGGCAGGTCCCCCGCTGCGTGATCCTGCCAACGCACCGCTGCTGGCGTCGGTCAGCAGCATTCCCGAGGTGCGCATCGCCTTGCTGGATGCGCAGCGCCGGCTTGCCACGCGGGGCGCTGTCGCCGTGGGTCGTGACTGCGGCACCGTGGTGTTCCCGGACGCGCAACTGAAGCTGTACCTGGACGCGACCGAAGAGATCCGAGCGCAACGTCGCGCCTCGCAACTGCAACGTGCCGCGGATCCGGACAGCGCGCTCATGCGCGGAGAGGTCGGTGAGCGTGATCGGCTCGACGCATCGCGGAGCGATGGACCGATGCAGCCTGCACCCGGCGCATACCGGCTCGACACCGGCGTCCTCGGGATCGACGACGTGGTCCGGACCGCGCTCGACCTCTGGGCGGGCGTTGCGACCGCGCCAGGGTGATCAACGCCGAGAAGCCGCCGCGATCATGATGGGGCGCGTGATGACAGTGCTCCCCAGGGAGCGACGGCGCGTGGGAGCGGACGCGCTCACCCTCGGCGGGAGCGCTCCCGGCGCGTGACCAGAGGCCCGTCGCACACCGACCACATTGTCGCCTTCGACCTCGAGACCACCGGACTCTCGCCACGCAGCGACCGGATCCTCGAAATCGGGGCGGTGCGCTACGACGACGCCCTGCGTCCAATCGACGAACTCCAGATCGTTGTCGACCCGCAGATCCCGATTCCGCTTGCCATTCAGCGTCTGGTCGGCCTGAGCGATGACGACGTGATGGGGGCGCCGCCTCCGGCAGAGGCGGCGGCTCGACTCGCCGAGTTCTGCGGGGACGCCGCGCTCATCGCCCACGGCGGGACATTCGACCTGCTCTTCCTTCGCGGGCTGCTCCCAGGTGCGTTCGGTGCGCGCCTGATCTACGACACCCTCGACATCGCCAGGGTTCTGTTGCCGACGTTCGAGAGCCACAGCCTGGCCCTGCTCAGCCGCCGCCTCGGGATCAGCCATGAGCGTCCGCATCGAGCACTGAGCGATGCCCGTGCGACCGGCGATCTCTTTCGGATCCTCGTGGGCGCCGGCCGGAGTCTTCCACCGACGGTGACAACGGAGATGCGACGCGTGGCGTCCCAGGCCCCCGGACCTTTCGATGCCTTCTTCGCTGACGTCATGACCCGCCCGGGTATTGATGCGGGGCCTCCCGCCGACCGGGCTCTCACCGCCGCGACGCCTGCGCCTCACACGAGCGCCGGCCGGCCTGCGCAGGCACTCGATGGCATGGGGGTTGGCGACGCGGCGGCCGCGCTGCTGGGTCCCGACGGGCCCCTTGCTCACAGCGAAGGCTACGAGTATCGAGAGGCGCAACTCCAGATGGCGAAGGCAGTCGGACAGACGCTCGAGCGCAAACGTCGCCTGATGGTTGAAGCCGGGACAGGCGTTGGGAAATCGCTCGCCTACCTGACGCCACTGGCACTCTGGACGGCGCGAACGGGAAAGCGGGCGGTGGTCGCAACCCACACCATCAATCTCCAGGAGCAGCTTGCCGACCGCGACATCCCGGCTGTCGCCGGAGTCCTCGACACGCCCGTGCCGGTCGCCGTGCTCAAGGGCCGCAACCACTATCTGAGCCTGCGCAGGTGGCGGCGATTCCTGGCGGCGCCGGACGTGGCGGGCCATGAGCCCGACCTCGTGTCGATTCGCTTCAAGCTGAAGATCCTCGCTTGGCTTGCAACCACGACGACCGGAGACCGTTCCGAGGTATATCTCGCCGGGGACGAGGAGCAACTCTGGCGACGCGTCGCGTCGGACGTGACCGACTGCCTCGGCCCGGCCTGCGCCAACTGGCCGACCGCGCGCTGCTACATGGTTGGTGCCAGGCGCGCCGCGGCGGATGCGGCCATTGTTGTCACGAACCACGCGCTCCTCCTCGCCGGGAACGAGCGCCAGGGTCAGGTTCTTGGACCGTATGAGGCACTGGTGGTCGACGAGGCGCACCACCTGGAGTCGGTCGCCACCGAGCAACTCGGGCTGACCGTGCGGCTGGCGGACCTCGCGCTCATCCTCGATCGCATTCCGGCAATGCCGGGGACGCCGCTCGCGTCGGCGCTGGAGCGGTGCCGCGAGGCGGGGCAGCGCCTCTTCGGCGACGCCAAGGGATTCATGTCCGCCAAGCTGGGCGGGGAGCATGCGGCCAATGGCCGCATCGGTCTGTCCGAGGCGATACGAAGCGATCCAGGATTTGGATTCGTCGAACGCTCAGCCATGCACGCTGCCGGTGTGTTCCAGCGAATCGCAGGCGATTTGTTGTCGGGTGCGTCGGCGGGCATGCAGACGGAGCTTCTGCCCCAACCGGACCGTGCGGAGGACGAGCTCGAGCACGCGGCCGAGTCGCTGGCAGGGATCGCGGCGGCGATCGACCACGTGATCGTCCGGCCACGAGCGGGCATGGTGACCTGGATCGAGATGCGTGGCGAGCAGGCGGAGTTGCGCGAGGCGCCGGTCGACGTTTCGGTGCCCCTCGCCGAGACGGTGTTCGATCCCGTCGAGGCGTTGGTGCTGACCTCGGCAACGCTGTCGGTCGGAGGTCGCTTCGACTTCATCCGCCGTCGCGTGGGCATCGGTGCCAGCGCCGACGAGTTGCTCCTGCAATCCCCATTCGACTATCTGCGCCAGGCGCTGTGCATCCTGCCGGAGGATGCGACCGCATATGACGACCCAGGCCACGACCATCAGATGGCCACGCTCATCGATGGCATTGCGGCGCGCCTCGACGGGCACACGCTCGCCCTGTTCACGAGCTACGGACCGCTGAAGCGCGTGTGGGCTCTCCTGCAGGAACGCCTCGACAAGCGCGGCATCGCGAGCCTTGCGCAAGGCCTCGACGGCACCCGCCGGCAGATCCTGCAGAGCTTCCTCGCAGATCCGCGTACCGTGCTCCTGGCGACCAGCAGCTTCTGGGAGGGGGTCGACATTCCGGGCGACCGCCTGCGCTGCGTCGTGATCGACAAACTGCCGTTCCCGGTTCCGACCGATCCCCTGGTTCGGGCGCGATCCGAGCGGTTGCGCGACCCGTTCGGCGAGTACATCCTCCCGGTCGCGACCATCCGGCTCCGCCAGGGCTTCGGGCGTCTGATCCGGAGCGGCACCGATCGCGGGGCGGTGGTGCTCTGCGATCCGCGCCTGCGCACCCGTCGGTACGGGATCGGTTTCCTGCAAGCCCTGCCGCCGGCCCCGAGGGCGGTGACGGCGTTGGATCACGTCCCCGCGATGGTCGATGCGTTCGTGAACTCGGGAACATTGCCTGAGACCGTGGGAGAATCAGCCCAATGGTCCTGGAACGATCTCGAACCGGCGTGACACCGGTGGCTGCGGCATCGGCCGGGGCGGCGGTTCACGACCCTCTGACGGCACGCGCGCCGATCCCCGATCCTGCCGGCTCAGTCAGCATCGCGCTGGCCCAGTTCTATCCGCGGCTCGGGGATGTGGCAGCGAACCTGCGGGCGCATCTCACGATCATCTCGGGTGCGGCCGCGACTGGTGCCGCCCTGGTCGTCTTCCCCGAACTCTCACTCACCGGGTACTTCCTCAAGGACCAGGTCCCGGAGATCGCGCTCGGCCTCCGCGCACCGGAGATCGACGCGCTTCGCGATGCCTCGCGGGATGGCGGCATCGACATCGTGGCAGGCCTGATTCTCGAGAGCGGCGAGCATCGGTTCTACAACTCCTCGCTGTACATCAGCGGTGGCGAGATCGTCCACGTCCACCGCAAGGTCTACCTCCCGACGTACGGCCTGTTCGACGAGCGGCGGTACCTGGCTGCCGGGGATCGATTCCGCGCGTTCGACGCGCCACTTGGACACCGCGCCACGCATCGATGGCGGGCTGGCATCCTCATCTGCGAGGACCTCTGGCATCCGTCAGCCGCCGTGCTGCTCGCTCGCCAGGGCGTCGATCTGATCATCTGCCCGTCGGCATCTCCAGGGCGCGGCCTGCTCCAGGGGGAGGCGGTGGGGACCGCCAGCAGCTACGACGTCATGACCCGCACGTATGCGCAGCTCTTCACCACCTACGTCCTCTACTGCAACAGGTCCGGGTTCGAGGACGGGGTTGGCTTCTGGGGCGGGTCTCGCGTCGTCGACCCGGTGGGGACCGTGGTCGCCGAGGTGGCCGGCGCCCAGGAATCAGTGCTCTACCACAACCTCGAGCGGAGTGCGGTCCGCCGCGCCCGCGTCGCCTATCCACTCCTGCGCGACGAACGAAACGATGTCAACGACACCGAGACCGATCGACTCCGACGCCGGCACGCTGGCGGTTGACGCCGCCTTCGTCATCGAGCTGCTTCGTGGCTTTATCGCCGACGGAGTGCGCAAGGTGGGGTTTGAGCGCGGCGTCGTCGGACTCTCGGGCGGGGTCGATTCCTCACTGGTTACCGCGCTCGCGGTGTCATCGCTCGGAGCCGACAACGTTGTGGCCGTGTTCATGCCCTATCGGAGCAGCGATCCGCAGTCGCAGATTGACGCCGAGGCGGTGTGTGACAGCCTCGGCGTCACTCCAAAGATCGTCGACATCACACCGCAGGTCGACGCCTACTTCGAGCGGTTCCCCGACGCGGATCGGACGCGACGAGGCAACAAGATGGCTCGCGAGCGCATGTCCATCCTGTACGACCATTCGATGGCTGAGACAGCGCTCGTGCTCGGCACCTCCAACAAGACCGAGTTGCTGCTCGGGTACGGAACGCTCTTCGGCGACATGGCGAGTGCGCTGAACCCGATCGGTGACCTCTACAAGACGCAGGTGTACGCGCTCGCTCGCTCGCTCGGCCTGCCGCACAGCGTGCTCACCAAGCCGCCGAGCGCTGACCTCTGGGCGGGCCAGTCCGACGAGGACGAGCTCGGTATGCGCTATGCCGTCGTGGACGAGGTGCTGCACCTCCTGGTCGACGAGCGGCGCAGCCGGGCCGAGGTCGTCGCCCTGGGCTTCGACCCCGGTGACGTGGACAGTGTCGTCGCGCGCGTTCGCGGCAGCCAGTACAAACGCCGCCCGCCGGTGATCGCGAAATTGAGCAACCGGACCATCGACCGGGAGTTTCGCTACCCGCGGGACTGGGGTCGATGAGCGACCTGACAGGAACGCTCGCTGTCGTTGCAACGCCGATCGGCAACCTCGAGGACATCACCCTGCGCGCGTTGCGCGTCCTCCGCGAGTGCGACGCGGTGATCGCCGAGGATTCGCGAAGGACCAAGGTTTTGCTCAGTGCGCATGGCGTGCACAAGCCTGTGCTCTCACTTCCCGCCTTTGACGAACGACGGCGCGTCCCGCAGCTGCTGGAGCGGCTCGAACGGGGAGAGACGCTCGCGCTCTGCACCGACGCCGGGACGCCGGCAGTGAGCGATCCAGGGGCCATCCTGGTCCGCGCCGCGCTCGACGGAGGCCACCGCGTCACCCCGGTCCCAGGCCCGTCGGCGCTGACCGCGGCGCTTGCGTCGAGCGGCTTTCCGGCAAGCGCCTTCTGCTTTCTCGGCTTCCTGCCGCGGACCGCGGGCAAGCTCATCCGTGTCCTCGAGGATGCACTGCGCGAGGAGCGCACCATCGCCTTCTTTGAG
>JBIOIZ010000041.1:0-25477 GCA_044450385.1 Candidatus Dormibacteria bacterium
ACGGATCACGAACGCGGTGGTGTCGGTCGACCATCCATCCCACGCCACGCTCGACCACGCGCTGATCCTGGACTTCGTCGACGCCGGGCGCCCGGTGAGTGAGCGGGTCGCCCTGGAGTTGAGCGTTGAGTCGGCACGTGAGCTGATGCACTGCATGCAGACGGCGCTCGACGCCTTCGGGAAGGGGGGCTGACCCGGGTCGTCCGCGTCATGGCCCCCGTGGCCCCGCATACCTCGGTGGATGCTCGCCGCTTTGGTCCAGCTGCTGCTCGACGCGGTTGCCCCGCGGCGCTGTGCCGGGTGTGAAGCGGTCTCCGAACAACCAATCTGCCCTGGCTGTGCCGCCACCCTGACCTCGATGCCGATTCCGGCGGCCCGCCGGATGCCCGCCGGCAGCGCGTTCGCGGGGTTCGAGTTCGTCGAACCGATTCGAGCCGCGCTCCATCGCGGCAAGTACGGCGGCGACCGCCGCGTGCTGCGAGAACTGGCCGCCATGACCTCCAGCCGGCTGGGCGGCCCGCGCCTCTTCACGCCAGACGCCGTGGTTGCCGTGCCGCTCGGTGCGCGCCGTCGGCGGCAGCGCGGCTACAACCAGTCCCTGGTGATCGGAGAGGTCATCGCCGAAGCCCGAGACGTGCTGGTGCTGGATGACCTCGTCAGGATCCGCGACACGCCGCCGCAGAGCGCCCGAGATGAGGCGACCCGCCGGGGGAACGTGGACGGAGCGTTCGCATGGGCCGGCGACGACCTCCAGGGCGCGTACCTCTGGCTCGTCGATGACGTCTTGACGACAGGGGCAACCGCTGCTGCGGCGGCCGCGGCGCTCGTTCAGGCGGGCGCTTCGCTCGTCGACGTCGTGGTCGTGGCCGCGGTGCCGTAAATGGCGAGGGCTGCCAGAATGGAAGGGACCATGTCCCTATTCAGAAAGCCGATCAACAAGGTCCTCGGCGACCCCGTCAAGCGCGAGATCAAGCGCTATCAGGGGGTCGTGGACCTCATCAACGAACTCGAACCGGAGATGTCGGCGCTGTCCGACGACGCGCTTTGCGACAAGACCAGGGAGTTCCGGGAGCGCCTCGGCGTCCAGGGCGCCGACATCACCCACGGACAGTCATTCGCGGCGGGCCTCGGCGAGGAGACCGAGGAGATGGCGATGCAGCGCGCCGAGGAGGAGGAGCGTGAGCGGGAGCGCCGCCAGGCGCTCGACGATCTTCTGCCTGAGGCGTTTGCGGTGGTCCGCGAGGCTTCGCAGCGGACCCTTGGCATGCGTCACTTCGACGTCCAGCTGATCGGCGGCATCGTGCTGCATCAGGGTCGGATCGCCGAGATGAAGACCGGTGAAGGCAAGACCCTCGTCGCGACCCTGGCGCTCTATCTCAACGCGCTCGAAGGGCGCGGCGCGCACCTGGTGACCGTCAACGACTACCTGGCCCGACGCGACGCGGGATGGAACGCAGCGCTCTATCACTTCCTCGGGCTGTCCGTCGGGGTCATCGCCGGGCAGGATCTCTCGTACGTCTACGACCCGGACTTCATCGACGAGACGCACCCGGATCCACGCCTGCAGCACCTGCGTCCTGCGACGCGCCGCGAGGCGTACGCCGCCGACATCACGTACTCGACCAACAACGAGCTGGGCTTCGACTACCTGCGCGACAACATGGCCCAGAAGCTGGACCGCTGCGTGCAGCGCCGGCTGCGCTACGCGATCGTCGACGAGGTGGACTCGATCCTCATCGATGAGGCGCGCACCCCGCTGATCATCAGCGGTCAGGCCAGCGAGGCGACCGACAAGTTCTACACGTATGCGCGCTTGATCCCACGGCTCGTGGCCGAAGACGATTACACGATCGACGAGAAGACCAAGTCGGCGACGCTCACCGAGGAGGGGGTCGACAAGATCGAGAAGTGGACGGGCATTTCCAACGTCTACGAGATGGAGCATGCGGCCGAGGCCCACCAGATCAACCAGGCGTTGCGTGCCCACGCGTTGTGGCTCCGCGACCGCGACTACATCGTGCGCGACGGCGAGGTGATCATCGTCGACGAGTTCACCGGACGCACGATGCCAGGACGTCGCTGGTCGGACGGTCTCCACCAGGCGATCGAGGCAAAGGAGGGCGTCGCGGTCCAGCAGGAGACCGTCACGCTCGCGACGATCACCTTCCAGAACTTCTTCCGTCTCTACGACAAGCTCGCAGGCATGACCGGCACCGCGCTCACCGAGGCGGAGGAATTCCACAAGATCTACAAGCTCGAGGTGGTGCCGATCCCGACCCACCGGCCGATGGTGCGTCTCGACGAGCCGGACCTGATCTACAAGGGCGAGGAAGGCAAATATCGCGCGGTGGTCGACGAGATCGCTGAGCGCTACAAGCACGGCCAGCCGATTCTCGTCGGCACCACCAGCATCGAGAAGAGTGAGCGCTTGAGCCGCATGCTCGACAAGCTCGGTGTGCAGCATTCCGTCCTCAACGCCAAGCTGCACGAGAAGGAAGCGGACGTCATCGCCAACGCCGGCCAGCGCGGCAGCGTGACGATCGCTACCAACATGGCCGGGCGTGGCACCGACATCGTGCTCGGTGACGGCGTTGCCGACATCGGCGGCCTGTACATCATCGGCACCGAGCGGCACGAATCACGGCGGATCGACAACCAGCTTCGTGGTCGGTCCGGTCGTCAGGGTGATCCAGGCGAGTCGCGCTTCTTCCTGTCATTCGAGGACGACCTCATGCGCGTCTTCGGTGGCGACCGCATGCAGGGCTTCATGGGCAAGCTCGGTGTCGACGAGGACACGCCGCTCGAGTCGAAGATGGTGTCGCGCCAGATCGAAGGTGCTCAGGCGCGCGTCGAGGGACAGAACTTCGACAGCCGGCGTCACGTCGTTGAGTACGACGACGTCATGAACAAGCAGCGCGAGATCATCTACGGCGAGCGTCGCAAGATTCTCGAAGGGACCGACACGCGTTCCAACTTCATCGCGATGGTCGAGCACGTGGTCGCGAGCGAGGTGCCCACGTTCTGCGAGGGACGACATCGCGAGGCGTGGGACTTCGAAGGACTCTGGACGCAGATGCGCCAGTTCGCCGCGGGGCTCCCCGAGTTTTCGGAAGTCAGCATGGACAGCCTCGGGAATTCCATCGAGGAGGTCACGGAGACACTCAGCGGCGAGCTGATCGGCCTCTACGAGGAGAAGGAGCAGGAATACGGCGCCGAGCTGCTCCGCGAGGTCGAGCAGAGCGTGATGCTTCAGGTGATCGATACGCGGTGGCTCGCGTACCTCACCCAGATGGATCACCTCCGCGAGGGCATGGGCTTCCAGGCGTACGGTCAGATGGATCCGCTCGTCGAATACAAGGCGGCCGCGTTCGGCGCGTTCCAGGACCTGACCGAGGACATCCAGCAGGAGATCATGCGCGCGCTGCTGAACGTGCAGATCCGCCGCGTCGACCCCAATGAGGCCGCTCCGGCGGTGGACGCGGCTCCGGACGAGTCCGCTGCCGTCCCTGCGCCGACGGCCGGTGCCGCCGAGGCCACGGCGCCGGCGTCGCCGCGTGCGGACAGACCGGGTGGCGCGACGGACGGTGGGCAGGTACCGCCGGCTCGGCCGGCGGCGGCGCTGGCCAGCGGTGCTCTCGCTCGGGCCACCTCGACGCGCGTCGCAGCGCCGATGGTGAGCAAGCCGATCGTGCGCAACATCGTCGAGTCGTCAGGTTCGGGGACGCAACGCGCGAACGGGAATGGAAACGGTGCAGGCAATGGTTCGAGCGGCGCGCCGAACGGCAAGGTCGGTCGCAATCAGCCATGTCCCTGCGGTTCGGGTAAGAAGTACAAGTACTGCCACGGGAAGTAGGCGGTCGGGCGACGGCGTACCTCTCGCAGCGAGGTGATAGGGTTGTTGGTAATTCGACGCCGGCGCGCTGCAGGAGAGCGCTGAGTCGGAAGGAGGGGTGATGCGACGGTTCGCGATGGCGGGCGGTATTGCTTTCGCGCTCGTGGCCGCGCCCATGACGATGGTCGCCGGCGCACAGGCGAGCGCCTCTGGATGGTCCATCTCGCCGGCCGTGAACCCGACCGCGAGCGGCGGGCAGCTGACCGCCGTGGCATGCCCGAGTGCCAACGACTGCACCGCCGTTGGACAGTATTCGGATCGAACGGGGAACCAGGTCACCCTCGCGGAACAGTGGAACGGAACCGCGTGGTCCATCGAGACGACGCCGCTGCCGGCGAACCAGGTCGGCGGCCTCGAGGCAGTGGCGTGCTCCGCGTCGAGCGCTTGCACCGCCGCCGGGTACGCGTACGACGCCGCCGGCATCCGCATCACGCTGATCGAGCATTGGAACGGGACAGCGTGGGCGATCCAACCCACGCCCAATCCAGCGGGCGCCGAGTCGAGCGCATTTGCCGGCGTTGCCTGCGCCTCGACATCGGCCTGCACCGCGGTCGGGTCGTCGACCACCAGCGCCGGCATCCCGGAGACCCTTGCGGAACAGTGGAATGGAACGTCCTGGGCGATCGAGACGACCCCGAACCCTCCCGGCGCCACCTCGAGCGTCCTCGCCGCAGTCGCATGCACGTCGGCGACCACCTGCAGCGCCGTTGGATCCGACGTCACCAGCACGGCGTGGGCCGGGACGAATCTTGCCGAGCAGAACCAAGGTGGGACGTGGACGATCGCGCCCACTCCGACCGCGTTGTATGCGGGTCCGCTCTACGGAGTCTCGTGCACTGATCAGACCCACTGCGTCGCAGTCGGCCGCCGCAACCGGAGCCCGGAGACTGAGACCTGGAACGGCATCGCCTGGCGAATGGAGCCGAATCACCTCACACGGGCCTCCCTCGCCAGCGTGTCCTGCCTGTCGCTGAGCTTCTGCATGGCCGCGGGCAGTACGGCGGCCACGTGGAACGGCGGCAGCTGGAGCGAGCAGGCCGGTGTTCCACCGCTCGGCGCGGACGGTCGATACGTCGGTGTGAGTTGCGGCAGCACCACGGTGCACACTGGTCGGCAGCGACTATGTCGGCCAACGGGACCAGCCTGTCGCCGAGCGCTGGAACGGGACATCGTGGTCGACCCAGCGTCTTCGCGCTCCCGCCTCGGCCGTCTACATCAGCACGCTCCTGGACGTGTCCTGTGCGTCGGCGACGCAGTGCATCGCGGTCGGGTACGCCGTGACGCCCGGGGGCGTTGAGTTCGCCGTCCCCATTGCCGAGCGATGGAACGGCGCAGCATGGGCACTGCAGTCCGTCCCCAACCCGGGTGCGGGCTCCGGGGGCAGCTTCACCCGCCTCAACGGCGTGTCCTGCGTGTCGAGCGGCATGTGCGTCGCGGTCGGGACACTCAACGGCGCAGCCATTGCCGAGCGTTGGAACGGGACGTCGTGGACCATCGAGTCGATCCCGAACGCGGCCGAAATCGGGTTTGTCAGCGTCTCCTGTGCATCAACGACGATGTGCACCGCGACCGGGGCCGCCTACGTCAATTTCGAGTACGTCCCCGCTGTCGGGCATTGGAACGGCGCGTCGTGGTCGATCCAGACGCTCCCGGTGCCGGCGGGAAATACGCAAGCCCAACTGATCGGCGTCTCCTGCAGCAGCGTCACCACCTGCATGGCGGTCGGCTACGCCACGACGGCTTCCGCGTCCGGCGGTGTGTGCCCGTGCTCTCCGGAGACGGCGCTGACCGAGCTCTGGAATGGCACTTCGTGGTCACCGCTCCCGACGCCCGATCCTTCCGGTGCGTCGATCAGCCAGCTGAACGGCGTTGCGTGCACAGCGACGGATTGCACCGCTGTCGGCTTCACCGAATCTCCGAGTACCGTCAGCCTTGCGGAGCAGTGGAACGGAACGAGCTGGGCGATCCAGCCCACACCCACTCCCTCAGTGCCAAGCGGTGCGATCGTGGAGGGTGTCGTGCTCCAGGGCGTCTCGTGCACGGCGCCCGACGCATGTACCGCCGTGGGCAGTTACAGCTGGGGATACACGGTCTGGGGCTCGAGCTTTCTTGCAGATCGATGGAATGGGACGGCGTGGTTGATCCAGCCGACGCCGACTCCGGTCGGCGCACAGTACGCGTCGGGCCTGAACGCCGTGTCGTGTGCGACCAGCCGCGCGTGCATGGCGGCCGGCGGCCAGCGCAACACCTCCGGCTATGAAGTGACCGTGGCGGAGACGTACTCGGCGTAAACCCGTGCCTCTAGCGCAGCGGCACTGACATCAAAATCCTCGGCGGGCGCGGGCCGGCCGATGAGGAAGCCCTGCGCGGCGTCGCAACCGAGGCTGTCGACCAGCCCGAGTGCATCGAGCGTTTCTATGCCCTCGGCGACGATGCGCAATCCGAGTGCGTGAGCCAGGCCGACGGTGGATCGAATCACGGCCACGGCTCGATCATCCTGCGGTGCGCCCATCAGGAATGTACGGTCGAGCTTCAGTTCACTGACCGGGAGCCGGCGGATGTAGGTGAGCGACGAGAAGCCGGTGCCGAAGTCGTCGATCGAGAGTTCGACGCCAAGACCGCGCAACCGCTCCAGCACGACCATCGCCTGCTCTGGATCTGCGATGAAGCAGTCCTCCGTGATCTCGATGGTGATGCGCGCGGGTCTCACCTGGCGCGCGGCGATGCGCGCGGCAATCTTGTCGGGGAGATCCTCGTCGCGAAGACTGGCCGCGGAGATGTTGACCGAGACACCGAGGTCGTATCCCCGCTCGGACCACCTGGCTTGCTGGAGCAACGCCTGATCGAGCACGTCCATGGTGAACGGACCCATGAGCCCCGCATCCGTGATCAACCCGAGGAACACTCCGGGCGGAAGAAGTCCGCGCGAGGGGTGCTGCCATCGCGCCAGCGCCTCGGCTCCCGTGACGGCGCCTGTCGTCAGGTCGAGGATCGGCTGGTAGTGCAGGACGATCTCGTGACGACGCAGCGCATCGCGGAGATCTTCCATGAGCTCGAGCCGGTCCAGCGCATTCTGGTCATGCGCTGACGAGTAGATCTGCCACGGAACATGGGCGTGTTTCGCGACGAACATCGCGACGTCCGCCTTCTGCAGCACGCTCTCTGGAGTCGTACCGTGATCGGGGGCGAGAGCGATCCCGATGCTCGCATCGACTCGAAGGCTCATACCCTCGAGTTGAAATGGCTGCCGCAGGGCCTCGCGAACTCGTTCCGCCGCCACCGTTGCTGCTGCGGTATCGACGAGCGGAGAGAGGATCAAGCCGAATTCGTCCCCACCCAGTCGCGCCACGGTCCCTATGCTTCCGACCGCGGCGGTGAGACGCGGGCCGAGCTGGCGCAGCACGTCATCGCCGACGTGGTGTCCGAGGCTGTCGTTGATCTCCTTGAAGCGATCAAGGTCGATCATGAGCACGGCGATACGGTTCGGCGTGGGCATGGGCTCGAGGCAGCCGTGCAGGCGCTCGAAGAACAGCCTGCGGTTTGGTAACCCGGTCAACTCGTCGGTGCGGGCCTCGCGAGTGATCTCCGCGAGCGCGCGCAGCTGGCGAAAGGCATATGCGGACCGGGCGATGGCGATGATCAGCGTCGCAGTGGCGAGCACGACGCCGAGCGGCAGCACAGGACGTGCGGTTGCGTAGACGACGACGCCAAGCGAGCTCAGCAGGAAGAGAACGGGGACGACGGTCGTCGGCTGTACGGTCGCCGCGTTCTTGATGTCGGCGCCCATGCTCTGCCAGGCGGCGAAGGCCATGAACAACGCGCCGATGAGCCAGAGGCTGTCCAGTGGTGTGCCGGTGACGTAGGTGCCCGACGTCACGCGCAGGACGTAGACGCTGTCGGCCGCGGCGAAGATCACGAGCCCGATTCCGAGCGTCCACCACAGTCGACCGGGCCGCCATCCGCGTACCGCGAAGACCGCGACCACCATGGTGAGCAGCACGAGGTCGGCGATTGGATAGGCGATATTCGTTGCCACCGTTCCGAAATCGCCGCTGTTCGCGTGCGCGATCGGACCGATGACGAGCGTGGCCTCCAGTGCCGCGACGCCGAGGGCCGCGATCAGGCCGTCGACCCAAATCGTTCGTGACGTGCGGGGCACGGTCTCGCGCACCAGCAGGCCGATACCGAGAAACGCCAGGACGAAGAACGCCAGGAAGCAGGCGTCGGCAATCGACGGGTAGGGGACGGGGTTGAAATACTGGACCCAGGTGGTCCACAGCACGGATCCTGTGGTGAAGAACAGGAGGCCACCGGCGAGTGATCCCCAGCCCCACCGGCCACGGCGTCGTGAGATCGCGCGCCAGCCGCACAGAGCTGTGCACGCCGCGTACCCGACGTTCGCGACCCCGACGTCATAGAACTCGCTGGAGGTTCCCGGCGCACGAACCACCGTTGATACGAGGTAGAGGAGGACCACCGCGGCGGTTGCCACCTGTGCGATGAGAAGATTGCGCGACCACCCCACGCGTCCTGCCATGGACCCGGTAGCCAGTCGGCGCAAGGCGGTGCCCTCCGGCAGCACGAGCGCGCCCGGTTGCACTGCCTGGTGTGATCCTCACGGCGACAGGCCGCCGCATGGCCGTGGATGCAGCGTACTGGCGCCTGGACGTTCGGATCCCGCCGGTGAGGTTACGGAATCGAAAGGCCCGGTACCGATCTGGATAGGGCGAGGGGTGCATCGGGGGCCGTCGAACCCACCAGCGCCCGCCGAACTACCATCAGCTCCCCATGTCACGCCGGTCAAACGAGCGTTGATCAACCCAAACCCGAGGAGGATAGGACGCATGTCGATCGACCCAGCCAAGACCACGGTTGTGCTCATCGAATACCAGAACGACTTCACATCCGAGGGTGGCGTCCTGCACGGGGCCGTCCAACCCGTGATGGAGAAGACGGACATGCTGGCGAACACGGAACGCGTGGTCGAAGCGGCACGGTCAGCCGGCGCGACGATCATGCATGCGCCGATCATGTTCGCCAAGGGCTACAACGAGATCAGCGCGCACCCCTACGGCATTCTCAAAGGGGTCGTCGACGGCAACGCCTTCGTGAAGGGCACCTGGGGCGCAGCGATCACCGAGGAGCTTGACCCGCAGGAGGGGGACATCGTCATCGAGGGAAAGCGTGGACTGGACACCTTCGCGAGCACGAATCTCGATTTCATCCTGCGCAGCAAGGGAATCTCGACGATCGTCCTGGGCGGATTCCTCACCAACTGTTGCGTCGAATCCACCATGCGCAGCGGCTACGAGAACGGCTACGAGGTGATCACGCTCAGCGATTGTGTTGCGGCCACGTCGGAAGAGGAGCACGACAACGCCCTCAAGTATGACTACCCGATGTTCTCCAAGCCGATGACGTCAACCGAGCTCATCGCCGAACTCGGCTAGCGCGAAGAGAGCGCCTACCGCATCCGGATGAAGCTGGCGTTGCTCCGGTAGTCGTCCAGCGTGCGCGCATCCATGTACGACATCGAGCTGCGAAGTCCGGCCACGTAGCGCTGAATCACGTCCGCGACCCTGCCCTTGTACGCGACGATCGACTCGGCACCCTCGATGTATTCGGGATCCTCGCCGGCGAACTCCTGCTGCACCGAGAACGAAGCCGCCCCCCGCATGATCTTGAACTTCTTCCCGTCCACGACGATGACCCGTCCCGGCGCTTCGTACGTCCCGGCCAGTGCCGAGCCGACCATCACGCAGTCGGCACCGAACGCGAGCAGCTTGCACATGTCCGCGGGGCTGCGAACGCCGCCGTCGCCGATGATCAGCGCGCGCCGGCGCACCTGGACGCACTCGTACACGCTGTACGGCGTCGGCGCGTGGACGCCGGTCTCGGTGCGCGTCTCGCACACGGAGCCGCCCGCGATGCCGACGCGAATCGCGTCGACTCCCTGGTCCTCGAGCCACCGGAAGGTCTCGGCCGTGGCGACGTTGCCTGCAATGAGAAACACGCTCGCGTCCTGGTCGCGCACCCAGCGGACCGCGTGAGCGACCTGCTCGTGGGCGCCATTGGCGGTGTCGAGGCAGACGATCCGGCAGCCCGATGCAACGATGCGCGTGAACCGTTCGCGATAGTCGCCGGTGACACCGAGTGCCGCAGCGACGGGGCCGCCCGCGGCGGCGACTTCGCGAAGCTCCTCCGCCTGCTCGTCGACGGGCTGGAAACGAGGCAGGATGCCGAGCGCGCCATGGTGCCCCAGAGCCATGCACATGTCGACGCCGCAGACATCCGGCATCGGCGAGCCGACCAGAGGGATCGTCAGGCGCGCCGGTCCGAAATCCAGCGCCGGCACGGCCTCGGTCCGGTGCGCAAGCGTCGACGGCACCCGGGGCACGAGCGACACATCGTCGAAATCGAACGCTCGGGGCATGTCGGGGAACAGTTCCCCGATTGCGTCAGACGTGATCGTTGCGGCGGTTTGCATCACATCATTGTGGAATACTCGGCAGATGAGCGAGCTTGCAGACCGCGCCACCGACGTCGCCGCCCGCATTGCCGAGCTCCAGGGGCATCTTTGACCTCGACGGGAAACGCCACCGCCTGATCGAGCTCGACCTGGAGATCGCAGCGCCGGACCTCTGGGATGATCCAAAGAATGCGGCGTCGCTCAACCAGGAAGCTTCGCGCATCCGCGACGACCTGACCACATGGGAATCCCTGTCGCAGCGCGCCGGTGACACCCGCGAGCTTGCCGCGATGCTCGAGGCGGAGCCGGACGATGCGATGACTCACGACATCGAGAGGGAGCTGACAGCCCTCGAGAAGGAGATCGGTCGCCGTCAGATCGACCTGCTCTTCAGCGATCCGTACACCGACCATGTCGCCCTGATCGGGATCCACGCGGGTGCGGGTGGCACCGATTCCCAGGATTGGGCACAGATGCTCCTGCGCATGTACCTGCTCTGGGCGGAACAACACCGTATGCCGGTTGAGTTTCTCGAAGAGTCGGTGGGCGATGAGGCGGGCATCAAATCCGCGACCATCCGCGTGTCCGGGCCTCGTGCCTACGGCCTGCTCAAAGGCGAGCACGGCGTGCACCGCCTGGTCAGGATCAGCCCGTTCGACGCTGCACACCGCAGGCACACGTCGTTCGTGCTCGTCGAGGTCACGCCCGAGATCGAGGACACCGTGACCGTCGAGATCGACCCTGACGACGTGCGCACCGACGTGTTCCGATCAAGTGGAGCCGGCGGCCAGCACGTCAACAAGACATCGTCGGCCGTCCGGTTGACCCACATCCCGACCGGGGTCGTGGTCACCTGTCAGAACGAGCGATCGCAGCAGCAGAACCGCGACGTCGCCTGGCGGGTGCTGCGTTCCCGGCTGCTCGCGCTCCAGCAGGCCGCCCACGCGCAGAAGGTCGCCGATCTCAAGGGCGAGCTGATCGCCGCCGAATGGGGGAGCCAGATTCGTTCCTATGTGCTCCAGCCGTACACGATGGTGAAGGACCATCGGACCGGGGTGGAGGTCGGCAACGCTCAGGCCGTGCTCGATGGGGACATCGACGCGTTCATCGAGGGATATCTGCACTGGGCGGCACGCGAGGGTGCAGAATCGAAGGCATCCTGATCGGCCAATCCCACTACGGAAGTGACCAATCTGTGAAATATCGCGGGAGTCCGGCGGACCCCCGGTCTATACTGGCCGCCGACCCAGTAGCGATCCCAGACACCATCCTATGAAGACACCGCCCCAGGAGGCAGCCTGGTGAGCGTGGCGGTCGCCGAACGATCTGCGGCCCCCCCTCAGCACGCGCTGCGCCCAGTCATCTCGTTCCACGGCGTGAGCAAGGTCTACCCGAACGGTACGGAGGCCCTGCGCGACGTTGATCTGGCGATCCATCAGGGCGACTTCTGCTTCCTGGTCGGCCCGAGCGGCGCCGGCAAGTCGACCCTGGTCCGCCTGCTGATCCGCGACGAGGCTCCCTCGACCGGGCGGATCTTCATCGACGGCCAGGAGGTGAGCCGGATGTCGCACCGTAAGCTTCCCAAGCTGCGGCGCAAGTTCGGCATCGTGTTCCAGGACTACAAGCTGCTCGCCCGGCGCACCGTCGCGCAGAACGTCGCGTTCGCCCTCCAGGTGACCCGGCCAGGCCAGCGCCACCTGCGCGAGAAGGTCGAGGAGGTCCTCTGGATCGTCGGTCTCGAGGACAAGCTCGACAAGTTCCCGGACGAATTGAGCGGTGGTGAGCAGCAGCGCGTGGCGATCGCACGGGCGCTCGTGCACCGGCCTCGCATCTTCCTCGCCGATGAGCCGACCGGCAACCTCGACCCCGACACGTCGTGGGGCATCGTGCAACTGCTCCTCCAGATCAATCATCGCGGCACGACCGTGCTGATGGCGACCCACAACCGCGAGGTGGTCGACCTCGTCCGCCGGCGTGTCATTGCGATCGACAACGGACGCGTGGTCAGAGACGAGGCCGAGGGCAGCTACCTGCGCGAAGGGACCGCAACCCTGTGAGGCAGGTCCTCGCCTCGCTGTGGTTCGCGCTCCACAGCGCCGGACAGAATTTCCGTCGCAACCTGGGCGTCTCGCTGGCGGGCGTGTTCACCATGGGTTTGATCATCTTTCTCGTGGGCGGGTCCCTCCTCTTCACGCACTCCGTGAACACGGTGTTGCAGGGTCAGGAGCAGAACGCGAGCCACCTGAAGATCTACCTGTCGGACAACGCGTCCCTGGCGGCGATCACGAATTTCGAGAGCCGGCTCAAGCATGACCGGCGGGTGATATCGGTCAGCTTCGAAACCAAGGACCAGGCGGCGCAACAGGCGTCGCAGAATCCGTCGATCGCCAGCGCGCTCAACGTTTTGGGGAGCAACCCACTCCCGGCGTCGCTGAATCTCAACGTCCGCAAGCTCACCGACCTCAGCCAGTTCAACGCCGAGGCGAAGGCAACACCGATCGTCGACAGCACGACCCCGACCGACTACAACTCCGACGTGATCGGCAAGCTGAACACCGTCATCACCGTGATCCAGTGGGTCGGGGCGATCATCGCGATCATTCTCCTGACCATCAGCATCGTGATCATCATGAATACGATCCGAACCGCGGTGTACTCGCGGCGAACCGAGATCGAGATCATGAAGCTCGTCGGTGCAACCGACTGGTTTGTCCGCTGGCCATTCATCCTCGAGGGGATGCTCGGGGGGTTGCTCGCCGCCGTCTTCTCGGGGGCTGTGGTCTTTGGCGCATACCGCCTGTTCGTCCAGGCGGCCCAGGGCAACCTGCTGAGCGTGCCGTTCGACGCCCGCTACACGATCACCCTGCTCATCGTGCTGCTGATCGGCGGCGTCGCCGTCGGTGCGTTGGGCAGCTTCCTCGGGGTTCGCCGCTTCCTCTCCGCGTGACGTCGACGGCGACGACGCCGTCCGGTTCGATGAATTCGGTCACCGCGGATGACCCGAAGGATCCCGCCGATATACTCAGAGCCCGTGGCCGAACGATTTGACATCGCCATTCTCGGGGGCGGGATGGGCGGCTACCCCGCAGCGATTCGCGCGGCCCAACTTGGACTCAGCGTGGTGCTCGTGGAGGAGGACAAGGTCGGCGGCACCTGCCTGCACCGCGGGTGCATCCCGGCCAAGGCACTGCTGCAGAGTGCTGCGCTCCTCGACGAGCTCGGTCACGCCGCGGCCTTCGGGATCACCACCGGCGACGTCCATCTCGACTACTCGGTCGCTGGCCGCCGGCGCGACCAGGTGGTGAGCCAGCTGCACAAGGGGGTGCAGTTCCTCCTGCGCAAGAACAGGGTGAGCGTCGTCAGCGGACGTGGACGCCTCGATGGCGCAGGCCGTCTGACCGTCGCGCCGCCGAGTGGCGACCCCGTGGAGATCGAGGCAGGCGCGGTCATCCTCGCCACCGGCTCACGCCCCAAGCAGCTGCCGGGGGTTGCGGCCGACGGCAGCGTCATCCTCACCAGCGACGAGGCGCTGTTCACGAACCGCGTCCCTGTGTCCGCCATCGTCCTCGGCGCCGGTGCCGTGGGCGTCGAGTTCGCCTCGCTCTATCGCAGCTGTGGCGCCGAGGTGACCATCGTGGAGATGCTGCCGAACCTGGTCCCGCTCGAGGATGTCGCCGTCGGCACCGAACTCCGGCGCCAGTTCGAGGCGCGGGGTATCACGTGTCTGACCGGCCACCGCCTCGACCTCGGCTCGGTCGAGCGCAACGAGGGCGGGGTAGCGGTGACCGTCGCGGGTGAGGACGGCAAGGAGCAGCGCCTCCAGGCGGAGATTCTTCTCGTCGCGGTGGGCAGGGCGGCCAACGTCGAGAACATCGGCATCGAGGGCACCGGCGTCGTCGTCGACCGTGGCGTCATCGTGGTCGATCCGATGCTTCGTACCGGCGAGCCCGGGGTCAGCGCCGTCGGTGACGTCGTCGGTGGCTTCCAGCTTGCACACAAGGCGCTTCACGAAGGCGTGCTGGCCGTCGAGGCGATCGCGGGGCGCGATCCGCACCCGCTCGATCCCCGCCTGGTGACCCGCACAACCTACTGCACCCCACAGATCGGATCGATGGGGCTCAGCGAGGCAGAGGCGCAGGCCGCCGGGTACGAGGTCGCGACCGGGGTCATGCCGTTCCGCGGCAATGGCAGGGCGCTGATCTGGGGCGAGGCCGGGGGGTTCTGCAAGGTGGTCGCGAACAAGGCGGACGGTACCGTCCTCGGCGTCCACATCATCGGTCACGAGGTGACGGAGCTCATCTGGGGACCCGCACTGGGGGGGCTGCTCGAGACCACCGCTTTCGAGATGGGCCACGCGGTGGCACCGCACCCTACACTCAGCGAAGTGCTCTCAGAAGCTGCGCTTGCCGTGAGTGGTGAGGCAATCCACATTTGAGCCGCTGTGGAGCGTCCCAGTAACCGGTGGCGTCAGCTTCGTTCGGAGGCATGATCGACAGGTGGCAATGACACGGACAGAGACGAAGGCTCGCGCCGGGCTCGACGCCGAGACGCTCCGGCTCATGTACCGGCACATGCTCCGTTCCCGGTTGCTCGACGAGCGCCTGTGGGTGCTCAACCGCCAGGGTCGGGCGCCGTTCTGGATCTCAGCAGAAGGGCATGAGGCGGTTCAGGTCGCCTTTGGCATGAACCTGCGACCCGCGTACGACTGGATTGCCCCGTATTACCGGGACCTGGCCTTGACGCTCGTGCTCGGCATGACCCCCAAGGATCACATCCTGTCGGTGCTGCAACGCGCCGCCGATCCGAACAGCGGCGGCCGGCAGATGCCGGCGCATTACGGATGCCGCCGCCTGAACATCATCACCACCGGGTCGCCGGTGGGGACGCAGTTGCTCCACGCAGCGGGAATCGCCCTCGCCTCGCGAATGCGCGGCGAGGACGCGGTGACGCTGACCTCGATCGGCGAGGGCGGAACGAGCGAGGGCGATTTTCACGAGGCGCTCAACTTTGCGGCGATCCACAAGCTCGCTGTGATCTTCCTGGTCGAGAACAACGGGTTTGCGATCAGCGTCCCGTGGCAGAAGCAGATGCCGACCCAGGATGTCGCCGATCGCGCAAAGGGATACGGCATTCCGGGTGTGATCGTCGACGGTTGCGATGCGATCGCCTGCTACAGAACGGCTCGCGAGGCGGTCAAGCGCGCGCGCCGCGGCGACGGACCGACGCTCATCGAGGCGAAGGTGCTGCGCCTGACATCGCACAGCTCGGACGACGATCAGCGGCGCTACCGCAACGCCGAGGAGCTCGAGGCCGAGCGCGAGCGGGACTCGTTGCAGCGCTTCAAGGCAACGCTCGAGGAGCTCGGTGTCATGCAGGCCGGCGAGGCTGACGAGATGCGAGCTGAGCTGGTGCTCGAGCTCGATCGCGCGACCGACGAGGCCGAAGCGTCGCCGCTTCCCTCGCCCGACACCGCGATGATGCATGTGTACACCGAGACAGGAGACTGAAGGGTGCCGCAGAAGTCGTACATCGAGGCCATCCGCGACGGCATCCGCGAGGAGATGCAGCGTGATCCGCGCGTCATGATCCTCGGCGAGGATGTCGGTGCGAAGGGTGGCGTCTTCGGCGTCACTGAGGGCCTGCAGAAGCAGTTCGGCGAGTGGCGGGTTCTCGACAGCCCGCTCGCCGAATCGCTGATCGTCGGTGTCGCCATCGGCGCGGCGATGAATGGACTCCGTCCGATCGCCGAGATCCAGTTTCAGGATTTCATCATGCCGGCGGTCGATCAGATCATCAGCGAAGCCGCAAAGATCAGCTACCGCAGCAACGGTGACTGGAACGTGCCGATGGTGCTGCGATCACCGTTCGGCGGTGGCGTGCACGGTGCGCTGTATCACTCGCAGTCCATCGAGGCGATCTTCGCTCACATCCCGGGATTGCGCGTCGTGGTGCCGTCGAATCCCTACGACGCGAAGGGGATGATCATCTCGGCGCTGCGCGACCCGGACCCTGTGCTGTACTTCGAGCACAAACGCGCGTACCGTGCGATCAAGGGCGAGGTACCGGACGGCGAGTACACCGTGCCGCTCGATCGCGCCCGTGTCGTGCGTGAAGGCACCGACATCGCACTGTTCAGCTACGGGATGATGGTGCACACCTCGCTCGAAGCGGTCGATCGCCTTGCTGCAGATGGGTTTTCCTGCGAGGTCGTCGACCTGCGTTCGCTGCGTCCGTTCGATCGTGCAGCGATCGTCGAGAGCGCGAGCAAGTGCGGCAAGGTCCTGATCGTCCAGGAGGCCAACCTGGCGGTGAGCGTTGCCTCCGAGGTTGCCGCCATCATCGCCGAGGACTGCTTCGAGAGTCTTGATGCTCCGGTGATGCGCCTCGGTGGCCCCGAAATACCAGCGATGCCGTTCTCACCACCGCTGGAACAGTTCTACCTGGTCACGCCCAGCAAGGTCGAGGCCAAGCTCCGCGAGCTTGCCGCGTACTGAACCCGAACACAAGGAACATCGCGAAATGGCACTGACCGTCACGATGCCGCAGCTCGGTGAGAGCGTCACCGAGGGCACCATCGCCCGCTGGCTCAAGCACCCCGGCGACGCGATCGCAAAATACGAATCGATCGCAGAGGTGATCACCGACAAGGTCAACGCTGAGATCCCTGCGCCGGCCGATGGCGTGATGTCCCAGCTGATCGCTCCGGAGGGCACGGTCGTTCCCGTGGGTCAGCCGATCTGTTCAATCGATACCGGCGCCGGCGCATCTGCGGGAGCAGCCGAGCCCGTGGCGCAGGAGACCGCTGCCGTTGCAGCGACGCCTGAGGTGAGCTCGCCGGCTGCATCTGCCGAGCCGCAGCCGGCCGCTGTCGAGTCGCATGCAGCGCCTGCCGAAGTGGAGGCCGGGGGGGAGACCGCTGTGGCTCCGATCCAGGATGCGTTCACCGAACCGGCGTCGGACGCGCCGGCGTCGGATGAAGCAGCCGGTGGGAACGGCCAGGGAGGCGGATATCACGTCACGCCTGCCGTACGGATGCTGGTCCGAGAGCACGGTGTTGACCTCTCGCAAATCACCGGGAGCGGGATCGGCGGCCGGATCTCCAAGAAGGACGTTCTTGAGTACGTGCAGCGGCGGGATGCTGAGGCTGGCGCGTCTGGCTCCGGGCGCGCGCCGGCTGGGGCGACTCCAACGGCCATGTCGCCGGCGCAGGCACCTCAGCCGGCTTCGGCGGTGGGGCCGGTACCAGCCGCTGCTTCCGCTGTCCCTGCCTCCTTCACCGGTGGCGATGGCGAGACGGTTGTTCCGCTGACGCAGGTACGGAAGGCGATTGCGGAGCACATGGTCCGGAGCAAGCAGACGTCGCCGCATGCGTACGTGATGGTCGAGGTCGACATGTCGGCGGTATCGAAGATTCGCGATCGTGAGAAGGCTGCGTTCGAGGAACGGCACGGCGTCAAGCTCACCTTCCTGCCGTTCGTTGCGCGGGCGGTGGTCGAGGCGCTGCAACGGCATCCGACCCTCAACGCGTCGTGGAGCGATGCGGGCATCGTGGTCAAGCGGGCGATCAACCTCGGGATCGCCGTGGCGCTCGAGGACAATCTCATCGTGCCTGTGGTTCGCGATGCCGACCGGCTGAGCATCGTCGGGCTCGCGACCACAATGGCGGATCTCGGCGCGCGGGCGCGCAGCAACCACCTCAAGCTCGACGAGATTCAGGGCGGTACCTTCACGCTCAACAACACCGGCGCCCTCGGCGCCGTGATGACCCAGGCGATCATCAACCAGCCGCAGGCGGCGATCATGACAATGGATCTCGTGGTGAAGCGGCCGGTCGTCGTCGGTGACGCGATCGCGATCCGGCCGATCATGAACCTGGGCCTGTCTTTCGACCACCGCATCAACGACGGCTTCCAGGCGACGCGCTTCGTGACCTCAGTCCAGAAGCTCCTCGAAGGACTGGATCCCTTGGGGACGCTGGTTTAGCCCGTCCTGGCTATCATCAGGAGGAACGATGATCGAGCAAGGCGCTTTCGATGCATGGGGGCTCCGGACCCCGCCGGCATGGGCGCAGCGCGCGCTGGAGAAGGGCATCATCGACGAGAGCCGGTTCCACGCCCTGATCCGGGTTGCCGCCGAGTACCCGTCGACCCCACGGCGAACCCCTCGCCACCCGGGGAGCTGCTCCTGCAGGCGCAGGCCCACCCGGTCCTGCACGCGCTGGCGGGCGTAACGGCCGTTTCGACCGTCCGCTCCGGGCCAGGCGTGCAAGGTTCCGTGATGGGGTTGGGATTCAGCTGAGCGAGATCGCGACCGCCTCGAGGTGGTCGAGGGCTTCCTGAAGTCCGCCTTCCATACCCGTGCTGATGACCAGGTCGCGGGTCTCGCGATTCGGGTACTCGATCAGGATCGTGACTGTCGTTCGACCGTCCTGCTCCGTGAGTTCCAGTGTGCTGACGGAATGGCCGGCGTCGGGCGCGCCCTCGAACATCTCCGTTGAGACGATCCGCTCGTTGGGAACGATCTCGCGGTATTCGCCGTGGAACGCCACCTCGAAGCCCTGATTCGCGGTCATCGCGTAGCGCCAGGTGCCGCCGACTCGCAGATCGACGTCCGCAACCGTGACCTCGCCTCGGTCGCCGGACCACCACCGCTTGATGAGCTCGGGCGTCGTCCAGGCGTTGTAGACGAGGTGCTTGGGCGCGTTGAACTCGCGCGTGACCTTGATCTGGGTGTCCGATGGAAGGGTCACCACTGCCGATCCCCTAGTTGCTGTCGCTGCCATGACTGTCCTCCTTGTCCTTGAGTTCCTCCAACACGATGTCAAGACGATCGAATCGCTGCGACCAGGACTCCTCGTAGGCCCTGACCCAGTCGTGGATCGGTTTGAGCGGGTGCCCGTTCAGGGAGTACACCCGCTGCCTGCCAAGATCGCGCACGGCCACCAGGCCCACCTCGCGCAGCACCCGAAGGTGCTTGGAGACGAGGGGCTGGGGAAGGCCGAGCTCGGCGACAAGGTCGTTCACCGGACGGTCGCCGGCCGCCAGCAGATCCAGGATCTGGCGGCGCCGGGGTTCGGCGACGGCGTTGAACGCGTCCGTCGTGGTTGCGGCTCTGGCCATGGACACATCATATACCGATATCGGAATATGTCAAGCCCGTGGGAAGCCGAGAACGCAAGCCTCAGGGGTCAACGCCTTTCGGCGGAACCGGTCAGTCGGGGTCCTGGTGGGGGTATCGCCACTCGGTCGGCGGGACGAAGGTCTCCTTGATCGCCCGAGGTGACACCCAGCGGAGCATGTTCAGCATCGATCCTGCCTTGTCGTTGGTCCCGCTCATCCTCGCGCCGCCGAACGGCTGCTGACCGACCACCGCGCCCGTCGGCTTGTCGTTGACGTAGAAGTTGCCGGCGGCGTAGCGAAGGCGCGCTGCTGCCTCGTCGATGGCGGCGCGGTCGTCCGCGAACACCGCGCCGGTGAGGGCATACGGCGACGTCGTGTCCACCAGGTCGAGCACCGAGAGCCAGTCCGCATCGGGATACGAATAGATGGTGAGGATCGGGCCGAAGAGCTCGCGCTGCATCAGGTCGTGGCGTGGATTCGCCGTCTCGAGGATGGTGGGGTGGACGAACCACCCCACGTCCCCGTCGCACTCGCCGCCGGCGATCAGGGTGAGTTCCGGATCGCTGCGCGCCGCAGCCAGGACGGCCTCGTGCTTTCGGAAGCTTGGCTCGTCGATGACCGCGCCCATGAAGGTGGAGAACTCGGCCGGGTCGCCCACGGGAATCGCCTCGGTCGCCGCGGCGAGCGGCTCGCGGAGGCGTTCCCACACCGAACGGGGGATGTACGCGCGCGACGAGGCGGAGCACTTCTGGCCCTGATACTCGAACGATCCGCGCAGCAGCCCGACGAGCAGCGCCTCGCGTGAGGCCGACGGGTGGGCGAGCACGAAGTCCTTGCCGCCGGTCTCACCGACCAGCCGTGGGTACGTCTTGTACGTGCCGAGGTTGGCGGCGACCGTGCCCCAGAGGTGCTGGAACGTGTCCGTCGAACCGGTGAAGTGAATGCCCGCGAGCGACGGGTGCTTGACCGCACCCTCCGAGACCGCGGCCCCCGGTCCGGCGACCAGGTTGATGACTCCGGGCGGAAGCCCGGCGGCTTCGAGGATCTCCATGATCACCTGGGCCGCCAGGAGCGCGGTGGTGGCCGGCTTCCAGACGACGGTGTTGCCCACGATCGCCGGCGCGGCAGCCAGGTTTCCGCCGATCGAGGTGAAGTTGAACGGGCTGATCGCCAGCACGAAGCCTTCCAGCGGACGGTGCTCCATCCGGTTCCACGTCCCCCCAGACGATACCGGCTGGATGGTCTGCAGCTGCTCGCCGAAGTACACGTTCCAGCGCCAGAAGTCGATCAGTTCGCAGGCGGCGTCGATCTCAGCCTGATGGACGCTCTTGCTCTGTCCGAGGATCGTGGCCGCGTTGAGCCGGTCCCGATAGGGGCCGCTCAGCAGGTCGGCGGCGCGAAGGAAGACCGAGGCTCGCGTCTCCCACGGCGCCGTCGACCAATCGTGGTGCGCGGCCAGCGCGGCGTCGACCGCCGCCCCGACGTCGGCGGCGGTGGCGGTCGACGCCTCCACGAGCGCCAGGGCGTGGCGATGCGGCGCGGTGACCGAGATCCGATCGCCGTGGCCGTCAAACGTCCGACCGCCGATGTGGAGGGGCACGTTGTGGGGCGCGGTTGCCTGCATCTCGTGGACGGCGGTGCGGAGCCGGGCGCGCTCCGGCGAGCCGGGGGCGTAGAGGTGGACCGGCTCGTTGACCGGCGGCTGAGAACTCATCCGGGCGATTGTGGCGCAGCGAGTGTGTAGAGTGAGAGAGCCCCATGGACCAGATCCGTCTGCGGCCCGTTCCGGTGGCCGATCCCCGCCCGCTGCATCAGCGTCTTCTTCCGGACGGCGTTGACCGGCGACCCGAATGGCTCACCGTCAAGCTGCCGGCGGGCGACGGCTACGCTCAGATCAAGGGGATCATGCGCGGGCAGAATCTCAACACGGTCTGCGAAGAGGCCCGCTGTCCGAACATCGCCGAGTGCTGGGGACACGGCACCGCGACCTTCATGATCCTCGGGGACGTCTGCACCCGAGCCTGCGCCTTCTGCGCCGTGAAGAGCGGCAAGCGCGGGGGCGACATCGACTGGGACGAGCCTCGCCGGGTCGGCGAGGCGGTCGCCAGCATGGGTCTGCGCCACGCGGTGGTCACCTCGGTCGACCGTGACGACCTCGCCGACGGTGGCGCCCGCATCTTCGCAGCGACGATTCGATCGATTCGCGCGCTGTCGCCCGGCACCACGATCGAGGTCTTGACGCCCGACTTTCAGGGCGACCATGGCGCGCTGCGCACCGTCATGGAGGAGGTCCCTGAGATCTTCAATCACAACGTCGAGACGGTTGGCCGTCTCTATCGCCGGGTCAGGCCGAAGTCGCTGCTCGATCGCAGCCTCGAGCTGCTTGGCGCCGCCAAGCGAATGGAGCCGCGGAGCCGGACCAAGTCGGGGCTCATGGTCGGGCTCGGCGAGGAGATGCACGAGGTCAAGGAATTGCTCGACCAGATGCGCGCTCACGACATCGAGATCGTCACGATCGGCCAGTATCTTCGGCCCTCGCTCAAGCACCATCCGCTGATCCGCTACTGGCATCCCGACGAGTTCGCCGAGCTCAAGGCCCACGGCAAGTCGCTCGGATTCAAGCACGTCGAGTCGGGGCCGCTCGTCCGGTCCAGCTACCACGCCCACGAGCAGGCGGTGGCCGCGCACGCGGGATGAGTGGCGTGATCGAGCGCCCGGTCCTGCGCTGGGCCTGGTTGGGGACGGTCGGCTACCAGGATGCCTGGGCGCTGCAGCGTGAGATCGCGCTGGCACGCCGATCCGGCTCGCTCGCCGAGGACGCCGTGCTCCTGCTCGAACACCCTCCCGTCTACACCATGGGTCGCACCGGTGAAGCCCGCCATCTCGGCGCCGGCCCCGACGCGCTGGTCGCTGCTGGCGCGGAATTCCTCGAGGTCGATCGCGGCGGGTCGGTCACCTTTCACGGGCCAGGTCAGCTGGTGGCCTATCCGATCGTGCGCTTGAACGGGATCTTCCCGATCCCGCGTCACCCGTCCCATGGCGACGTCGACCGTTATCTCCGCGCACTCGAGGCCGCGCTCATCGCCACGGCTGCGGAATACCGGATCACCGTGGCACGCAGGCCCCCGTACACGGGAGTCTGGGCCGGCGAGGAGAAGCTCGGCGCCATCGGCGTGAAGCTGGCCGGGGGCGTCACCACGCATGGCGTCGCCCTGAACGTCGCCACCGACCTGAGCTGGTTCGACCGGGTCACGCCCTGCGGCATCGACGGAGCGGGGGTCGCGTCGTTCGAGACGCTCGGCGCTCCGGGTCACACGCCTGATGAGGTAGCACCAGTGCTGGCAACAGCCATCGCATCCGCGTTCGGCTGCCGGTTGGCGGACGCCGGTCCACTGAGCGCGCTTCTCGGTCCCATCACTGCCGAGGCGACCGCGGCCTGAGCCGGTGCCGCCCGCATCGCGTTCCGAACATGTGTTCCGCTATGCAAATGGCCCACAAATCGGTAGGATCGCGACCACAGGACGTCCATCTGTTCGGTCCGACTCACCCTACGTCACATCAAACCCCCGAACCCGGTGGACGAGCCGAGGGAGCGTCATGGCCACCTTCGTCCGAAACCGCGTCCTCAATCAATTGGTGTGGTCAGCAGAAGAGGAACGACAACGGGTGCAGCGACGCGAAACGCTGTGCGAGCTCGATGGGCTGCTCACCCAGCTCGAGGAAGTGAACCTTCGCGGCGGTCCAATTCCAACCCGAGTCCTGGTTTCACTCCGGCGGCGCGGGGTCACCTTCCGGCCCCGGACCTCCGCGGCGGAGCTTATCGAAGCCGTGTTCGTCGTCCAGGAGCGCTTCATGCGCCAGCCTGAGGGCGTGCACCGAGAGGCGGTCTCCACCACGGCGAGTGAGCTGAGCAGACGCCTGGCCTCCTGACCGCTACGCTGCACGCGTGGACGTCGATGCCGCCCGTCGCGCGGCAGGGGAGGCCGCGGTGCCGCTGGTTGACGACGGTATGCGTGTCGGCCTGGGGACCGGCACGACTGCGCGGTGGTTCATCCTCGGTCTCGCGAAGCGGGTGCGCGAGGGCCTGTCGGTTCGCGCCGTCGCGACCTCAACGGCGAGTGCCGTGCTGGCAGCCGAGCACGGCATTGTCGTCGAGGAACTCGGACCCGCCGGCCTCGACCTCGCAGTCGACGGCGCCGACAGCGTCGACCCCTGGTTGCGTCTGATCAAGGGCAAAGGCGGCGCCATGCTGCGCGAGAAGATCGTCGCGGCATCCGCAGCACGCTTCGTTGTTATTGTCGATGACAGCAAATACAAGACCCGGCTCACCGGACGCCTCCCTGTCGAGGTCATCAAGTTCGGCTGCGCGAGGACCCTGTACGCGCTGTCCGAACGAACGTCGCTCGATTTCGCGTTCCGAACCGCGGCAAATGGTGAGCTGTTCACCACCGACAACGGCAACCTCATCGCGGACAGCGAGTTCACCGACGTCGCCGACCCGGAGACGCTCGCCGCGGAGATTGCGTCGGTCCCCGGAGCTGCCGGCCACGGGCTCTTCCTGGGCATGGCGGACCTGGTGCTGGTCGGGCACAGTGATGGCACCGTCGAGCAATTGAGCGCCCCTGGAGATACAGTCGTCACGGGCGGATAGCTCAGCTGGTTAGAGCGCCTCGCTTACACCGAGGAGGTCGCGGGTTCGATCCCTGCTCCGCCCACGTACGGGGTACGCGATGTCGGCACCGGCCGCAAGACGTCCGCAGCCCGTCACGCTCCTGAAAGGATGCCGGGCACAGGATCATGGCCGATGGTCGTTGCCGCAACCGGCTGTGGGAGCTATCGATTGTGAGACGTCGCTTGATGCGCCGGCCATTCATCATCGGCATCGTCGTGGTGATCATTGCTGCGGGTACCGGGGCGTACATGCTGACTCGTGGCGATGCGGCGAGCGTGTCATATCGCACCGGTGTCGCGACGCTCGGAACGGTGACGCAGACGGTGTCGCTGTCGGGGAATCTCGCGCCAGACGGCGAGACAGACGTCGATTTTGCAGGTGCGGGAAAGGTCACCGCTGTGAACGTCCAGTCGGGACAGACGGTCACCGCCGGCGAGGTCCTGGCAACCCAGGATCCCAGCACCGTGGACGCCAGCCTCACGCAGGCTGAGGCGACCCTGGCATCGGCGCAGGCGAATCTCACCCAGGCCGAGGCGGGCACGTCGGCCACCAGCCTCGCTCAGGCCGAGGCGCAGGTCAACAGCTCATATGTCTCGTACCAGAACGCGCTGACGAGCCTCGCGGACACGAGAGCCGTGAACGCAGAGATGGTGGCTCAGGCCTACAGCGCGTACACGACAGCACAGGCAGCCGCCACCGCAGCCGGCTGCACATCCGGTGACACCACGCCGCCGTGTCCACAGGATGAGGCGACGATCGCGCAGGACTATCAGGCGTGGCAGGGCGCCGAGGTCAAGAGCACGCAGGGCGATGACCAGGCCCAGGGTCAGGTCAACGCGGACAAGGTGCAGTGGCAGAACGCGAAGCTCTCCCTCACCGCGCTCCAGAGCGGATCGACGACGACATCAGCCCAGATCGCAGTCGCCCAGAGCCAGGTCCAGATCGATCAGGTCAACCTGAGCAACGCCCAGGCCGCCGTCAACGCGGCGACGCTCAAGGCGCCGACCGGCGGCACCGTCGAAGCGGTGAACATCACCGACGGGCAACAGATCTCGAGCGGTGGCACCGGCGGCGCATCGTCCGGCGCGAGCGGAACGGCGACTCACGCAATCGTGATCATCGCGGCCGGCGTCTTCGAGGTCACGGGTTCCGTGAGCGATGCGCTCGTCAATGACATCGCCGTTGGACAGAGCGCGCAGGTTGTCGCCGCCGGATCGAGCCAGGCGGTGGCGGGCAAGGTGACCGCCGTTGCTGAGGCCGCGACGGTCACGTCGGGCGTGGCGACCTTTCCGGTCACCGTCGTCCTGAGCGGCGCCAACCCCTCG
>JBIOIZ010000042.1:0-24135 GCA_044450385.1 Candidatus Dormibacteria bacterium
AGGGCACGACGCCTGGACCGTCGGCGATGAGGCGTGTGTCGTCGTCGACTGGGCGGGCTTCGGCGACTACGCGAAGGGCTCGTGAGCGCCTGCGATCGTCGATGACGCGGCAGGGTCGGCTCCCGGTGGTGGGGGCCGACCTCTACTACGACGTGGAAGGACAGGGCCGACGGAGTAGAGCCAGAGGTCCATGGCCGCACCCCACCGTCGTGGTCGGAGAGCTCGACGTGCCGTGTCTTCACAGCATGGCCGGCGAGATCTCACGACGGGTGCCGAGCGCGCGCTCCATCACCATCGCCAACGCCGCCCAATGGTGACTCTCGAGGCTGCGGCTGAGGTGAATGCCCTCCTCCGCACGGCCGTTCTCGCGCCGGCGTGACCACCGACCGTGCGCCAGACCTCCGTCCCTCGCTCACACTTGATTCACATCTGGGCACGACAGTGATGCATGTACCGTTCAACCCTCCACAAGGAGAATCGACATGTATCGTGCAGGACGCACTGCCTGGGGGCTCGTGGCCGTCGGGGCGGCAACCGCGGTGGGCATCACCACCCGCGATCCCGGGTTCATCGTGATCACCTTCCTCGGCACCCTGGTGCTGCCACGGGTGCTCGGGCTGACTCCCCGGCGCCGCAACTGGCGTGGATTCGGTCCGGGGACGTTCGGGCCTCGTGGCAAGGGCTGGGGAGGTGGTGAGTGCACCGGCCGCAAGGCATCGGAGCCCGAGGCCTCCACGGCCACGCCGCAATCGGCCTGACGGCGCGTGGGGCGGCGGCCGCTCGCCGCCCCACGTCGACCCTACGATGAGGTTCGCCATGACCAGGGTGCTGATTGTCGACGACGAACCGGCGATCGTGCGCCTGGTTCGCGACTACCTCGAGCGCGCTGGCTTCGACGTGCTCACTGCGGGCAACGGCGATGACGCGCTGACGGTGTTTGCGCGCAACCGTCCGGACCTCGTGATCCTTGATTTGACGCTGCCCCGCATGGATGGGCTCGACGTCGCGCGAGCCATGCGGCGAGCGGGAGACGTGCCCATCATCATGCTCACGGCACGAACCGAGGAGGCCGACCGGGTCGCCGGCCTGGAACTCGGCGCTGACGACTACGTCACCAAGCCGTTCAGCGCGCGAGAGATCGTTGCGCGAGTGCGGGCTGTCCTCCGCAGGGCACAGTCGGCGGCGATGCATGATGACGTCGTGCGCGTGGGCGAGTCGATCGTTCTCGACGCGCCACGTATGCAGGTGCAGGTCGACGGGCGCGACGTGCCGCTGACTGCGACCGAGTTCCAACTGCTGTTGCATATGGCCCGCCAGCCCGGGCGTGTGTTCACGCGGGCGCAGCTGCTCGACGCGGTCCACGGCGTCGCGGTCGAGTCGTTTGAACGAGCCATCGATGCGCATGTCAAGAACATCCGCCGGAAGATCGAGCGCGATCCACGCTCGCCGCAGCACCTGCAGACCGTCTTCGGGGTCGGCTATCGACTCGTGGACGGCGACGCATGACCAACGGACCGCCGTGGCGAAAAGATGGCGGCGGTGGCCGCCCTCCGTGGTGGCCGGAGGGCGAGCGAGGTCCGTGGGGAGCAGGCCCGAATTGGCAGCGTCATGGGCGGCGCATCGCTCGGCGCATCGGCTGCCTCGCCGGGATCGCTCTGCTCGTGGTGCTCAGCGCGATTTTCGGAGTGGTCTGGCTTCTGCTCAGCGCCTTTGGCGTGGTCAATTCGGCGCCGTTCGACACCGCTGTGGCGGTCACAGCCCTGGCTCTCGGCGGGGTCGCGATCATCGTGGCGATCCTGGTGCTTCGTCGCCTCGCGGCGCCCGTCGGGGCGCTCATCGAGGGAGCGCACCGCATTGAGGGCGGCGACCTGTCGACGCGAGTTCCGGTACGCGGGCCATCAGACCTGCGTTCGCTGGCGCGGGCGATGAACGAGATGAGCGGTCGTCTGGAAGCCGAGGAGACTCGGCGCCGATCGGTCCTTGCCGACATCGCCCACGAGCTGCGCACCCCCCTCTCGATCATCCGAGGGCAGGCCGAGGCGATCGCGGACGGGATCTACCCGGCCGATGCCGAACACATGACCCCGATCGTGAGCGCGACCGAGTCGCTGGAGATGCTGGTCAACGACCTCAGCACCCTGACGCTGGCGGAGAGCGGCGCGCTACGGCTCCATCGTGAGCCGGTCGATGTTGCGGTTCTGGTCAACGAGACGCTGCACGCGTTTGGCGCAGAGGCACGGACCGCGAACGTGCAGCTCACCGAGAAGGTCGACGCGGGCGTACCGGCAATCGATGCCGACCCGGCGAGGATGCGCGGGGTTCTGGGCAACCTCGTCAGCAACGCGCTCGCGCACGCTCGCACCGGCGGCACCATCGCTGTCAATGGAATCGCTGCCGACGGGTACGTGGTGCTCACCGTGCACGACGACGGCGCGGGAATTCCCCCAGATCTGCTGCCGCGCGTGTTCGACCGCTTCGTGAAGGGTCAATCATCCAGCGGGTCGGGGCTCGGCCTCGCCATCGTCCGCGACGTCGTGGAGGCGCATGGTGGCTCGGTGGCTGCGACGAGCAGCATCGAAGACGGCACGGCGATCACCCTGAAGCTGCCCGCAGTGGCCGAACGGTGATGTGGTACATACCCCGTTCATGAGCACCGAGAGCGTTACCGTCAATTACACGAACTGGCTGGCGCGGTGGGACGCGCAGCAGCAACGACACATCCCCGACCGTGAGGAACGCTTCGCCGCCATGACCGACGCGGTGGCGGCGTTTGCGGGACCCGAGCCACGCGTGCTGGACCTCGGGTGCGGGCCGGGATCGCTGAGCGCTCGCGTCGTCGATCGAATTCCCGGTGCACGGGTCGTCGCTATTGACGCCGACCCCGTGCTGCTCGCCATCGGTCGTGGCGCTCTCGGAGCCAGAAACATTCAGTTTCTGGACGCCGACCTGCGCGCGGATTGGATCAGCGCCCTGCCTGCGCCGGGCCCGTACGACGCCGCGGTGTCGACCACCGCGCTGCATTGGCTCGGCCTCGAGCAACTCGTTCGCCTATATCGGACTCTCGCCGGGGTGCTTCGCCCAGGAGCCGTGTTTCTCGACGGAGACCGGCTCGACTTCGACCACGACCAGCAGGCGATCGCCGCGGGCGCGCGCGAGGTGCGCCCGGAATGGCCGGACGCGCCGCCCGGTGCCGAGGATTACGACGCCTGGTGGTCAGCCGTTGTCGCCGAACCTGGGCTCGCCGAGGCGGTGGCGGAGCGAGACCAGCGCTGGCACACGCACCCGCACGAGGACGAGGCGCACAGTTATGAGTTCCACCGATCTGCGCTGTTCGCCGCCGGTTTTGTCGAGGTGGGAACCTTGTGGCAGCATCTCGCCAATCGCGTGCTCGTGGCCATTCGCTGAGCAGCACGCCATCGCAACCAGCGACGACGCGCGATAGATCCCCCCTGCGAGGGACGGCGGAGGCCCATTGATCGCTGTACCCTGCGGGCGCTCATGGGATTGAAGGTCGCCGTAGGGTGTCCGTAGCGACATCGGGCTCATCGGCTGTCGTGCTCGAGGTCGCCGGGATCGACGTGCGCTTCGAAGGCGTGGTCGCTCTCGACGGCGTCTCGCTGACCGTGCGCGCCAACCAGATCGTCGGGGTGATCGGGCCGAATGGCGCTGGCAAAACCACGCTCTTCAACGCGGTCTCGAGATTCGTCACGCCCAGCACCGGGACGATCACGTACCAGGGTCAGTCACTGCTCGGGCTGCCCGCATGGCGGCTGGCTCACCTCGGAATTGCACGAACGCTGCAGGGCCTCGGGCTGTGGCCGTCGCTCAGCGTGCTCGAAAATGTGATCGCCGGTGCTCCTTCGCGCGCTCGTTTGGCCGCGGACATCGTGGCGTCACCGGGCGCGGACCGTCGCACCGGGGCACTTCGTGAGGAGGCGATGTCGTACCTCGCGGAGCTCGGCGTTGCAGATCGCGCCTCCGCATCGCCGGGTGCGTTGCCCCACGGCATCCAGAAGCGGGTCATCATCGCCCGCGCGCTGATGGCGAAACCCGCGCTGCTGCTCCTCGATGAGCCGGCCAGCGGGCTCTCCGCCTCCGACGTGAGCCAGCTCATCGATCTGCTCGGTGCACTGCGCACGCGGATGGCCATCGCACTCGTGGAGCACCACGTCGACATGGTGATGGCGGTGAGCGACACCATCACGGTGCTCAACCTCGGACAGGTGATCGCCTCGGGCTCACCAGCGGAGATCCGCGCCAACGCCGACGTCGCCACCGCATATCTGGGTCAGACGGTCGCGCATGCTTGAGATCACCGACCTCACGGTCGCGTACGGCGGAGTGATCGCACTCGAGAAGGTGTCGCTGTCCGTCCCGGAGGGCAGCATCACAGCGGTGCTGGGTGCAAACGGCGCCGGCAAGACCACGCTCGTCCGAACCATCTCCGGCCTGGTGAGGCCCCGTCATGGTTCCGTGATGCTCGGCGCCCATCAGCTGGTGGGGAGATCCCCCGAGGCGATCGCGCGGCTCGGGGTCAGTCATGTCCCGGAGGGTCACGGAATCGTGAGCGAGCTGACGGTCGACGAGAACCTTCGCCTCGGGGGGCTCTGGCGCCGCGACCGTGCCGACCAGCGCGTGGCGATCGAGGAGGCATACGAGCTCTTTCCGCCACTTCGGGTGCGTCGCGCGGTGCACGCTTCGAACCTCAGTGGCGGCGAGCGACAGATGCTCTCGATCGGTCGCGCGATGGTCGCGCGCCCGACCGCGCTCCTCCTCGATGAGCCCTCCCTCGGCCTCGCCGGCGGCCTGCTCGCCCAGATCATGCAGCGTCTCGTGTCACTGGTGACCGAGCGGAAGCTGACGGTGTTGCTCATCGAGCAGAACGCACGATCCGCGCTGTCCGTCGCCGACCAGGCGATCGTGCTGTCGCTGGGAAGGGTCGAATTGCGCGACAGCGCCGAGCGTCTTGCGGGGGATGACGCGCTCCGCCACGCGTACCTGGGCTTCTGACCGTGCATCTCTTCGTGATCTACACCGTTGCCGGCATCACCAACGGAATGGTCTACGCGGCAGTGGCGCTGGCGCTGGTGATGATCTGGCGTGCGACCAGGATCATCAACTACGCCCAGGGCGCGATGGCGATGTTCACGACGTACATCGCCCTGGAGGTGATCCGCCATGGCGCCCCGTACTGGCTCGGCTTCCTGGTGGCGCTCGCAACCGGGTTCGTGCTGGGCGCAATCGTGGAACGCGTCCTGGTGCGCCCGGTGGAGTCCCGACCGCCGCTCAACGCGGTGATTCTGAGCCTTGGCGTGCTCATCCTTCTCGAGGCGGTGGCGCCGATGCTCTTCGGTGGACAGACGCAATCGTTTCCGGTGCCCGTCTCGAACACCAACATCGTCGCCGGGTCGACCTCACTCGACATCTCACCATTCGATCTCTTCACGATCGGCGCCGTGCTGGTCGCGATGCTGCTGCTGTTCCTCGTGTTTCAACGCACCACCCTCGGACTGCGCATGCGCGCCGCGGCGTTCAATCCCGAGATCGCGCGCATTCTCGGGATTCGGGTCGGCAGGATGCTCACGCTCGGATGGGGGCTGGCCGCATTGCTCGGCGCGCTGGCTGGAACGCTGGCAGCGCCGTCCGTCTACGTGTATCCCAGCAACATGGACGAGGTGCTCGTCTTCGGCTTCACGGGCGCCATCATCGGCGGTCTCGAGAGCCCGGTCGGGGCGGTGATCGGGGCGGTCGCGGTCGGACTCGCGCTGAGCTATGTCAGCGGTTACATCGGTTCTGATCTCGCCCCACTCGGCGGGTTCGTGATTCTGATCGTGGTGCTGATGCTTCGTCCGCAAGGCCTGTTCAGCTTCGGGAGGCAGCGCCAGGTATGAGCACCCCGCTGCGCCGCTCGACCCTCGCGCGCCATGGGCTGTTCTTTCTTGCGCTGGCGATCGTGCTCCTGCTGCTCACGTCATTCGTCTTCGATCCATACACCAACTACAACGTGACCGGAGTGGCGATCTATGCGATCTCGGCCGCCGGCCTGACCGTGCTCACGGGCATCAACGGTCAGGTGTCACTCGGCCATGGGGCGATGATGATGATCGGCGCGTATACGACCTCAGTGCTGCTCACGTGGCACGCCGATCTCCCAATGATCCTCGTGCTGGTCGCTTCGATCGCGATCACCGGCGTCGCGGGCGCGATTGTCGGCATCGCCGGAGCCCGGCTTCGTGGACCGTATCTCGCCGGCGCCACGCTCGCTCTCGCGGTGGCGCTGCCCCAGGTCCCGTCGCACTTCGCGAGCATCTTCGGTGGCAACCAGGGCCTGAGCGTGCCGACACCTGCGCCACCGGCCTTCCTCGGTACGAGCTTCTCAGCGGTGCAGTGGCTGGTATGGATCGCGCTCGCGGCGGGTGTGGTCACCTTCTTCGTGCTCGCCAACCTGGTGCGCGGCGCGACCGGAAGGCGGTTCCGGATGGTCCGAGACAACGAGATCGCCGCGCGTCTTGCCGGTGTCGATGTTGCCCGTACGCAGGTGCTTGCATTCGTGATCAGCGCCGCGTGCGCAGGCCTTGCGGGATCGCTGTTCGCGTACTGGGTGACGGTCACCTCGCCAAGTGGCTTCACGCTCAACCTGTCCCTGTCGCTGCTCACCGTCATCGTCATCGGCGGGCTCGGAAGTCTCATCGGGGCGGTGCTCGGGTCGTTCATCCTCGTCTACCTCCCGGTGTGGACGAGCGGTTTTGCCAGCAGCCTCAATCTCTCGAGTAATGTGGCCAACAACGTGCCTCTCGCCATCTACGGCATCGTCCTCATCGCCGCGATCCTCGTGTTCCCGCGTGGCGTCGCGGGAGGTGTGGCATCGATGGTCCGCGCAGTGACGCGGATGGTTCGAACCAGCCGCCGTGGCGCGCTGCCCACCGCACCCGAGGTGCCTTCTCAATGACTTCGGCAACCGGTACCCGCACAGATAAGGAGCACACGCATGCGACCACAGGTCAGTAGATCGAGGAGCTTGGCGGTGATCGCTGCGGGAGGGGCGGCAGCGTTGGTGTCCGCCGCCTGCGGCAGCACCAGTTCGGGCACCAACGCAGCGTCGGCGCCCGGGATCACCGCAACGTCGGTGACCATTGGGAGCACCCAGCCGCTCACCGGGCCCGCGGCGCCGGGATACTCGGAGATTGCTCCCGCAGCCAATGCGTACTTCAAGTACGTCAACGCCCATGGTGGCGTCAACGGCCGGAAGATCAACTACACGTACCTGGACGACCAGTACAACCCCACGAGCACGGCGACCCAGACGCGCAAGCTCGTGCTCCAGGACAGCGTGTACGCGATGTTCCAGGCACTCGGCACGCCGACCCACCTCTCGGTGGTGAGCTATCTCAACTCCAACCACGTGCCCGACCTGTTCGTGGCCTCCGGGTGCAACTGCTGGAACAACACGTCCCAGTACCCGGACACCTTCGGGTGGCAGCCCAACTACACCCTCGAGGGCAAGATCCTCGGGCAGTACATCGCGCAGAACTTTGCGACCAAGAAGGTGGGATTCTTCCTGCAGGGGCCCAATGATGAGTTCGGCACCGACGGGTTCACCGGAGTCATGGACGCGCTCCAGGGCAAGGGACTCAATGTCGACTCGACGCCCGCGTACTACACGCCAACAGCCGCCGGGGCAATGGCCGTCGGCGCTGCGATCGCGTCATTGCAGGCGCAGGGAGTCCAGGTGATCGTGAGCTTCTCGGTCCCGCTCTTCACAGCCATCGCAGAAGCGAGCGCTGCCGGGCTCAACTACGCGGCCAAGTTCGTCGTGAGCAACGTCGGATCGGATCCACCCACGCTCTCCGGCATCCTCACCGGCGGAACGCTCGGCAAGAAGCTCCCCGCGGGGCTGATCGCCGGGACGATCAGCGACACGTACCTGCCGCTCCTGACTGATGCCGCCAATCCATGGGTGACGTTCTTCCAGAGCGTCAAGGCGCAGTACGCACCGTCACTCCCGTGGGATGGCAACGTGGAGTACGGCATGTCGGAGGCATACACCTTCGTGCAGGCGCTCAAGGCGGCAGGGCAGAACCCGACCCGGGCGAGCATCGTCGCGGCGGTGGAGAACAGCCACTGGACCGATGGGCCCGGACTGACGCCCTACGCGTATTCGTCAAGCGACCACAACGGCTTCACGGGCGTGCAGATGGTGACCGTCGGTGCCGACGGCACGCTCACAACGCTCGGACCGGTGGAGACGACCGATGACACTGCGAACGGCCCGATAACCACCTACTCGGGTTCGGCCTCGACGCCGCCGTCGAGCGGCATCCCAAGCGACTGAGTGATCGGAGGGGTCGCGAGGTGGGACTCGCGGCCCCTCAGTGTTCCAAGTGACCCGATCAGAAGAGGCAATCGCGGCGGCGGCACGCTGTCACTCCTTGGGCGGCTTGGTGCGCTTGAGCTTCCGGTGGACCGACATGTAGGTCCGGCCGCGGTAGCGGCTGTCCGGGCGCGGCCTGGTCGGCGGCAGGCGGATGCCCCAGAGGATCAGCGCCCCGGTGCCGGCGCCGAGCACGAGCAACAGGATGATGCCGGCCACGCTCCGAGTGTAGTGGCCGGTCGCTGGTGATTACGTGAGGTGCGCGGAGTTCGACTCGCGACGGCGGACGCGGGCGAGCCCGTGAACGAGCAGGCGCCACCCGAACGTGATCAGGCCGATGAAGATATAGGTCACGATGATGAAGATGACGGGTGTGCTGCGGTGCGTCACTGCGGCTCGGAGGCCAAGGGCGATGGCACATCCGGCGGCCCACGTGCAAGCGAGCATCACCCAGCGATCCAGCGGTGACCGGTACACCCCCAGCGCCAGGGCCACCACGAACCAGCCCACCAGGAACGGCCAGAGCACTGTGAGGTACCAGGCGATTCCCGAGGAGATGTCGTGACTTGCCCGCCCCAGCGCCACGAAGAGCCCGAGGCACACCGCGTCGACCCCGGCGGCGAGGGCGCGAGCGGTCCAACGGCGCATGGCGTCGCGAACATACCAGGCAGCGCGGCGGCGGAGCATCAGGCGCGGGTGCGCGCCAGCTATGACGCCGTCACCGACGCATACGTCGAGCGGGTGCATGACGAGTTGCGTCACAAGCCGCTCGACCGGGCATTGCTGACCGCGTTCGCCGAGCAGGTGCAGGACGAGTTCGGTCCAGGCGCGTCGGTGTGCGACGCGGGATGCGGTCCGGGTCACGTTGCCGGGTTCCTTGCCGCGCTCGGACTCGCGGTCACCGGCATCGACCTCTCCCCGGCGATGGTCGAGCGAGCACGAGCCCTGCACCCTGGCATCGCGTTCGACGTTGGCACGATGACCTCGCTCGACGCGGCCGACGGCTGGCGGAGGGGGCTGATCGCCTTCTACTCGATCATTCACCTCACCAGCGAGCTCGAGATCCGCGCGGCGCTGAGCGAATTTCACCGGACCATTGCCGAACGTGGGCTGCTCCTGATCGCCGTCCACCTCGGCGAGCACGGCGAGGCGACCGTGCACGCTGACGAGATGCTCGGGGTTGGTGTGGACATGGACTTCCAGTTCTTCGACCTGGAACCGCTCATTGCCGACGTCGCTGCCGCCGGGTTCAAGCTGGAGGCACGATTGGTGCGGGCTCCATACCCTGATGTCGAGGTCCAGACCACTCGCGCATATCTGCTGGCCAGGCGGGTGGGGGAGACGCCCGCTTCGAGATGCTGCGGTTCGGTCGTGAAAACTTGACTTCCGCGCATGGGATTCCATACCATCCGGCTCACACATGGACGAGACACCTCGGCTGACGCGCCGTCGCTGGCTCGACTGGGGACGCTGCCGGTCTGACAGGGCAAGCTGTCCGGCCTAGGCCTCGTGAAGTCCGGGTACGCGATGGCGCAGTGCCCGCGTCCGACATCTTGCAACCGTGCGGCAGATCGCCGCTCAGGAACAGCCAACAGCAACAGGAGCATTTCCTCATGACCGCATACGCCCATCCAGAGGTTCTGGTCACCACCCAGTGGCTGGCCGACCACCTCTCCGACCCGAAGGTGCGGGTACTCGAGGTGGACTACGACCCGTCGGCCGCCTACGAGCTGGGGCACATCCCCGGCGCAACATTGGTCGACTGGAAGCGGGACATCAACGACCCGGTGCGCCGGGACATCCTGTCCAAGCAGCAGTTCGAGCAGCTCCTGTCGAGGGTCGGCGCGACCCCCGACACGACGCTCGTGCTGTACGGCGACTTTCGCAACTGGTTCGCCGCGTTTGCGTTCTGGACCTTCCGGATCTATGGCCACGCCGATATTCGCCTGCTGAATGGCGGACGTCGCAAGTGGATCGACGAGGGACGCGAGGTCACCGAAGCCGCGCCGTCGTTCGCCGCCAGCTCGTACAAGGCGGCCGAGGCTGATACGTCCATCCGCAGCTTCCGCGGTGATGTCGAGAAGGCACTCGGCGTCGAGGGCCGGGCGCTCGTCGACGTTCGCTCGCCGGCGGAGTTCAAGGGCGAGATCTCAGCCCCACCCGAGTACTCCAATGAAGGCGCTCAGCGCAGCGGGCACATTCCCGGCGCCGCCAATATCCCGTGGGCCCAGGCGATCCAGGACGACGACACGTTCAAGCCGGTCGATGCACTTCGCGAGCTCTACGCCGCGCAGGGCGTCACCGACGACAAGACCGTGATCACGTACTGCCGCATCGGTGAGCGCTCGTCGCACACGTGGTTCGTGCTCACCTACCTGCTCGGCTTCCCGCGTGTCAGCAACTATGACGGGTCGTGGAGCGAGTGGGGAAACTCGGTGGGCCTGCCGATCGAGAAGGAAGCCCGCGAGGCGGTCGCCGTCTGACCTGAGACGAGCACCATTGGTGTCCCGGCGAGGTTGACCTCGTCGGGACGCCGTGGACCCCGCCGGTACGTGACCGCCGCGGGGACAAAGGCGACGACCGACACTGCCGTCGCTCCGAGCACGAGCACCGTCCAGCCGATCGCTTCGACCAGGGCCGCAGCGGTGATGGCTCCGACCAGCATGCCGAGGTAGAGCAGCATTCGAAGCAGGCCATTGACCCTCCCGAGCATCTCGGGGGGCACGCGCTGCTGGAGGGCGGTCTGGCCGCGCGTTTGATAGATCGCCGCGGCTGCGGTGCTGATGAACAGCAGGCCGATCGCCGGGAGCATCCCGCCGACGATCGCGAAGAGGCCGATGGGGATCACCTCGAAGAGAAAGCCGAAGGCGACGCCCCGAGCGCCGATGGTGCGCGGGCTCGATCGCAGCAGCACGAGACTGCCGATGACTCCACCCCCTCCAACAGCCGCATAGAGCCACCCGACGTCGGTGGCGCTCCCGAAGCGCTGGGCGGCGGCGACGACCAGCACGGCCTGGAGCGTGGTGATCGCCGCGGCGCTGCAGAAGAATGAGGCAGCGAGCGCGCGCAGCATCGGGTCTCGGGCCAGCACGGCTCGTGCACCTGAGCGATCACCGGCGCGCGATGCAACGACCGCCGCAGGACCGACCCGGAGCGAGAGCATGAGCACGCCTGCGACGAGGAAGGAGGCCGCGTCGGCGCCGACGAGGATCTGCGGCTTGATGAACGGCAGCACGAGCGCGCCGACGACCGGTGCGACGAGGACGCTCGATTCGAACAGACCGCTGTACATCGCGTTGACGCGCAGGAGCTTGGCCGGTGGAGTGACTCGCGGAATGCATGCGCTGTACGCCGGCTGTGCGACGGATCCGAGAAAGCCCGCGCAGGCCACCGTCACGAGAATCGCCCATACGGTCCCGGTATTCGCGAAGACAACGATGGCGGCGGCCAGCAGGCACTGCGCGATGGCTGACCAGCCCGCGACCCGGCTCGGTCCATGGCGATCTGCGAGCGCGCCGCCCAGGGTCGGACCCAGGACCTTCGGGGCGAATCGCGCCAGGATGTAGAGCGCGGGGGCTTCGGCCTGATGGGTGATCCCAAAGAGCAGCACGGTGAGTGCGACCACAGTCAACCAATCGCCGTATGTCGAGACTCCGGCCGCCAGCAGCAAACGGGCTGATCGATCAGCCTTCGGCAGTGTGCCCTGGTCTTGAGGAAAGAAGCGCGCCGCGTCGATCGGCATATCCACTCCGGGTGCAGGCGGAAACGAAGCGCGACGTCGTGAGCGGACCCACGACGTCGCACCAACGGATTCACAAACCCCGAGCGAGCTCGGGGGTCAACGAGTCGGGGCTCAGCCCCAGGCCGCGCCGTCCGCCATAACCGCCTCCAATGGACACAGCCGGCACCAGAATTCTCGACACATCAATGGCGAGGTGCCACGTGAGGGTGCCTGGTTGTCACTCGGCGCGTTCGGGGGGCTTGGGTCGAGTTAACAAGCCTTGTTCAGATCTGCACAACTCTTTGCGAACGCACCCAGCGTGCTAACGGCCAGCGCGCTCCGAGTGCAGTCGCTACTGCGCCTCGGCTCCGGCCTCACTGACCGCGGTAATGAAGAGCAGGGTCGCCCCCACGGAGCAGACGATCAGCACCGTCGCCTCCCATCCCAAAGGCCGGACGAGGGAGACCGCGGCAATGGCGCCGAGCAGCATCCCTGAGAAGAGCGCGAATCGAATCACCGCGTTGGTTCTGCCGAGCAGGTCGCGGGCGACGCGCTGCTGCAGTCCGACCGCTCCTCGGGTTTGATACAGCGTCGCACCGACGCCACTGAGGAACAGCGTCATCATTGCGACTGGCAGGGCCGTGATGAAGACGAAGATTGCGAGCGGCACCAATTCGAGCACGGTCCCGAAGACGATTGGTGTCATGCCCACACGGGAAGGCGTCTTGCGAATGACGGGGAGAGTCCCGAGCAATGAGCCGGCACCCACGGCGGCATATAACCAGCCGACAATGATGTCCTGGCCGAAGCGTTGGGTGGCGGCGACAACAAGCACCGCCTGGAGGGTGGTAACAGCTGCGGCATTGGAGATGTATGCCGCCGCCAGGAAGCGGAGCATCGGATCACGCAGCACGATGGGAATGCCGGCGGATGCGCCTCGCATCGTGAGTGGCGCGCCGCTCCCGTCGGCCGCCCCGATCAACGTGGCGACAAGTCCCGCCGCGATGACGAAGGTCGCGGCGTCCACGACGATCAGAGCCTCAGGCGAGATGAACGGAAGCAGCAGAGCGCCAAGTGCAGGTGAGACCAGGATGCTGGAGCTGGTCAGCGCTGAGTAGACGCCTTGTATCCGGCCGAGGCGTTGAGGGCTGGTGACCCTGGGGATGAGCGCCCCATAGCACGGCTGTGCGGCCGAACCCAGAAATTGGGCAAGGGCCACCGCGACGTAGATCTGCCAGACCTGACCGTGCTGAGCGAACAGCACGATCGCGGCGGTCAGCGCTCCTTGTCCGATCGCACACAATGTCGCGATCCGCGCCGGCCCAAAGCGGTCAGCGAGCACTCCCCCGGGAAACGGGCCGACGACCTTGGGCGCGACTCGGGCCAGCATGTAAATCGCCGGGCCCAGTGGGGAGTGGGTGAGGCGGAAAGTGAGTACCACCAGAGCGACGGTGGTGAGCCAGTCGCCGTAAGACGACGCGCCCGCAGCAGCGAGCAGTCGCACGGCCGGTGACACGGCCAATGCGTGCGTCTGCGGGGCTGAGGGCGCGTCCGCCGATGATCTCAGCGTCCTATCCCTCCAAGAGGTCTGACTCGCACGCTAAGCGTACGCGACAAAACATGACAAGGAGCCGAATGCGCCCGCAGCGCACCCGGCGGCCTGCCGTCGAAACGGCCCCTCCGTGATATCGACGCGATCGACCCGTTATGGGCCTGTCACGAAAATACCCAATGGATCGTCATTGCCGACGCCCTACAGTGAGCGTGCGGCAATGCGACTACCAGTTGTCGCTATCGCCCCAATTTGCCATGGGAACCTCCGAATACGCGCCTGCGGTTGACGTGAGACCTCACCGCCGACGCTCTTGGTGTTGCACGTACTGTAACCCTGCGGAGGCTCTCTGGGCTTAAGACCATCGCCTTGATCTGGGCTTCACATTTCTTCGCGCATTCTTATCGCCGTGATCACTTCAAACGAGCGATGCACTGAAGTCCCTAACGCGTCAAACACAAGCGCTGGTCAGGGACTTCGCGCATGATGCGCTGACAATGCTGTCACGCAGAACGCTGCACTTCACCGCTCCCGAATAGGATCAGTCGAATGGCGCAGGATGCCGTAGCGCCGCACGCGCAGGAGCAGGGCGCCCGCAGTTGGGTGCACGGCGTCGTGCCGACGATTCGCGGGTGGCTCGATCTGCTCCCATCCGCGCCTGCACTCCCGCCGGTCGAGTACACCCCAAAACTCGTCGCCTACGTCGGAGCGATGGTCGCGGGCGCGATCGGAGTCGGCTCCCTGGCGGTCAGCGGCTCCTTCTGGGGGGTCAAGGTCGATCCGTGGACCCTCGCCGTCGGCGGCGTGACGATCTTCCTGATGGCGGTCTACGCGATCAGGCTGGTGAGACCCGCGAACATCTCGTGGGCGCCGACCGTGTTCGTCCAGCTCGGCCTCTCGGTGACGCTCGGACCTGCAGGAGCCGCGGTCGGCGCCATCGCCGAGTCGCTCGGGGTCAGCGTTCGCAATCACAACGGTTGGTTTCGCACGTCGTTCAACATGGCGAACCAGTTTCTTGCCAACACAGCGGCGTGGGCCGTGTTCAGGGGTATCGACGGCCCGCTTGTCCACGGCGACTCCCGTGCCCTGGTTGCCGGCCTTGCGGCCGGGACCACCCACTTTGCCCTGAACTCGGGGTTCGTCGCCCTCGTCATCCACATGTCCGACAGCAAGGCGTCTGTCGCACGCGTGTTTCTTTCGCGCAAGACGTATCTCCCATACAGCATCGGCTACGGACTCGCGGCATTGACCTTCAAGGTGATGGAGTCCCAGGCGCACACCGTGGGCTTTCTCGCCTTGCTCGCGCCGGTCATCCTGCTCCATGGGTTCCTGATCGTCTTCACTCGCCGAGTCCATGAGTACGAGCAACAGCAGGAGGCGGACCGACTGGAAAAGGAGCGACTGTCCGAGAAGGCATTGGGGGCGCATGAGGCAGAGCGTCGACGGATCGCCCGAGACCTTCACGACGGCGTGGTTCAAAATCTTGCGGGCATGGCCTTTGCGCTGTCAGCTGAGGCGTCGCACCTGAAGACGGGTTCCGCTGACGAGAACGGCAGCCGCGAGGTGTTGGAGCTCCTCGAGACTTCCGCGACACAAACGCGAGGCGCCATGAAGGATCTCCGCACCCTGATCATCGAGCTCGCGCCACCAACGCTGCGGCGCGAGGGTCTCCAGGCAGCGCTCATCGAGGTTCTGCGCGAGGTCAAGCGCAAAGGCACCAACTACGAGCTCGACCTGCAACCCGCCCTTCGACTTCGCGAAGATCGCGCGGCGCTCATCTTCCGCGTGGCGCACGAGATCCTACGCAACGTCGCTGCCCACGCCAAGGCCAAGAACGTCAACGTGCAGCTCACCACTGAGGCGGGCTCCGCAATCCTGAGGGTGCAGGACGATGGAAGGGGCTTCAGCCAGGCCGATATGGAGCGCCGGCGAGCGGAGGGCCACCTCGGTACCGTGACTATCGAAGAGCTCACTGAGGAGGTTGGCGGGACGCTGACCATCGACTCCGAACCAGGTCGAGGAACGCTCGTCGTTTTGAAGCTGCCCATCGAGTAGAGTGGGTGACGGATGGCCCCACAAGCGACGCGCGTCATGATCGTGGACGACCACCCGGTGGTCCGCAAGGGGCTTGCCTCGTTTCTCGGTCACGAGCCTGACATCGAGGTGGTCGGGCTCGCCGATTCAGGCGAACAAGCTCTCGAGATGGCCCAGGAGCTCCACCCTGACGTGGTGTTGATGGACCTGTCCATGCCCGGCATGGGTGGTATCGAGGCGACCCGGCGGCTCGTTGAGACTGCACCGGGGACGCGGGTGATGATGCTGACCTCATTTGGCGGCCACGAGCGCATGGTGGAGGCGTTGAAGAGCGGCGCCGTCGGCTATGTCGTCAAGGACACTGCTCCGGCGGACCTGCTCAACGCCCTGCGCAGTGTCGCGTCCACCGGCAAGCTGCCCCCTACTGCTTCTTGACCTCGGCGATCAGTGAAGCGACGGCGCTGCGCGCGTCGCCGAACAGCATGAGAGTGTTCGGCTTGTAGAACAGCGGGTTGTCAACACCCGCGAATCCCGGCGCCATGCTGCGCTTGATCACCACGACGGTCTTCGCCTGGTCGACGTTGAGGATTGGCATGCCGTAGATGGGACTGTTGGTCTGGGTGCGTGCAGCGGGGTTGACGACGTCATTGGCGCCAATCACGACCGCGACGTCGGTCCGAGGGAAGTCACCGTTGACCTCATCCATCTCCTTGAGCTGTGGATAGGGCACGTTGGCCTCGGCGAGCAGGACGTTCATGTGACCGGGCATGCGTCCCGCAACGGGATGAATCGCGTACTCGACGGTGACCCCGCGCTTCTCCAGCTCGTCGGCGAGCTCCTTGACCTCGTGCTGGGCACGCGCGACGGCCATGCCGTAGCCGGGAACGAACACCACGAGTTGCGCGAACGCGAGCAGCGGCGCAACGTCCTCGACGGTCGTCGGATGGATGCTGCCGCCCTCGGCGCCCGCCGCGCTGCCAGCGGCCTCGACCGTGGAACCGAAGCCGCTGAAGAGCACGTTGAAGAGCGACCGGTTCATCGCCTTGCTCATCGCCAGCGTGAGGATGGTTCCCGAAGCACCCACCAGCGCACCGCTCACGATGAGCACGTCGTTGCTCAGCACGAACCCCGTGCTGGCGGCGGCGAGCCCCGTGAACGAGTTGAGCAGCGAGATGATCACGGGCATGTCGGCGCCGCCGATCGGCACCACGAACAGCACGCCAAGGATCAGTGCAAGGACGACGAAGACGGTGAACAGCGTCAGGTTCTGGTTGGCGACGACGAGGTAGACGCCGAGCGCGAGAATGACCAGCAGCAGCAATCCGTTCACGACGCTCTGCAACCGATAGGTCAGTGGCCGCCCGGGCATCAATTCCTGCAGCTTTGCGAAGGCAACCAGGCTGCCCGCAAAGCTGAGTGAACCGATCACGCAACTCACCATGATCGCCCAGGCAATATCGGGTGTCGCGGTCCCGTGGGCCACGGCGGTTCGGAAGTCCTGCACTGCGATGAGCGCGGCGGAGCCGCCGCCCATACCGTTGAACAGCGCCACCATCTGCGGCATTGCAGTCATCCGCACGAGCCGCGCCGACACCGCGCCGATGACCGTCCCGATCACGATCGGTGGAATGATCAGGGGCCAGTTGCTCGTGTTGTGAATGAGCGCCGCAGTGATGCCGAGGACGAGCAGCATGCCAACCGCCGCAATTCGATTTCCTGTTCGGGCCGTCGCCGGCGAGCGCAGCAACTGGATCCCGAACATGAAGCTGATCGCGGTCAGCATGTAACCGAGGGTGGTCAGCGCAGAGGGCTGCATCTCGGTCAGTGTCCCGGCTCTGCCGGTGGAGTTTCGGCCGCGTGCTGCTCACGTGATGAAGGGCGTCGCCGGAACATCTGGAGCATGCGGTCGGTGACAACCCATCCGCCGACGACGTTGAGTGTGCCGAGCAGCACCGCGGCGATGCTGATGATGTACCCGAGCGTGTCGTTCGCCGTCGCGGCGACGGTGAGCGCCCCGACCAAGACGATCCCGTGAATGAAGTTGGTCCCGGACATCAGCGGCGTGTGCAGCATCGTCGGGACCTTCGAGATGAGCAGGAATCCGACGAACACCGCGAGCGAGAAGATGAACGCGCCGAGGGCAAGCGTCTGGGCAGGGCTCACGCCGTGCTTCCCTGGAGCAGCGCCTCGATCTGTTCACCCATCGGCTTGCCGTCATGGGTGATGCATGTCTGGCTGATCACCACGTCGTCGAAGTCGAGGTGCACCTGCCCGTCCTTGATCAGCTGGGTCAGAAATCGCGTTGCGTTGTGGGAGTACAGCTGGCTCGCCTGACCCGGTATCGCGGCGGGGAGATTGGTTGGTCCGAGAATGAGCACACCACCGCTCATGACCTCTTCATCCGGGCGCGTGAGCTCGCAGTTGCCACCGCCCGGGGCGGCGAGATCGACGATCACGGAACCGGTCCGCATGGTTGCGACCATGTCGGCTGTGACCAGAACAGGTGCCTTTCGATTGGGGATCTGCGCCGTGCTGATGACCACGTCCGCCTCTTTGACATGCTCAGCGAGCACCTGGGCCTGACGTGCCTGCGCATCCGCCTCAAGCTCGCGGGCATAGCCACCGGTGTCCTGCTGCGTGTCGGATTCGACTCCGGTTTCGACAAAGCGCGCGCCGAGCGACTCGACCTGGTCCCGCACCGCCGGCCGGACGTCGAACGCCTCGACCACCGCACCGAGTCGCCGGCAGGTGGCGATGGCCTGCAGCCCCGCGACGCCCGCGCCGAGGATCAGCGCACGGGCCGGCGTGATGGTTCCGGCGGCCGTCATCATCAACGGGAAGATGCGTGGCAGGCGGTACGCCGCCATCACGGCCGCGTGGTACCCCGCAAGCGTGGCCATCGACGAGAGCACATCCATGTCCTGTGCGCGGCTGATCCGCGGCATCGCCTCGAGGCGGAAGCTCGTGATGCCCCCGTCAACCAGGACGCGAACCAAGGACGGATCACCCGCCGGCTCGAGCACCCCGACGAGGATCGATCCCCGTTTGAGGTGGCCGGCCGTCTCGACGTCGGGGCGGCGGACGACCACCGCGATGTCCGCCCCGTCAAGGAGCGCCGCCCGATCGGCGACAACCTCGGCGCCCACCTCCCGGTACGCGTCGTCGGTGATACCCGCCGCCGTCCCGGCACCCGCCTGAATGGCTACCGTTGCACCCGTGGACACGAGCTGCGTCACCGAGCGCGGAACCAGCGCAACACGGGTCTCGCCGGGCGCGGTCTCGGTGGGAGCGATGATGCGCATGCTGGGGGAGGACTCTACGGGTCGGCCGCATGGACGCGATGCTCACTGAGGACCCGTCCGCCATTGAGACCTTGGTCCGCGACAGGCTTGCGGCGCTCAGTGTCGAGCACGAGACGCTCGCGTGCGATCCGGAATTCGCCGACACCGCGGCGTTCTGCGCCAGATATGGCGTGTCCCCGGAGGAGTCGGCCAACACGATCGTGGTCGCCGCTCGCAAGGAGCCGGGGATCGCATGTGCATGTGTCGTGCTCGCGACCTGCCGGCTCGACGTGAACCATGCTGTCTGCGACCTGCTCGGGGTGCGCAAGGCCTCGTTCGCCTCGGCGGAACAGACCCGCGAGATCACGGGAATGATGATCGGCGGGGTCACACCCTTCGGCCTGCCCGCCGATCTGCCCCTCTACATCGACGCGCGAGTCATGGTCCCGGACACCGTGGTGATCGGTGGAGGGAGCCGGTCCATGAAGATCAGGCTTGCGCCGGAGGGCTTGCTGCGACTCACCGGCGCGCGTGTTGTCGAGGGGCTCGCCAACGTCGTGGAGGTGCCGCTCGCGTGACGAAGCTGAACGCTTCAGCCGCGCACATCGTCAAGGCCGACCCGGCCTTCCGCCGTGTGGTGGAGAGCCACGTCGCGATGGAGCTGCGTCCAGGGGCGGACTCGGCATTCGAATCACTGCTGAGCGCCATCGTGTCGCAGCAGCTTGCCGGGGCTGCGGCGCGGACGATTCACGGAAGGCTGATCGCCGCGCTGGGCGGAGCTCCGGTCTCGCCGGAGTCCGTCCTCGCCACCAATCCCGAAACCATGCGAGGGGCCGGACTTTCGGCCAACAAGCTCGCCGCGATCATCGATCTTGCCGCGAAGTTCATCGACGGGACAGTGCCGACGCATGACCTCGACGAGCTCAGCGACGCTGAGATCGTTGCCCGGCTGGTGACCGTGCGTGGTGTCGGACGCTGGACGGCCGAGATGTTCCTGCTCTTCCAGCTCCGCCGTCCCGACGTGTGGCCGGTCGACGACCTCGGTGTGCGCAACGGGTGGGCACGGATTCACGAGATGACCGCTCCACCGACACCGAAGGCCCTCGAGCTGATGGGTGACGTCCTCCGGCCGTATCGGAGCACGGCGGCATGGTACTGCTGGCGTGCAGTCGCTCCGGCGCCGATCGCCGCCGCGGCGAAGCCCGCAGTCAGAGCCGCGGGTCAACGATCACCTTCCCGCCCGAAGACGGAGTGATCAACTCCTCGAACACCTCGGGGACCTGAGCCAGCGAGACGCGGCGGGTTGCGACCCTCGCGATCGTGGGATCCGCGGCGAGCATCTCGATCGATGCCGCGAAGTCGGATGTGCTCGAGGCGATGCTCCCGATGATCTCGATCTCACGAGTCACCCACATCAGCGGGATGACCGTCGCCTCCCCGAACGGGACGCCCACGAGAACGAGGCGGCCCCCGGGCGCCACGAGATCCGCCGCCGAGTGGAGGAGGGGCGCGTATCCCGAGCATTCGATGACGGCCGGCACCGGCGCGACATGGTTTCGCACCTCACGAATCTCCGAGACCGCGATCGTGGCGCCGAGGCCCAGCGCGAGGCTGCGCCGATCCTCGACTGGATCGACGCCCACGATCGGTCCGATACCGCGCGCGTGGAGGATCGCGACTGTGAGCAGCCCGATCGAACCGAGGCCGATGACCACCACCGGCTCGCCGGCGCCGACGCGGGCTCGGTCCACGCCGTGGATCGCGACGGACAGGGGCTCCACCAGGCACGCGTCTTCCAGCGCCAGTGCTGGAGGGATGCGATGCAGCAGCGAAGCGGGCACCGCCACCGACTCCGCGAAGCCGCCGTCGCGCGCGAACCCGATGCCGGCGGTGAGCGCCATGGCGCAGCGATGCGCAGCGCCGTTGCGGCAGTCGTCGCAGGCCCCGCACGGGATCTTGGGATCGACGACCGCGGGGTCACCAACCGCCCAGCCGGTCACGCCATCGCCGAGGGCGTCGATGACGCCTGCAAGCTCGTGCCCGGGGACGGCGTCTGTGAACAGGCCCACCTTGTACGACGTCAGGTCAGACCCGCAGATCCCGCACCCGTCGACACGGATGACCACCTCCCCGGGCCTCGCCTCGGGGACCGGAATCTCGACGAGCTCGAGGCGGTGCGCTTCGACGAGCCGGACGGCGCGCATGACTACATCAGCCCGAGTTGCGCAACCATGCGGAGCAGTTCGGAGACGACGGTCGGGTCGGTCGGTACGTCGATGACGCTGCAGACGTGGCTGTCGACGCAGCGCTCGAGTGCCGGGCCGAGGTCGGCGAGGCGCTCCACGCGCTCGCCGTGGCCGCCGAGGGCCGCCGCCAGAAGGTCGTAGCGTGCTCCGGGGAGGTTGCTGGCGATGTGGCGCCCAGCTCCGAAGAGCTCGTCCTGCTCGTACCGGACGTCGCCCCAGCCGCCGTTGTTCGACACGATCACGACCACCGGGAGGTTGTGGCGCACCGCGGTGTTCACCTCCATGGCACTGAGACCGAACGAGCCGTCACCCGTGAACAGGAAGACGGGCTCGCCGGGTCGTGCCGCCTGCGCAGCCAGGGCAAAGGGCATCCCGACCCCGAGCGTCCCGAGCGCCGTCGTGGTGGTCAGGAGCCTGCCGGGGAGCTCGGCTCCGAAGTACGCGAGTGCCCATGCGAGCGCATCCCCACCATCTGCAACGAGCGTTGCATTCCCGCCGAATCGATCCCGGACGAACGAACCGAGTTCTCGAGCGACCGCTCCTGCATGCAGAAGTTCACCGGGGTGCTCGTCCACCTGGCGGTTCCAGAAGTCCAGCGATGCCGAGGCGAGCGAGCGCGCCCGGGTCAGCCACGCGTCCCTGCCCGCCGGTGTGACGGTCCATGCCTGGCGGAGATCTCGTACTACCGATGCGATGTCGCCGACCACGGTGACGTCCGCGGCCCGATTGCCGCCGATGCGTTCGGGTGCGATATCGACCTGGACGATCGTCTGCTCCGTACCGAAAAGCGGGGCGCCACCGTACATGACGTTGGCGTTGAATGCGGAGCCGAGCACGAGCACGCAGTCGGCGCTCGGTATGGCAAGGCCCCCATGGACCAGCGAACCGAGGCTCCAAGCATGCGAATCCGCCACCACCCCACGCGCGGCACTCGCCGTGATCACCGGAATCTGAGCGCGTTCCGCGAATCGCCCGATCTCTGCGCCGGCATTCGACCAGAACCCGCCACTTCCGGCGATCATGATGGGCCGCTCCGCCACAGCGAGTGCGGCCACCGCCGCCCCGATGTCCGCGGGAGCACCCGCCGGGCGGGGAGGAGCCTCGGGAAAGCCGGTCAACGTGACCTCCAGGGGAGCCGCCTTCCCGTACAGGGCATGGGAATCCACCTCGAGATACACGCCACCAGGGCATCCACTCCGCGCTCGGTGCAGGGCCTCGGCGACGTACCGGGGTATCCGACCGGTGTCGGGGCAGCTGGCCGCCCACTTGGCGATCGGCGCAGCGATGGAGCGCTGGTCGACGTCGGCGACCGCACCGCGGCCCTGCCGGTTTCGGCTGGTGCGACCGCCGAGCATGACCAGTGGAACACTCCAGACCGCCGCATCGATCAGCCCGATCAGACCGTTCGCGAACCCCGGTCCGGCGGTGACCGTGGCGACGCCGGTCTCCCCGGTTGCCAGAGCCCACCCCTCCGCGGCGAGCACCGCGGCTCCCTCATGCCGGGTATCGATGACCCTGATGTCCTCGTCGATGCAGGCGTCGAGAAAGGGCAGGATGTGACCGCCGGGAAGTGCGAAAACGGTGGACACGCCGCGTTCACGCAGGGTTCGCGCCATCAGCGCGCCGCCGTCGTTGCGTGGCTCGGCGTCGCCGCGAGGTCGCTCAGCCGCGACGTCAGGCATGGGTTCGCAGTGTATCGACCGGGATCAGCGGCGGGCACTGCGCTGAGGCGCGGATAGAATGAGCGCCTTGCAGGACGAAGCCCCGGCGCCCGGCGCAGCGACGCCGGACATGCCGGGCGGTCTCGGAATGCGGGCGCTGCGCAACACGATCCTCATCCTCGTGGTGCGTGTGATCTCGCGGATCATCGCCCTCATTGCCGTGATCATCATCGGCAACTACCTCGACCCGACCCGGTTCGGCGAGATGCAGACGGCCGTCACCTACGTCGGGTTGGCGGGCACGGTGACCGACCTCGGGTTTTCTGCACTTTACGTGCGCGAGGGTGCGCGCAACCCGGATCAGCTGGCTCGGTACTGGAACAATGTTGCTTCGCTCAAGGTGGTCGGAGCCGCAGTTGGACTGCCGCTGCTCTTTGCGGCCCTGTATGTCGCGGGCGTCCGGTCGTTGCTGTGGCCGTCGTTCGCGATCCTCGTGCTGTCGGGCTATCAGTTGCTGCTCCGCAACAGCCTCTACGCCTTGCAGCGGCTCACATTCGAGATCATTGAGATCGTCCCCGAGACGCTGATCGTCTTCGCCCTCGTGGTTATCGGAGTCCACATCAACGCCGACACCGGGTTCTTTCTCTGGGCGTATGCGATCAGCTACGCCTTCGCATGTGTGTACTTCGGAACAGTGCTCATGGTGATGGGAGTGCTCCGACCAGCGCTCCAGCTCGAACCCGGACTGCTCCTCTCCTGGGTACGTGTCGCAGTTCCGCTCGGCATCACGTTCATCATCACAACCGTGTACTTCAAGGTCGATGTCCCGATCCTGCAGCGCTTCCGGCCGTACAGCGAGGTGGGGTATTACACGTTCGCGTACAAGCCGTTCGAATCACTGCTCTTTATTCCGTTCGCCTTGCGCAGCGTCGTTTTTCCCGTGCTCGCGGTATACCACCGGCGATCACCCGAGCGGGTGCTCCCGCTCGCGGAGAAGTTCTTCAAAGCGCTCGTGATCCTCGGATGGCCCATCACCGTTGGAGTCTTCCTGCTCGCCCCGCAGTTCAACAGCCTGCTCCATCTCTATGCGGGATCTGAGCCGGCGTTGCAGATCCTCTCGCTCGCGATCGTGTTCATGTTCGCCGACAATACGTTCGCGGCAACCCTGAATGCCATCGACAAACAGAACGTGTTCGCCTTCGTTGCCATGGTGGGGCTGGTGATCAACGTTGCTGTCAACCTCGTCGTGATCCCTCGCTATGGGTACCT
>JBIOIZ010000043.1:0-24123 GCA_044450385.1 Candidatus Dormibacteria bacterium
CTCATCTTCCTCGTCAACGTGCCGATCGGCCTGGTCGGGCTGGTGCTGGGATGGTTCCTCCTGCCGAGGAGCACGCACCTCGACCGGGAGAGCCGCATCGACCCATCCGGGACGCTGCTGCTTGCGGCAATTCCCTCCGCGCTCCTGGCGGCCCTGTCCTTCGCCGCGCAATCCGGAACGCCGGTGTGGGTTGAGCCGGGGCTCATCGGTGTGGCCGGTGTGCTCGCGATCGCAGCCGTGGCCCGCCAGCGGCGAGCTCCAGGATCGGTCATCGACGCGGCCCTGGTCCGCGTCCCCGCGTTCGTGGCAGGCGTCAGCGCCGCACTCCTCTCCTATGTGGTGCTGTTCGGCTGCCTGGTCGCCGTCCCGTTCTTCCTCGAGAAGTCGCTCCACGTCGGGCCTGCGGCTGCTGGCCTGGAGGTCAGCGCGCTCCCTGTGGCGCTGGCGCTGGTCGCACCGCTCGGCGGCGCGATGCGAGACAGGATCGGCCCCAGGGTACCGACCGCCCTCGGCATGCTCCTCACCGCCGGCGGGATGGCGCTGCTCGCCGTTTCGGCGACACGGACGGATCTCACCGTGGCGGCCCTGGCGATCGCGGGCGCCGGCATGGGGCTGTTCGTCGCCGCCAACAACGCCGCGACCATGTTCGCGGCTCCCGACCAGCGGGCCGGCACCGCCGGAGGGCTCCTGAACATGGCCAGAGGTCTCGGCACGGCTTTGGGCGTAGCGCTGACGTCGCTCGTCTTCGCCTCGGGGCGCGGTATCACCTCGGTGGCCCTGGTGCTCCTCGCGGTGGCGATCCTCGCAGGGGTCATCAGCGTGACGTGGTCGAGCCCGGTGGTTCGGGCGGTGTCAGCCGCCTGAGCCGTCGGTGGCCGGATACCAGTGGATCGGCCGGGCGCCGTCGCGACGCACCCGGCCCGAGCTCTCGAGGAGCACGAGGTGCGCGAGGGTCTCGCCGATCGCGGCCCGACGCATGTAGCCGACGATCTGCGACCAGTCGCGAGACCACCGCAGCTGCAGGGTGGCGTCCCAGCAGGTGAGCCCCGGTGTCCCGCGCACCGCGGCGTAGGTCTCGTCGAGCCGGCTGCGGTGGTGGTCGAGCAGTTCGTCGACTCGCACGTCGAGGCCCCGGAAACGCCACTCGTGTGCCGGCATCACCTCGTCGATGTCGAGATCGCGGACGCCGCGCAGCGCATCGAGGAAGTCGGCAAGCGGGTTGACGGGCTGCTGCACGTGCACACCGACGCTCGGACTGATGCGTGGGAGGACGTGATCGCCGCTGAAGAGCAGGCGGTCCCCGCGATCGTGGAAGCAGACGTGCCCAGGCGAATGACCCGGGGTGTGCAGCGCCACGAGGTCCCATCCCGGCACGGGCACGCGTCCGTGGTCCTCGAGGAGGACATCGGGCTCGATGGCGGCCACGAGCTCGCGAACTCCCATCGACGCGCCGGTGAGGGGCGCCCGCATGTCGTCCGGAACTCCGGCATCGACGAGCAGGGCATCCATGTCGGCGAGCAGTCCCTCGATGCCGAAGCCGTAGCGAGCTGGAATGAGCGCCGCATCGGCAGGATGCAGCGCCACCCACGCTCCCGACGCCTCGCGCAACCGGCCCGCGAGTCCGTAGTGGTCAGGGTGAATGTGGGTGATGAGAATCGCTCGGACGTCCGCGGGCGTGTATCCGGCGCGCGCCATCCCGGCCACCAGAGCGGCCCAGGCCTCTTCAGTGTTCCATCCCGTGTCGATGACCGTCGCCCCACCATCGGACTCGAGCAGGTAGACGAGCACGTAGCGGAGCGGGTTCTCCGGCAGAGGGACCGGGATCGACCAGAGCCCGGGCCGAACCTGCTCGACCTCCGGTAGTCCCACCGACTCCCAGGAACGGCGCTGGGCGATTCCTGTGACTTCGACCCCGCCCATCGGACCGGATCAGCCGGCTGCGTCGACGGGATTTTCCGCGAGATGCTTGAGGAAGATGTCCGCCACGTCATCCCAGTGTTCGTCGGGGATCCAGTGCGATCCTCCCTCGAGCTCGAGCAGGTGATAGTCGCCGGTGCAGTGTTCGGCGGTGACCTCGGTCGCCTCACGGGTGAACACCGGGTCATGATCGCCCCAGACGTGCAACACCGGGACGCGGACCGGGGCCGTGTGCGAACGCTCGGTGCCGAGCGCCCGGTACCAGTTGAGCGCTCCCGAGGGACCCACCTGACGCAGCGCCGCGACATCGCGGTGTGCGTGTGCCGGGCTGAGACCGGTTGCGGTCAGGAGCGACTCGGCGACGACGCCGCCCGCCGCCTCGAAGAGGGATTCCGGGACGAGCGGCAGCCGCAGGATGGGGATGTACGCCATGCGCAGGCGCTGCTGCGGTCCCCGGAGCGCCTGGCGCAGCGCGGCGCTGTGCGGCGTCGACACTGCAGTGAGCGACGCCACCGCCTCCGGATGCTCGCCGGCGAGAGCCCACGCCACCGTCCCGCCCCAATCGTGACCGGCGAGGTGGAAGCGGCCCCTGCCGAGAGCGGCTGCGATGCCAAGCACATCCGCACAGAGCTCGGACACCCGGTACGCCTCGATCCCCTCAGGGCGCGCACCTGCACAGTAGCCGCGCTGACTCGGCGCGACGGCGTGAAACCCGGCATCCGACAACGACGCCAGCGCGTCGTGCCAGCACGTCCCGGTCTGCGGAAACCCGTGGAGCAGCAGCACGAGCTGACCAGCGACAGGACCCGCTGTGAGCGCGTCGAAACGCATGCCCCGTGCCGCTATGGTCGTGCGCCTCACCGCCACTGCGAGTGGAGCGTAGCAGGCAGCCTGGACTGAACATCCGCGCGCGAGCTCGCTTCATGCACCATGGCCGCGATGCCCGAACCGCTGTTCACTCCCAATAAGCGCGGCTACGTGCCGAGCGACCATGCCCGGGGTCCGTGGGATCGCAGCGCCATGCATGGTGGACCGCCCGCAGCGCTCATGGCGGCTGTCATGGAGGCGCTGCCGACCGACGCACCGATGGCCGTCGTCCGGACCACCGTGGAGATCTTCCGCCCGGTGCCGCTGCGTCCGGTCGAGGTTTCCGCGCGAATCGAACGCGAGGGCCGCCGCGTCCAGATGCTGGCGGCAACGCTCACCGACGGCAACACCGAGCTGTGCCGAGCTACGGCTTGGCGCATGCGGATCGCCGACCTCGATCTCGGCGAGCAGCCCGAACCCGAGGTGCCGTTCGCCGGGCCAGATGACTCAACCGGACACGTTCCGGAGAGCGACGATCCTGCGTTTCATCGCACGGGGATGGAGATGCGTTATGCGCACGGGTCCTTCCTCGAGCGGGGGCCTGCAACGGTGTGGATGCGCCTCGCCGTGCCGGTCATCGCGGGCCAGACGCCGACACCGCTGCAGCGCGTGCTCGCGGCCGCCGATTTCGGCAATGGAGTGTCGGCGGCGCTGCCGTGGGGGCAATTCCTGTTCATCAACACCGACCTGACCGTGTACTTGCATCGCCAGCCGGAAGGCGAATGGATCTGTCTCGACGCCAGCACCGACGTCGACTCGCACGGTGTTGGCGTCGCTCACAGCAGGCTCTACGACCAACGCGGTGCGATCGGGCGCTCGCTGCAGGGTCTGTTCATTGATCGATTGCGGGTGACGCCACCGCACGCATGACGGGGATTCAGGGGCCGAGAAGACTCGCCACCCGCGGGTCATCGCGGATGGGCTCGATGTCGGCATCGTCGAGCGCATATGCGCGCAGTCCCGGACGGCCCCGGAGCGCCGCGCGGAGCAGTGGCAACGCGTCGTCGGCATTGCCCTGACGCGCGTAGAAGCAGGCGAAGTTGTAATCGGCGACCGGCTGGTTCTCCGGGAACAGGTCGGAGTCGAGCGCATGACTCCACGCCGCGGCCTCCTCCGCGCCGGATGGATCGTCGTGCTCGACCGCCCAGTAGGTGAGGTGCTGCGCGACATGGCCATGACCGTTGCCCGGTACGACAAGCCATATCGGGCCACCATTTCCGGGACGCTCTCGCAGCAAGTCCGCATCGCTGCACGCCCGAACCGCCTCGATGAGTGCGGCGTAACTCGCGCCCGCAGCTGCGCTGACGGTGGCTGCGGAATCCTCGCGATGCGCCTCGTAGATCTCGGCGTTGCGGGCGTCGAGGTCACTGTCGTTGCCGGGTCCCTCGTACGGCTCCTCGCGGCGCGCTGCATCGAGCGCAAGGACAGCATGCTCACGCCAGGTGTTGAGGTGCGCAATGTGGTCCCTGGCGGTCCAGCCACCGGCTTCCCGTTGTGGCGAGTCGTCGCACAGCCCGAGCAACAGCGCCTCCTTCAACTGCGCCGCTTCGAGCGACTGTACGAGACGGTCCCGGAGCGACTCGCGGGTCATGCGGAGAGGATAGCCGCCTCCGCCGGCGCAACACTCCACGGCGCGGCCATCTCCACGAAACGGCACAACGCGTTGACGAGTCGCATCTGCTCCGGCGTGCGGCACCTGGCGCGCAGCAGGTCGGGAGAGCAGACGAGCACGCAGAGCCCGCGCGCTCGCGACACGGCCACGTTGAGACGGTTGAGGCTGAACAGGAACTCAAGATTGCGCGGCAGGTCTTCGACGCTTGATGTCGCCATCGAGAAGATGCTGACGGCAGCCTCCTGCCCCTGAAAACGATCCACAGTCCCAACCCTCGCGCCGGGTGGCAGCGCCTCGACCAGGCATGCGACCTGGGCGTTATACGGTGCGACGACCACAATATCGTCGAGGGACAGTGGGCGCACGCGACCGGAGTCGTCTCGCCATGCGGCGCGCGTCAAGTGGTCGATGATGCTGCGCACTCGTTGCGCCTCAGCGTCGGAGCGCACCCTGTCGCCCTGGTGATCGACAAATGACGTGCGCAGGCCGGTGACCGGAGAGCGGTGCAGCAGAACTGCCTGGTGCGCACACTGTGGTTCGGACCCGAGCCGTCCCTCATAGAACGATCGCGACACGAACGCAGTGACATCGGGGTGCATTCGCCATGTGAGGTCGAGGAGCACGCCGCGGTCTGGAGCGATCGTCACGTCGCCACTCAGGAGGTGATCGAGCGCCGAGACGCCGACGCCCGCCGGGTGGCTTCCCTGGAGCGGTTGCGCAAGCTGCCGCGGATCACCGACGAGGACGAGGTTGCGGGCGGCACGCGACACCGCCAGTACATCCGCTAGTGACATCTGGCCCGCCTCGTCGACGATCAGCGTGTCAAGCGAGGCCTCGAGCTGGGCACGCGAGAAGAGCCACGCCGTGCCTCCGATGACATCGACGGTGCCGTCGGCGATCGCAGCTTCAACAACGTCGTTATTGCGTGCGACGTGGATCGCGCGGGTGCTGATGCCATCCGACTGACGGTGTTGCATCCGGACGTCCAGGCCAACCGAGGGCGCGAGTTCCTCGATCTTCGCCAGCAGCGTTCGAATCGCGTTGTGACTGACGGCGGTGACGCCGATCGGCCCACGCCGCTTGGCGATCAGCGTGAGCACCGCGAGTGCGGCCGTGTGGGTCTTGCCCGCGCCGGGTGGACCCTGAACTGGAAGGCATCCACCCTCCAGGCCGAGGATGAGACGGATTGCGGCCTCCGATGCGGACTCCCGGGGCTCACGGTGCACGCAATCCACGCCGTAGCGCAGGCGTGGGGCCAAGCGCATCAGCAGATCACGTCCTGCGCGATTCGAGCCGGGCGCGTTCGGGTCATTGGCCGCAACCCAGCGACCGAGATCGAGGAGCGACTGCTCCTGCGCATCCGTCGGGATCGGCCTCGACGGGATCAGAAAGCGAACGGCTCCGCGTTCCGCCTGGCCGGCGGTGCGCGACAGCGTGATCACGCCGCGCGCCGAGTCGAGTTCAGCGACCTCGCCGGCAGTGGGTGCGCGAACCACGTCACAGTGAGGATCGAGTGGCGTGTCGCCGAGAGCGATGCGGTGTTCCTGGGGCTCGAAGCCGTACCGCTCGATGGTGCGCCGGCCCTCCACGCGCGAGCCGATCATCTCCAGCGGCCCGAGCGCATACGTGTCGCGCTCGAGCTCCTCAGGACTCATCGCGAGCTGATCGTAATGCCGCCACCAGTTCACCTTGTTCTCGCGCCGGTGGTACGACAGCAGCGGGGCGAGCAACCACCTCGCCCGCTCGACGCTCGTCTGCACCTCAGGATCCGTCCGCACACCGTCGATCAGTGCGGCAGCGATCTCCTGGGTCGCGACGATCTTCGTGCGGAGGTCGTCACCGACGCCGCGATCGACGACGGGCGGTCGTTCGATCGGAGCGCCGCGAAGCCGTTCCTCCTCGACGCGACGCGCCTCGAGCCAGTCGCGCAGCTGCAGCGTTGAGACGCAGTCGCGCTCGTTGTACATCGCAATCTCGTCCAGCAAGGTCGGGTCACCATCGCCACCCTGCTCGCGGCTTGTCAACCAGCGCTCGTAGACCACCATGCTCCCGGCGGCATCGGCGATCGACTCCTCGCGAGCCGGCATGTACAACCGCTCGACCTTCTTCAGCGAATATGAGTCCGTCGACAGCCGCACTCCCTGGCGCACGACGCGATAGAGATCGACGAGCACCTCGTTGCGGAGCAGCCGGTCCACCTCTTCCTCGCGCGTGCCATGACGGCTCATCAGCCGGCGCAACGCCGTCTTCTCATAGGGCGCGTAGTGGTAGATGTGCATGTCGGGATGGCGGTCAAGGTGCTCGATGGCATGGTCGACAAAGCCCTCGAACGCACGCCGTTCCCCGGCGTCGTCATGGCCCCACCACGCTCGATAGGCTCCCTGCACATCGACGGCACCGAACAGATACTCGAGGGGAACGTCACGCGCGAGGCCGTCGCCCTCCATGTCGAAGAAGATGTCTCCGGGCGACGGCGCCGGCAGCGCGCAGAGCCCGTGACCCACTTCCCACGCATCGAGCAGCTCATGTCGCGGCACGCCGTCCGGGTGAGGACCTCGGTGCTGCAACGCCGCCTGGGCACGCAGCTCGCTGAAGGTCCCTGGGCTCATGCGTGCAGGTGGCTCGGTATCGTCGGGCACGTGCGCAAGCGCCGTCATGGAGGCGATGCCCGCTGTCTTCAGCGCGAGCACCTGTCCGGACCGCATCCGCGCGACCTGGGACAGATGGTCGTCATGTTTCCGCTGCGCGGCGCAGCGGGCCGCAAAGCCGCACACACCACAATGCTCGACGGGGTCTGGGTACGTGTCGTCGACGCCGGCGAGCATCGCGGACTCGAAGTCGAGCTTCACGCCTGCGTGGTATGCGGAGAACTCGTCGACTCGATACGAATGCTGGACGCCATCGCCGAGGATCACCTGCATCTGCGCAGGCGGCGTCCTCTGGAGCCGGTGGAGGTGCGCCGAATACTCGCAGAGCTGGAGGATGGCCTCAGAGCGGACGCGTCGCGCGAGCTTCGCATCAGCGGCCTCGTACGCCCACGCCCAGCGCGCGCTCGGCGTTTCGACTCGAAGCAGGAAATCGGCGCGACCCATCCAACGGCCGTCGAAGAACGTCGGCTGATAGATCACGTCGTACCCCTCAGCCATCGCCGCGAGCGTCTCGGCTTCGAGGGCGGCGAGCTCATTCACGCTGCCTGCAAACCGATCGAGATCGTCCTCGAACGCCTTGACGCTCAGGCCCCTTGCCCGAAGTGACTCGAGGTGGCTGCGCTCGTGCCCCGCTCCGAGAGTGGCGAGCACCTCGCTCAGCGCTGACCGATCGGCGGGGATGACTTCGCCGCTCGCAACGCGTCGCTTCAGTGTGACCAGGTGACCGCACGCAAGGTAGTCGCACAGGTCCGTCGCCGTGTAGACGGCGCAACCGTCTTCGAGGTAGCGCATTCAGCGCATCATCCTGGCTCGCCGGCCAGCTCGCTCGCGCGGCAGTGGCAGCGTGAGCTGCCGGCCGGCTTGGCGAAAGAGCGATCCGATCCGATCATCCGGCGGCCCGGGCAGCTGCTGAGAGCGCGCCGGCGCCATCACGAAAAGTTCGCCGCGTGCGGCGACCAGGTTCTGCGCCCGCCGAAGATACGCCTCTTCGCCGGCACCGGCATCGTCGGAACCCGCCCTGTCTGTGTCCATGCCCCGAGGATGTGCGGCTCCGACGACAGGTGCCTGTCGCGTAGGGTTTCTTCGTGCCTCACGAGATCGAGATCCGCCCCATTCGCGATTCTGAATACGCAGAAGCCGGTGACGCGACCGCGCGAGCCTATCGTGAGTTTCTGACCCCCGACAGGCCGGGTTTCGCCGCGTACGTGGCGCGCATCGCCGATATCGGGGCTCGCGTGGACCACGCCGCCGTCCTGGTGGCCGTCGTCGACGGCGTGATCGCCGGATCCGCAACGCTCGAGGTCGACTCGCGCGTCTCACCGACGACAGCGGAGCCGCTCGAGCCGGATGAGGCGCATCTCCGAATGCTCGGAGTCAGGCCTGACCTGCGCGGGCTGGGGATCGGCCGCCGCCTCGTCGACGCGTGCATCGAGGTTGCTCGCGAACGCGGGAAACGGCGGCTGACGCTGGACACGTCTCCGCTGATGGAGGCGGCGCAGCGAATGTACTCCACGATGGGATTCGCCCCCACCGGGGAGCGCAGCATGCCCGACGGCGGCGTGCTCCTCGGCTACAGCATCGATGTCCAGTCCGCAGCCCCGGCGACCCGCTAGGCTCGTCACGTGCCAGGCGTGTATGAGAAGGGAGAGAAGGAGCTTCGAGTCATCAAGCTCTTTGCGCGTCTGTGCGAGACCGAGGTCGGGCTGACGACCCGGCAGCTCGCCGAGGAGCTCGAGGTGAATCCGCGGACCGTTCAGCGCTACGTCGCGACCCTGCGTGACAACGCCGGGATCGACGTCGAGGAGACCGGCGGACGCTGGCGGATCGGCAAAGGGAGCCTGCTGCCGCCACTGCAGCTTGACCACTATCAAGCCACGCTCCTGCTGGTGGCCGTGCGCCTCCTCCAGCAGGTGCGTCCCGAGCAGGACCCGGCGCTTGTCGGCGCGCTCGCCCACCTGTCTCGAGCGCTCAGTGTCCCGGTCGTCAGCGAGTATCTTCGCCGGACCCTGGCCGCCGCCGAACGGCAGCCCGCCCACGGTGAGCGGCTCAAGGTCGAGCGCACTGTCATCGACGGCTTCGTCATGCATCGCGAGATCGAGGTCCAGTACGTCGACGCCAAGGGCAACCAGACTCGACGCGATCTTCGCCCCTATTTCATCCAGCCGACGGCCGAAGGGCGGCACATCTACGTGTTCGCGCTGGACTCCGTTTCCCGCGAGGTTCGATCGTGGCGGCTCGACCGGATCCGCTCCGCTCGCCTGCTGCCCGCGACGTTCTCGGTCCCGGACGACTTCGACATCGACACGGTGCTCGGGGCCGCATGGGCGATCTGGCAGGGTCCGGGTGGCGACCGCGTGGTGCTGCGGTTCTCGCCCGAGGCGCGCCAGTGGGTCGATGAGAGCCCATGGCCCGCCCATACGCAGCGCCTCGACCTTCCGGGCGGCGGGATCGAGATTCGACTGGATGTCACGGGCGAGGTCGAGATGCGCCCATGGTTGATGCGCTGGGGAGCCAACGTCGAGGTGCTCGAGCCTGCGTCGCTTCGCCGCCACATCGCAGACTCGCATGCGGCCGCGGCGGCACTGTATGCGTCGAGTCCAGGCAAACGGGGTAAAACTTGAGCACGATGGAAGACAAGGTCACCGTCCCCGACAAAGTAACCCTCTCGGACGACGAGTGGCGTCAGCGCCTGACGCCCGAGCAGTATTCCGTGCTTCGCAAGGCGAGCACCGAGCGCCCCTTCACCGGGCAGTACGTCCACGTTGACGACAAGGGCGTCTACACGTGCGCCGGTTGCGGCGCCGAGCTGTTCAGCTCGGACACCAAGTTCAACTCAGGCACAGGCTGGCCGAGCTTCTACGCCCCGCTCAACGACTCGGCGGTCGAAGAGCATCGGGACTGGAGCATGGTGATCCCGCGCACCGAGATTCGCTGCGCGAAGTGCGGTGGTCATCTCGGCCACGTCTTCCCGGACGGTCCGGAACCCACCGGTCAGCGCTACTGCATGAACTCCTGCGCGCTCAAGCTGGAGAAGTCAGCAGGCTGATGCCGCCCGAGCCCTCGCCCCGGGCTCGCGCGGTCCTCGAGCAGACCTTCGGATTCGCGGAGTTCCGGCCGGGACAGGCTGACGTTGTCGCCGCATCCGAGTCTCGAAAGGACGTGCTCTTCGTGGCACCGACCGGCTCGGGCAAGAGCATCGCGTACTGGGTGCCGGGCATCGCCGGTGGCGGTCTCACCATCGTGGTGTCTCCGCTCATTGCGCTGATGGTCGATCAGGTCGCGCGGCTGATCGAACTCGGTATCCCTGCCGCGTGCCTGCACAGCCAGGTATCGGCGGCCGCCCGCGCTGAGTCATTGCGCGCTGCCGCCGCCGGCGAGCTGCGCTTCCTCTATCTCGCCCCGGAACGCCTTGGCGCTCCCGGGTTCCTCGACAGCCTCAAGAACCTCACGGTCGCTCGCTTCGTCGTCGATGAGGCGCACTGCATCTCGAGCTGGGGCCATGACTTCCGCCCCGATTACCGGCGGCTCGGCGATGCCATCGCCGCGTGCGGACGGCCACCGGTCGGCGCATTTACCGCGACGGCGACGCCCCGGGTACGCGACGACATCGCCGCCAGCCTCGGGCTGCAGACGCCCGTCGAGCGCGTCACCGGGTTCGTGCGAGACAACCTGACCATGTCGGTCGTTCGATGTCGCGGGGCTGCGGACAAGCGCGACGCGCTGCTGGGCCTGGTGCGCCGCGGCGAGGGCCGCGCGCTCATCTACTGCGGGAGCAGGCGCACCACGGAGGAGATCACGGACCTGCTCGCCGGCGCAGGGGTCATGGTGGCCGCCTATCACGGTGCGGTCGACGGGGACAGCCGACAGGTCGTCCACGAAGGGTTCGCCGCCGGCAGGCTCCAGGCGATCGTCGCCACGTCCGCATTCGGCATGGGGGTGGATTTCCCGGACATCCGCAGGGTCATCCACCACGATTTCCCCGGGAGCCTCGAGGAGTACTACCAGCAGGCGGGTCGCGCCGGGCGGGATGGCGAACCATCCGAATGCATCCTCCTGTACAGCCCCGCCGACCGTCAGCTCCAGGAATTCTTCATCGAGCAGGCCTACCCCGAGCGAGATGCCGTTCGCGCCGTGTATCGCGAACTCCTCCGCGAGGGCAGTGATGCCATCGACAATTGGCACGCTCGCGGCGTGGCGGTCAACGCAGCACGGGCCGCGCTCGATCTGCTCCGGCGAGCGGAGGTGGTGCAACCTGACGGCAGCATTCGACGCCTCACCGGGCCGCCGGTCAACTTCGAGGAGCAGGCGCGCCTCAAAGCCAACGCCTACGCGCGCGTGAACCAGGTCATGGAGTACGCGGCGTCACGTGGCTGCCGGCATGCGCGCATCGCGGACTATTTCGGGGAGCGAGGCGTGGCCCGGACGTGCATGGCATGTGACAACTGCCTCGACAGCAATCGTTCGCCGTACATCGCAGTCGAGAGTGCCCACGTGATCGCGGCGCTCGGGTGCGTGGCGCGCCTCGACGGTCACCTCGGCGGCGTTCGCATCGCATCGATCCTGCGTGGCTCCGTGGATGCGTGGACCTCGTCGCGCTCGTGGGTCTCGGAACTGCAGTGGTTCGGCACACTCCGCGGCTGGGAACTGGAAACCATCCGCGAGCTGCTCGAGCGCCTCGTCGAGCTCGACTGCATCAGTCGTGGACACGGCGAGAAACCAACGCTGGGAATCACGCCCCGTGGTACCGCCGTGCTGCGCGGCGACGAAACGCTCGATGTCGACGTACGCGCGTCACAGTCACCGCGCAGAAGCTCCCGGAGGCCGCCAGCCGCGGCATCCGGCGTGACGATGACGCCCGATGTTGCCGCGCGGTTCGAGGCGTTACGGAGCTGGAGGCTGGAGGTGGCTCGACGCACGGAGGTGCCGCCCTACGTCGTCTTCCACGACAGGACGCTGGCCGAGATCGCACACCGCCGTCCGTCGTCGGCCGCGTCGCTCGCGGCAGTCCCCGGGGTGGGACCGGCCAAGCTCGAGCGCTACGGAGAGTCCATACTGGCCGTTCTGCGCGACGGTGGCCAGCCCTAGGCGGGGATGTTGCAGGTGGCGGCGATACCCCGACGGCTGAAGTATTTCTGGTGGTAGTCCTCGGCGTCCCAGAACCGTGCCGCGGGCACGATCTCGGTGACGATCGGGCGCCGGTAGCGCCCCGACTCCTCCATCCGCTTCTTCGACGCGACCGCGGCAGCCTCCTGCTCCGGTGAGTGGAAGAAGATCACCGACCGGTAGTTGTCACCGATGTCGGGGCCCTGGCGGTTCAACTGCGTCGGGTCGTGGTTCATCCAGAAGATGTCCAGCAGCGTGTCGTAGCTCACACGTGCCGGGTCAAAGGTCACCTCGACCGCCTCTGCGTGCCCGGTGCGATGCGAGCACACGGCCTCGTAGGAGGGCGCCTGCGTGAAGCCGCCCGTGTAGCCGACCTTGGTCCCGGTGACCCCGTCGACCTGTTCGAATACCGATTCCACACCCCAGAAGCATCCCGCACCGAACGTCGCTGTTTCCATGGAGCGAGTATGCCTCGATCCCGCTTCAGCCAATCACGAGGCCGAGAGCGCCAGCTTGACCTGCCCGGTCGCATACACCGGCGGCCAGACCACGACGCTCCGCCGGGGCGCCTGCCATTGCCACACCACCGCAGCCGCCCTCGTGTTCTGCCCGAGCTGGCCGGGTGCGGTCGAGAAGAGCACGCCGCCGCCGTTGGGGAGGCTGCCGCTCGGCAGATCGAGCGCACGCGCCGCGGCGGCGATGCCCTGGGCGCCGCCGTCACCCGCACGTCCGAGGACCTCGGCAAACAGCACCCAGGCAGCGCTGAAGCCGGCGATTCCCTCCTCGTCCGGCGCGGCCTGCCCGGTGTGCTCCTTCCAGAGCGCAGCGAAACGGTTGTAGAGCGCCCGCGCCGGAGGATCGAGCGCGCCCGGGTTGAAGTTCCCCTGGGGACGATCAGACGCGAACACCCCGACCGCGGCCGAGCCGAGGACGTTGCCGAAGTCCTGGTCGCACTGCGCCATGGTCGTCCCCATGAACACCTTCACCTGCAATCCCGCAGCGAGGAATGCCCGGCGAAACGCGATGCCGTCCTGGATGTGCGACGAAAGCACGAGGATGTCCGGCTTCGCGGCGGCGAGCGCCCGCATCACCGGCGCCCAGTCGGGCGTGTAGGGGTTGTAGACGGACTCGCCGCCGATGGTCAGCCCCCCGGCCTCGAGCGCGCGGCGCGTGGCGTCGGCGACGGAGTGGCCGTAGTCGTCACCCGCGGTGACGAAGGAGACGCGAACCCTGGCGACGGGAATGCCCATCCGCGGCACCAGTTCGTCGAGCATGAACTTCCCGGAGTTGGCACCGAGCTCGGCGCCGTTGACCCCGACCCGGAAGACCAGGGGCGAGCCCTGTCCGGTCACCCGGTCCGCGACAGCGCCCGTCTCCCAGTACGCCATCCCAGCACCCGATACCGCGGCGGCCGCTGGGATCGACAGCTGCGACGCGTATGCGCCAATCACGACATGAACTCCATCGTTGTGCAGGCTCGCCACGGCAGCGGGAATCTGCGCCTGGTCCTCGACGTCACGCAGATCGAGCGAGATCGGGCGGCCGGCGACGCCACCCGCTGCGTTGACCAGCTGCGCGGCGAGTGTGGCGCCGAGGTACTCGTCGGTCGAGCCCGGCGCCGTGCTGCCCGAGAGCGGGAAGATCGCCCCGATGCGCAACGGAACCGGTCCCGCTGCTGCCACTGCCGCGCACGCCGCAGCGAGCACGGCGAGGATCAGAGCACCGATCAACCCGAAGGAACGGGTGCGCGCAACGCGGGGCTCCCCTGGCACCGGCCGATCTTAGCCCGCGACGCCGCATCGCAGCGTCCAGCGGGTGGCCGGGTACGACCGGGCTAGCCGGGAGCGTCCCCCATGAGGGTGACGAGCTCGTCGTGGAGCAACCCGTTGGTGGTGATCACGTTGCCCGAATCGATGCGGACGGCACCGTCGAAGTCGCTGAATCGCCCGCCGGCCTCCACCATGATCACCTGGGTCGCGGCGACGTCCCATGGGTTCACCCAGGCCTCCACCGCCACGTCGATGACGCCTTCCGCAACCAGCATGTGGGACCAGAAATCACCGAACGCGCGGACCACGCGCGCCCGCTCGAGCACGGTGCGGAAGCCGCGCTCACCACGCCGCGTCGCGAAATCGCGCACGTCGGTGCACGAGACGTACGCGTCCTCCAGGGTCGAGGTCTGAGAGACATGGAGGCGCTGCCCCGAGCCCGTGAACGCACCCTGACCGGTGGCGGCCCACCAGCGGCGCCCCAATGCAGGCGCCGAGACCACGCCACACACTGCGCGATCGCCACGCATGAGCGCGATCAGCGTTGCCCAGACGGGGACGCCGTTGGCGTAGTTCACCGTCCCGTCGATGGGATCGATGATCCACCGCCACTCCGCGTGCCCTTCGCCGCCGAATTCCTCGCCCACGATCTCCTGGCCCGGGCGCAGCCGCCCCAGCGCATCGCGAAGCGCCTGCTCCGTGGTGCGGTCCGCGTCGGTCACCGGCGTGCTGTCCGGTTTCGTGTCGACGCGCAGGTCAGGTGCGCGGAAGCGCGCCAGCGTGATCGCATCGGCGATGTCGGCGAGTTCCAGCGCGACCTCGAGGTGGGATGACATCGGATCGCATAGTGTCGCGATCCGCGGCGACCCCGTGCTCGACCACCGCGCCAAATACCATGCGTGGATGACCGGAACCATGACATCCGTCGCGATCCCGGCCAGCACGGTTGCGATGCTCCGCGATGTCGAGGGTGGCGTCGAGGTCTGCATGCTTCGCCGGCCGGCCCGAAGCAGCTTCGCCGCCGGCGCCTTCGTCTTCCCAGGCGGTGCCGTCGACGCCGGCGACGGTTCGGGGAAAGGGGCCTACGCTGTCGCCGGTGTCCGCGAGGTGCTCGAGGAGGTCGGCATCCTCATCGGTGGACCCGCACCGGGTTCCGCATCGGGCGACGTCGCCACCCGGATCAGCGCCGCTCGTTCGAAGCTGCTCGCGGGCTGCAGGTTCAACGACGTTCTGCGCGAGAACGACCTCGTGATCGCCACCGACCGGCTCGTCTACATCGGGCACTTCATCACGCCACGGAGCGAACGTCGCCGTTACGACGCTCGTTTCTTTGCGCTGGCGGCGTCAGGCGATCAGGTCGTCCGAGTGCATGCGGCGGAGGCGGTCGAGGGCGGGTGGCACCGTCCCGAATCCATGCTCCGCCTGCAGTTCCCGGCGATCATGCCGCCGACCCGGATGCTGTGTCATGAGTTCGCGCGGCTTGGGTCGGTCAACGCGATCTTGGAAACGCTCGGCGCGCACCCGATCGAGGTGACCGACATCACCCCGAAGGTCGTCGAACGATGGATGGGCCTCCAGCACGAGCAGAGGCGCTCGTCGTGAAGGCACCGACGCGCGTCCTCGCGCCCAACCCGTCGGTGTTCACCGGACGGGGCACGAACACATACCTCGCCGGCGGCGCGTCGCTCGTGTGCATCGACCCGGGGCCGGATGATGACCGGCACCTGGCCGCCATCATCGCAGCGGCCGGCGAGCGGGGGGGCCGGATCGCCACGATCGCGCTGACTCATTCACACCCGGACCACCGCCCCCTTGCCGTGCGCCTCGCGGCTCAGACCGGTGCGCCGGTGTACTGCTTCGATCCGTCTGCCGGTGACGAGAACGCCACGAAGCTGTTCGACGGCGAGGTCCTGCGGCAGGGTGACCTCGAGCTGATCGCAGTGCACACGCCCGGACACACTCGCGACCACCTGTGCTTCTTCGACCCGCAAGCACGCACGCTCTACTCAGGCGACCACATCCTCAACGGAACGACATCCGTCGTCCACCCCGGCGAAGGCGACATGTCGGACTACATGAACTCGCTGCGGCGCGTGCAGGCGCTCCAACCGACGGCCATTCTCCCCGGTCATGGCGAGCGCGTCGACGACGCCGGTGCCCTGATCGACGAGTACATCGCCCACCGGCTCGAGCGTGAGGCACAGGTGGTCGCCGCAGCCAGGGGACGGACCGCGTTCACGCCGATGGACCTCGTCCCTGCGTTGTACGTGGGTTACCCGGTCGAGGTGTACCCGCTCGCTGCATGGACGGTCCAGGCGCACCTGGACAAGCTCGTACGCGACGGACTCATGGATCGACTCCACGATGGGTCGGACACCGAAGTTCCTCGATACCTCGCGTCCACCGTGTGACGGTCAGCGCCGCCGGACCTTGCCCAGGGCAGTGCGGTCGAGTTGATCGACGATGATCAGCTCGCGCGGGAGCTTGTGTCGGGCGATCGTCTCCGCAGCGTAATCGCGAAGTGACTCGAGCGTCGGCGGGTCCGAGCGGCGCCGGGGCACGACCCGCACCACCACCCGATGACCCCACTCCCGGTCGGGGCTCCCCGACACCAGCACAGCCGCCACGGCGGGGTGGCTCGAGAGAACGGCCTCGACCTCAGCCGGCCAGATCTTCTCGCCACCACTGACGATCACGTCGGCCAGCCGCCCATGGACTCGAACCGTTCCATCGCTTCCGACCTCGCCACCATCGCCCGTGCGGAGCCAGCCGCCGGGCTCGAACGCGGCCACCGAGGCTGCTTGATCGAGACGGTAGCCGCGCATCAGGGTCGGCCCGCGAATGAGCAGCTCGCCCCAGCGCGCGGCGCGTACCTCCACGCCGGCAAGCGGCCTGCCGGCGTAAACGACGCCACCGCACGTCTCGGTCATGCCATACGTCGGCACGACCCGCACGCCCGCGTCCGCTGCCCTGGTGACGAGATCCGCATCGATGCCCGACCCGCCGACCAGGATCGCCCGAAACCGGCCGAGATCGGCGCGGGAATCGAGCAGGCGCATGAGCTGGGTCGGGACCAGCGACGTGAATCGGACATCGGCAAGCCGGGTGACGACCGATCGGGTGAGACGCAGGCGGAACGTGATCGGTGCACCGAGCAACACGTGACGCGCGGGCACAAGGAGCCCCCCGATGTGCGCCAACGGCAGGCAGGAGAGCCACCGGTCCTCGGGGCGCGCGTCGATCGCAGACGCCGACGCTGCCACCGCGGCCTCCACGGCGAGAGCCGGGAGCTCCGCGAGCCGTGGCCGCCCCGACGTGCCCGACGTGGCAATGACCAGGGCGATTTCGGGGTCGATCGGAATGCCGTCGCCACGACGAACTCCGTTCTCGTCGACGATCACGGTGGGCTGCGCGACGCCGACGAGCGCGGCACGCTCGAGAGCGGACAGTCGGAGGTCGATCGGAAGAATCGCCGCTCCCACCCGGCGGGCGTGGCTGAGTACCGGGAGCCACGCGGCACCCGGCTTCAGCGCGACAGCCGCAAGGTCGCCCGCCCGCAACGCGCGACGCAGATCGGACGCGGTCATCCGCCGAGCGTACCGTGACGCCTGCCCGGACCCCGGCGGGCTACCATCGAGAGCGATCGATTCGAGTTCATCGTGAGGTGCATGCCATCGTGGAGTGGGTCGCGGCCGGCGAGTGGGAAGACATTCGCTACGAGACCGCCGGCGGCATCGCCAAGCTCACCATCAATCGCCCGGAGGTGCGCAACGCATTCCGGCCGACGACGCTCTTTGAGCTGACACGCGCCTTCGAGATGGCCCGTGACGACGCGGCCATCGGGGTCATCGTGCTCACCGGCGAGGGAACCAAGGCGTTCTGCTCCGGCGGCGACCAGCGCGTCCGCGGCGACGATGGCTACCGTGATCCCGCCGGCATCGGCCGGCTCAACGTCCTCGATCTGCAGGTGCAGATCCGCCGCCTCCCCAAGCCGGTCATCGCCATGGTCGCCGGCTACGCCATCGGAGGCGGCCATGTCCTCCACCTGGTGTGCGACCTCACCATCGCCGCCGACAACGCGCGCTTCGGCCAGACCGGGCCGAGGGTTGGCTCGTTCGATGCCGGGTACGGTTCCGGGCTGCTCGCCCGAACCATCGGGCTCAAGCGCGCCAAGGAGATCTGGTTCCTCTGCGAGCAGTACGACGCGGCCACCGCCGAGCGCTGGGGGCTGGTCAATCGGGTCGTCGCCCTGGACAGGCTCGAGGAGGAGACGGTCGCGATATGCAACCGAATCCTCGAGATGAGCCCGCTCGCACTCCGTCTGCTGAAGGCCGGGTTCAACGCCGACACCGATGGACTCGCAGGCGTGCAGCAGCTCGCCGGCGACGCCACCCTGCTCTTCTATATGAGCGAGGAGGCCCAGGAAGGTCGCGACGCCTACGTGGAGAAGCGCAAGCCGGACTTCGCGAAGTTTCCCCACAGGCCGTGATTGCGGAAGCGGCGCCCAGGCCGGGTCCGCTCGCCGTCTGGTGGATCGGCGCGAGACCGCGAACCCTGGTTGCGGCGATCGTTCCCGTGCTCGTCGGGGCGTCGTGGGCGGGACGGAACGCGATTTCGATCCCGCGCTCGTTGCTGGCACTGAGTGTGGCCGTCGCGCTGCAGATCGGGGTCAACTACGCGAACGACTATTTTGACGGAGTCAGCGGTGTCGATTCCGCTGCACGCATAGGCCCGCGTCGCCTGGTCGCGTCGGGACTCGCGCCTCCCCGTGCAGTCGCGGCTGCAGCGATCGTGATGGTGGGCATCGCCGCTGCTGCCGGCATCGTCCTCGCCCTGCTCACCACGCCGTGGCTGATCGCCGCCGGTGCGCTGTCCGTGCTCGCCCTGGTGCTGTACTCGGGCGGCCCGAAACCTTATGCGGCACACGGCCTTGGCGAGGTCGCCGTCTTCGTGTTCTTCGGGCTGGTCGCAACCTGCGGCACGGCGTTCGTCCAGCAGGATCGGTTTGATGCGAGTGTGCTCTGGCTCGCCGTCCCGGTCGGGTTGCTGGCGTGCGCGCTGCTCATGGTCAACAACCTGCGCGACGTGCCGACCGACAGCGCGGTCGGCAAGCGCACGCTCGCGGTCCGCCTCGGGGCCCAGAGAAGCCGGAGCCTGCTCATCGCCACGCTGCTCACGGCGCTCGTGCTGCCGTCTGTCGGTGCACTGGTGCGTGCGCTCCCCTGGACTGTCGCATTGACATTGGTGATCATCCCACTCGCAGTGGAGCCACTCCGGGTGATCCGCACGGCCCAGGGTCGCGCGCTCGTGCCCGCGCTCATCGGCATCACGCGAATCCAACTGGTCTTCGGAGTCGTGCTCGCCGGGGCGCTGCTCGCGTCGTGAGACGGCTGCTCTTCAGCATTGCGCTGCGCCACGCGGTCGTGGGCGTCACCACGCGCAGCGGGTACCTGATCGAGGGCCCCGCGGGATGGGGCGAGTGCTCGCCGCTACCAAGCTGGAACGACGCGGAGCGCGAGGCGGCCGAGCGGTCGGCACTCGAGGCCGCAACGTTGCCGTTCCCCGCGGCGGTGCGCGATCGCGTCGCCGTCAACGCGATGATCCCGCGTGTCGCGCCCGATGTCGCCGCGGAGCTCGCGCTCAACTCCGGGTGCGGCACCATCAAGATCAAGGTCGGCGACGGCGAGTCAGTCGACAGGGTGGCTGCCGTCCGTTCTGCGTGTGGACCCGCTGTGCGCATCCGCCTCGACGGCAACGGCGCCTGGGATATCGATACCGCGCTCCGCATGCTCGCGCAGCTCGCCGTCTATGACATCGAGCTCGCAGAGGACCCCGTCGCATCGCTTGAGGAGCTCGCGACGCTGCGCGGCCGCGCCGGCATGCCCGTTGCTGCCGAATCGTGCATCAGAACAACCGATGACGCTCGCCGCCTCCGTCAACTCGAGGCGGCGGATGCGATCGTGCTCAAACCGCAACGCATCGGCGGGGTGCGCGCGGCGCTTCGAGCGGCCGAGGCCGGCGGCGTGCCGGCGATCGCGTCGAGCGCTCTCGAAACCTCGGTGGGCCTCGCCGCTGTCGTCGCACTCGCAGCATCACTGCCCGACGCGCCGTTTGCACATGGCGCCGGCACCGCGTTGCTGCTCGCATCCGACGTCGTCGCCGACCCGCTCATCCCCGTCGACGGATGGCTGACACCGCGCAGACCATGCGTTGACGAGCAGCTGCTCGTTCACGCATGACCGATCCCGGGGAGGGCGACATCGCGCTCGCGTGCGTCACGACACTGCTCCACGAGCTCGTGCGGGGCGGAGTGGAGCACATCTGCATGACGCCAGGATCCCGATCAACGCCGATCGCGCTTGCAGCGGCTCGTCATCCCGGCATCGCCCTGCACGTGCACGTCGACGAGCGGTCGTCGGCATTCTTCGGACTGGGGATCGCCGCCGCGTCCGGACGGCCGGTGGCGATGTTCTGCACGTCCGGAACCGCAGCTGCAAATCACCTTCCCGCCGTCGTCGAAGCGAGCATGGCGCGTGTGCCGATCATCGTGATGACTGCTGACCGGCCCCCCGAGCTGCACGGTGTCGGCGCCAACCAGACCATCGATCAGCAGAACCTCTTCGGCGGTTTCGTCAAGTGGTTCTGTGACACCGGCGTGCCTGTGGCCGGCGAACACGAACGTCATCGCTGGTCGTCAATCGGTCTCCGGGCCATCAACCAGTGCGTCCGGTTCGCTCCGCCGGGGCCGGTGCATCTGAATCTGCCGTTCCGCGAACCGCTGCTGCCGAGTGGAAACGGGATCGACGCTCCTCCGGTCGAGTACACGACGTTCACGTCCACCCAACCGACCCCATCGCGCATGCCCGCCTTTCTCCGCGAGGTGAGCACCGGCCACCGGGTCGCCGTCATCGCGGGGCGTCTGCGGATCCCGCCCACCGGACTGGTCGAGGCGTGCACCGAACGAGGATGGCCGTTGCTCGCCGAGCCGCTGTCCGGACTGCGCAACGCAGGCCGCGGCGCGCTGTCCGCGGGCGCATTGCTCGCCGCCGATGCGGGATTCCGGGAGCGCCAGCACCCCGACCTCATCATCCAGGTCGGCGCAGCACCGACGTCGCGCGGGATGCAGGAGCTGGTGCGATCCGCCGACCGGCTGCTCATCATCGACCCGGATGAGCTGGTGGCCGATCCGGATCGGCGCTCGACGCTGACCGTCAACGACGATCCGTCAGAGGTCGCCGCTGCGCTGCGTGCAACCACGGCTTCGCTTCCGGCAACGCGACCGCAATGGCTCGACGAGTGGCACCACGCCGATCGAGCGGTGCGCCACTCGGTTGACGCGCTCCTCGACTCGTGGGACGAGCCCTTCGAGGGACGGATCGCGCGCGACGTCGCTGCCGCAGTCCCGGATGGCGGCGTCCTCTTTGCGGGGTCGAGCATGCCCGTCCGCGATCTCGACATGTACATGCGCCCCCGTGATGGCCTGCGAGTTCTGGCCAATCGTGGCGCCAGCGGCATCGACGGCCTGGTGTCCACGACGTTCGGCGTCGCCGAGGTCAGCGGCCCGACCTACGCGCTGCTCGGCGACCTGTCGGTGATCCACGATGCGTCGGGGCTGCTCTGGGGCGCGCAACGTGGCCCGGGCGCGGTGCTCGTGGTCGTCGACAACGACGGCGGCGGCATCTTCTCGATGCTCCCTCAGGCAACCCTGCCGGATGACGAATTCGAGCTGCTCTTCGGAACGCCACACGGGCACGACCTCGAGGCCATCGCGCGGGCCGCCGGGATTGGAGTACGCACGGTCGATATCGCAGGCGTGGTGGCTCCCGCGATTCGCGAGGCGGAAGCCTCGGGTGGCGTGCAGATCGTCAGAGTGCGCGTCGATCGCCGGCGTGCAGTCGAGTTGCGCGCCGAGGTGTCGCGCGCGGTCTCGGTCGCGCTCGCCCGCTGAGCGGCGTTCAGCCCTGGGCCGGCTCCACTCCGAGGGCACGAAGCCCGACGCCGAACTTCGCCTCTGTCTCGAGCTCTTCGGCAGCGGGCTCCGATCCGGCCACGATCCCGGCGCCGGCGTGGAGCCGCGCCGTCGAACCTGAGACCTCTGCACAGCGGAGGGTCAGTGCCCACTCCCCGTCGCCCTGGGCGTCGACCCATCCGACGAGGCCGGCAAAGAAACGGCGGTCGAAGGTCTCGAGGCGGCCGATCAGCGCCGCGGCTGACGCCTGCGGCGTACCGCAGACCGCCGGGGTGGGATGGAGTGCGGCGGCGATGGTCAGGGCGTCCGGCCCGTCCGGTTTGAGCGTCCCCTTGATGGCGGTGTGAAGGTGCCAGAGGGTCGCCGTCGAGGTCAAGCCGGCCTGGCCGTCGACGGCGAGGTTCGAGCAGAAGGGCGCCATCGCATCTGCGACCGCCTCGGCCACCAGGCGGTGCTCGCGCTGCTCCTTGACGGCGTTGAGCAGCTGGCGGGCAATTTCCCGATCGCGCGTCCGATCCAGGGATCGCCGCGCGGTGCCCGCCAACGGATCGCTGAACACCTTTCGACCCTTTCGCCGGACGACGAGCTCAGGTGAAGCGCCTACCAGGTGCGACGCGCCTCCGGGAAGCGCGACGAGGAACACGAACGCCCCGGGTTCTTCGGAGCTGAAGCGTCGCGCCACCAGGCGCGGAGCAATCGGTGCGTCTGCTTCAACGAGGAGGGTTCGCGCCAGGACCACCTTTTCGACGTCTCCCGCGTCGATTGCCTCGAGCGCTCGCTCCACGGCGGCCTCGTATTCGACGGGGAGCGGGTCCGGCGCCAGCGTGGTGACCGTCCAGTCGGGCTGCGGCGCACTCTCGCCACGCGCCGGCACGCCACGGACCACTCGCTCGGGGACGCGCAGGATCGCGTCGCAGCTGCCCTCGTACGGGAGCGCCCCCATTGCGATCCCGAGCCCGTGGGTCTCGTCCAGCGCGTTCTGAGCCAGCGCTGCGGCGCGACGCACGTGGTCGGGGCCCGCGGTCACATCGATACCGCGAGCATCGCCCGCGGCGGCGAGACCGTAGGTGCCGTGCTGGAGCACCACGCCCGTCCCATCGCGGTACCACTCGAAGAGGTCGCCGCCGGTTGCCGCGGCGGGCCGACCCGGCGCACGGTGGACGGCGCTCACCGCCTGACCCCGATCAGCAGCTGCGCGGCACCCATCCCCAACTGCACCCGCCGGACGCGGGTGAAGCCTGCGTCCGTGAGCAGCCGCACCAGCTCGTGGGGCGGCGGGAGATATGCGGTGGACGCCGGCAGGTATTGGTAGGCCCGGCGGTCGGAGAGCAGCCCACCCACCATCGGAACGATCCGGCGGAAGTAAAGCGAATGCATCCGGCGCACAAGTGGGTTCGGCGGTTCCGACACTTCAAGGAAGACGGCGCGCCCGCCTGAACGGATCACCCGCCCGGCCTCGCGAAAGCACGCGGCGATGTCCACGACATTGCGGAGGGCGAAGCCGCTGATCGCCCCGTCGACCGAACCGTCGCGCAGCGGCAGCTGCAGCGCGTCCGCTCGGAGCAGTGGCGCCGAGGTGTGCGCCTTCGCGAGCATGCCGGCGGCCATGTCGACGCCGACGGCACGCAGCCCGGCGCTGCCGGCCAGCCTGCACAGATCGCCGGTTCCGCACCCGAGATCGACGACGCGAGCGCCGGGTTCGAGGAAGAGCTCGCGCACGGCTCGACGACGCCAGCCCGCATCGAGGCCGAGGGTCATCACACGGTTCACCAGCTCGTAGCGAGGCGCAATGCGGTCGAACATCTCCTCGACGGCTCGCGCCTTCCGCTCGCCGATGGGAAGTTCGGCCGCGGTCACGAATCCACTCTAGCAAGCGCTCCCCACGCGGCGACCCCCACGAGCCACCGTTCGGCACGGTACGAAGTCATTCGCCGCCGAGGCGAACTTCGTCTACCCTGGCATCCAATGGCGGCGATCACCACCGCGGGGGAAACGACCACTCCTGCCGAGGCACGCCCCACCGCGGCTCGAACCACCGATGCTGTCAAGGAATACGGCAAGGGCGACGCCATGGTTCGCGCCCTCGACGGCATCACCGTTGCATTCGGCAAGAGTCAGTTCAGCGCGATCATGGGGCCGTCCGGGTCCGGCAAATCGACGCTGCTGCATTGCCTCGCGGGACTCGACCGGCTGACCTCCGGAACCATCCATATCGGCGACGTCGAACTGGGCAGCCTC
>JBIOIZ010000044.1:0-22789 GCA_044450385.1 Candidatus Dormibacteria bacterium
GACGACTCGCACGACGAGTCGCTCGTCGCGCTCTGGCACGCTCCGGATGTGGTCGCTCTCCCCCATTCGTCGGCCGAGGTTGCCGAGATCATCACGATCGCCCGCGAGTTCTCGCTACCAGTCACCGCTCGGGGCGCCGGCACCGGTCTCGCCGGTGCATGCGTCCCCCGTCAGGGCGGGATTCTCATCACATTTCGGGAGATGAGCGCCATCCTCGAGATCGACGTCGACAATCAGGTCGCCATCGTCCAGCCAGGCGTGAGCCTGCGCGACCTCGACGAGGCCACGGCGCGGCACGGCCTCATCTACCCCGTGTTCCCGGGCGAGTCCGCCGCGAGCCTGGGCGGCAGCGTCGCCACCAACGCCGGAGGGATGCGCGCTGTCAAATACGGCGTCACACGGCACCAGGTGCTCGGTCTCGAAGCCGTGCTCGGCACCGGGGAGGTCATCCGGACCGGCGGAAAATTCGTGAAAGCGACCTCCGGCTATGACCTGACGCAGCTGATCGTGGGGTCGGAGGGCACGCTCGCGGTGGTCACTGAGGCGATCCTCCGTCTCTACCCCCGTCAAGCCCACGCCGCAACCGTGCTCGCGCCGTTCCGCACCGTTGCCGAGATCGCGAAGGCGGTGCCTCGCATCGTGCAGAGTGGTGTGGCGCCGATGATCCTCGAGTACATCGACATGATGTCGATGGCGGCGATCACCGCGGCCCGTGGCCTGGAACTTGGGATCGGAGCGGCCATCAAGGACGCTGCTCTCGCCTACCTGGTCGTCGTCCTGGAATCACCCGGCCAGGACCGGCTCGACGAGGATATCGAGCGCATCGGCGATCTGATCACGACGCTCGGAGCGCTCGACGTCTATGTCCTCCCGCCTCGTGCCGCGTCGGAGCTGATCGCCGCGCGAGAGCGTGCGTTCTTCGCGTCCAAGGCCGCGGGCGCCAATGAGATCGTCGACACCGTCGTCCCGCGTGCACAGATTCCCGAGTTTCTGGCGAAGGTGGCAACAATCGCTCAGGATTCCGGTTCGATGGTGGTGGGCTGCGGCCATGCCGGAGACGGCAACGTGCATCTGTCGGTCTTCCAGTCGGATCCCGAGCGCCTCGAGCACGTGCTGCGAAGCATCTTCTCGGCAGGCGCCGCTCTGGGTGGCGCGGTGTCCGGTGAGCATGGCATCGGCACCGACAAACGCAGTCACTTCCTCGCCCTCGAGGATCCCGCGAAGCTCGCGCTGATGCGGCGGATCAAGGCCGCGTTCGATCCGGACGGGATCCTCAACCCCGGCGCGGTGTTCGACGATGCACCGGCGCTGACGGCGGGCGCCGGATGATCGGCGGCGAAGCAGTGGTCCGCAGTCTCGTCGCATCGGGCGTCGACGTCGTGTTCGGCAACCCCGGCACGTCGGAGATGCACTTTGTCGCGAGCCTCGACGCGGTGCCGGAGATGCACGGGGTGCTCGCGCTCTTCGAGGGCGCTGCCACGGGAGCCGCGGACGGGTACGCACGCATGCGCGAAACGCCTGCTGCCGCCCTCCTCCACCTCGGCCCCGGCCTCGGCAACGGCCTCGCCAACCTCCACAACGCGAGACGCGCGCACTCGCCTGTGGTGGTGATCGTCGGTGATCATGCGACGTACCACAAGCAGTACGACGCCCCGCTCGAGTCCGACATCGACACGGTGGCGAGGAACGTCTCGACGTGGATTCGGCGGACCATGCGTTCGGAGGATGCCGGCGCCGACGCGACTGCCGCAGTCGCTGCCGCGTGCGGCCCGCCAGGGCAGGTCACAACCCTGATCCTCCCGGCCGATGTCTCATGGTCCGACGGCGGATCGGTGGCCACACCGTTGCATCGGGCCGCCCGCTCTCCGGTGCGGGCGTCGGTCCTCGAGGAGGCTGTCGCCGCCCTGCGCTCCGGCGATGGTGTCGCCCTCCTGCTTGGCGGGAGTTCGCTTCGCGAGGCAGGCGTCCGCGCCGCGACCCGGATCGGGAGCGCGACCGGAGCCAGTGTGCTTGCAGAGACATTCCCGGCGCGTGCCGAACGGGGCGCCGGGATCCCGGTGATCCAACGCCTCGCGTACCTCGCCGAGATGGCCGCGGGACAGCTCGAGGGGTTCCGTCACCTGATCCTCGTGGACACAAAATCGCCGGTCTCGTTCTTTGCATACCCGGGAAAGCCGAGCGACCTCGTGCCGGAGGGCTGTGACGTCCTGGTGCTCGCGGCAGGTGGAGACGACGCCGTGGGCGCGCTGGAGTTGCTCGCGACAGAGCTCGGCGCCGGGACGTATCTCGCGGCAAGTGACGCGCCGCGGCCGGAGAAACCCACCGGAGCGCTGAGCGCCGATTCGATCGCCCGAGCGATCGGCGCGCTGCTGCCTGACGCCGCGATCGTCTCCGACGAGGCCAACACCAGCGGCACATTCCTTCCGACCCACACGGCGGGCGCTCGTCGACATGACTGGCTCACCCTCACCGGCGGATCGATCGGCCAGGGTCTGCCGCTTGCACTCGGTGCTGCTGTCGCGTGTCCGGATCGGCCGGTGCTCGCACTCGAGGCAGACGGCTCGGCGCTCTATACGCTCCAGGCCCTCTGGTCGATGGCTCGAGAGCAGCTCGACGTCACCACGGTCATCTTCAGCAACCGCCGGTACGCGATCCTGCGCATGGAGCTCGCGCGCGTCGGTGCCACCGCATCGGGTGAGCGCGCGCTCCAGATGCTCGACATCGCGCCCCCTGACATCGATTTCATCGCACTGGCCCGTGGCTTTGGGGTGCCGGCGACCCGGCCTGACACTGCCGATGCGTTTACCGCGGACCTGGAGCGCGCGTTTGCTGAAGCGGGTCCACACCTCATCGAGGCAGTGATCCCCTCGCTGTTCTGATCAGCGCCGCAGCCGCTCGCCCGCGCGGATCGGAATCGTCAGCCAGTTCTCGCGCGGCGGCAATGGACAGCTCCATCGCGGGTCATAGCTGCACGACGGCTGGTAGGAGAAGTTGAAGTCCACGACGACACGACCGGTCCCGTCGAGGCCGAGGTCCGCTCCCTTCGCGGTGTCGAGGACGTATCGGCCCGCGCCATATGTCTCGTCTCCTGACGTTGCGTCGCGAAACGACAGGAAGAATCCGCCCGCGTAGTCGAGCAGCCAGAACATGGACAGGCTCAGCGCCGCCCCGCCGAGCGAGCAATGTGCGATCCCTGCGCGCTCGGCGGTGACATGGCCCGAGGTCGACCCCGGGAGTTCAAATGTGGCGCTGTCGCCCGCATCGACGTCGGCGGTTGTGCGCAGCGCGGGGTCGTAGTCGAAATACGCGGGCGTTGTCGCGTCGCCACGATCGGCCGCCGGCACCGGGCTTTGCGGATGGGATCGGTACAGTCGGTCGCGGACCTCGCGCCAGCGCATCCAGGCCGAGATGGGATCGACGTCCGCCCGAATCGCCGCGTAGAGCTCGCTCATCTGCCGACGCCAGTCGGCCAGCTCCAGCCGGTCGGCAATCACGCCTGTCCACCTGCGAGGTCGTCACTCAAGGCGGCGAATGTACCTCGCGATCATGGGCCGTCGCCGTAGACGACTCCTTCGCGGAGCTCATCCATGCGCCGCATCCGCGCATGGGCGGTTTCCCCGAGCTTGGCGAGCACGCCGGCGATCAACGCCTCGGTGAGCGCGACTGCGGACACCAGTGAGTCGAACGGCGTCACCGTCGTCTGGACCCCCGTGACGAGCACGAACCGCGAGGAGGCAGCTGCCGGCGACAACCAGGGATCGGTGACGAGCACCACCGTGCTTCGCTTTCCCGCCGCGACCTTTGCGCTGTTGATGGTGTCGCTCTGGTAGCGGCGGTAGTCGAACGCGACCAGGACGTCTCGCCGTCCGAGGTCGACCAGGTGATCCGCCGGGTTGGATCTCTCCGGGTCGATCAGCTCCACGCCGGCCCGGATGAGATGGAGCTGACTCGCAAGATATCGGGCAACGAAGGCACTCACCCGACCGCCCAGCGCCAGGACACGCCGGCGCGGATCCGCCAGCAGGTCGACGACTGCGTCGAAGTCGTGCTCCGAGACCATGTCGACGCTCGCCCGCAGGCTGTGCTCATAGGTCGCGAACGCTTCGTGGAGCATCGATCCGGTCGAATCCGCGGGTCGGGTCAGCTCGTAGCGGGTGAGCGGCGAGCTCAAGCGCTCCTGCAATTCCTGGCGAAGGGAGTCCTGGAACTCCGGGTAGCCACGCAGCCCCAGCTTGGTGATGAATCGCGTCACCGTTGCCGGACTCACCCCGGCGCGTTCCGCGAAACGCGTGAGGCTCTCCAGCCCGGCCACCGGGTAGAACGCGAGCAGGACCTGTCCGAGCCGCCGCTCCGACGCACTCAGGGCGCCCATCCGCTGGCGGACCAGTTCGCCGACGAGGAACTCCGGCATTGAAACGATTCTTACAGTTTGGACCGGGATGCGCTTGTTCGATAAATCTGTTGACGCTGGTACAGACCCGCTGCTACTGTGCGGCCACCACGCCGGACCGCATCGGGAGATGAGCCGATGACCCAGGTTATTGACAGCGATACCGAGACTCTCCATAGGCTGGGATACGCCCAGGAACTGCTGCGGCGGATGGGGGGCTTCTCCAACTTCGCCGTGTCGTTCACGATCATCTCGATCCTGTCCGGCTGCCTGACCGCATATGGCACCGCGATGTTCAACGGCGGTCCGATCGACATGAACATCGGCTGGCCGCTCGTTGGGATCATGGTCATCATCGTCGGCCTCGCCATGGCCGAGGTCTGCTCGAGCTACCCCACCGCCGGTGGTCTCTACTACTGGTCGGCGAAGCTGGGTGGCAAGAATGGGCCGGCCTGGAGCTGGTTCACAGGGTGGTTCAACCTGCTCGGTCAGGTCGCGATCACGGCGGGGATCGACGGCGGTCTTGCGCTATTCGCGTCGGCATTCATGAACAACTGGTTCGGATACCCACTCGACGCCCCCCATATCCTCCTGGTCTACGCGATCGCGCTCTTCCTCCACGGTCTCCTCAACACTTTTGGAGTGCGTCTGGTCGCGCTGCTCAATGACATCTCGGTGTGGTGGCACATCGTGGGAGTCGTCGTCATCGTCGCCGTGCTGCTCATCGTGCCAAAGCACCATCAGTCGGTGTCATTTATCTTCACGAGCTTCCAGAATGGCAGCGGAGCGTCGTTCCCCGGTTCGATCATCTACGTGTTCCTGATCGGCCTCCTTCTGGCGCAATACACGTTCACGGGCTATGACGCCTCCGCGCACATGACCGAAGAGACGCGGAATGCGGCAATTGCAGGCCCACGGGGCATCGTGCTGTCCATCGTCGTCTCGCTGTTCGCCGGCTGGGTGTTGCTCATCGGCGTGACATCGGCGATTCAGAACTACGCGGTCGAGTCGGCAAACGCCGTGCCTGCGGCCAAGATATTCGTCGACGCTGCAGGTGGTGGCCTCGGGCAGTTCCTGCTATTGATCGCGATCGGCGCGCAGTTCTACTGCGGGATGTCATCGGTGACCGCTAACTCGCGGATGATCTACGCCTTCTCACGTGACGGAGCTGTGCCCGGTCACCGTCTCTGGAGCAAGATCAACAAGCGGACGCGCACTCCAACCAACTCGATCTGGCTTGCCGCGGTGTTGGCGTTCATCCTCTGGCTCCCCTACCTGTACAACCCGAATGCCTACGCCGCGGTGATCTCGATCGCTGTCATCGGTCTCTACATCGCATACGGTATCCCGGTCTTCCTCCGACTCCGTGCAGGCGACAGCTTCCAGCGTGGTCCATGGCATCTGGGCAGGTGGAGCCGTTTGGTCGGCACAGTTGCGGTTGCCTGGATCATCATCATCAGCATCCTCTTTGTGTTGCCCACGATATTTCCGGTGACGCTCGGCAACTTCAACTACACAATCGTCGCTGTAGGGGTTGTCGCAGTGGGCACCACGATCTGGTGGATGGCGTCGGCGAAGACCTGGTTCAAGGGACCACGCGTCCAGGGCACGGCGGAGGAGCTGGCGTCAATCGAGGCCGGGTTCGCCGATACCCCGGCGCCGGTGCCCGCGGTTTCGGCAGGCTGATAGGCTCACCTGTAAGTTCATCACGCGTGCGCGCGGCCCTGGCGCCGCGAGCACGCGAAGGATCCACAACATGTCCAAGCCCAGGATCGGTGTGACCTGCAGTCCGCTCCGTGGACCGGCGTACTACTCGCCGTACCTTCGCGCGGTCGAGGCCGCGGGCGGGGAACCGGTCACGCTCGACCCAAAGCCGAACGGCCTGGCCCCCGACGAAGCGACATCGATGGTCCACCGTATCGACGGACTCCTCGTTCCCGGTGGCTGGGATGTCGATCCGCCCGCGTACGGCGAGGACCGGCAGGAGGAAACCCCCAATGTCGATCCGCCGCTGGATCTCACCGAGATCGCCCTGGTGCGCGCGGCCGTCGATGAGGGGATTCCGGTCTTCGGGATCTGCCGCGGCCAGCAGGTCATCAACGTGGCGCTCGGCGGGTCTCTGCTTCAGCACATCGACGGTCACGACCACCAGGGCCATCCGCGGGACCTGCTCGCGCATTCCATCGACGTGGTGCCGGGTTCAGAGCTGTCGAAGGTCACGGCGGGCGAGCGAGTGATGGTCAACAGCCTCCACCATCAGTCGGTGAAGGACGTTGCACCCGGTCTTCACGTGACGGCGCACAGCCCGGATGGCGTCGTCGAAGGCATCGAGTCGTCGGACGGGATGATCGTGGCCGTGCAGTGTCATCCCGAAGAGTTGCTCGGCCAGCAGGGATGGGCGATGTCGCTCTTCCGCGGCTTCGTCGACCGTGTCGCCGAGCACAACCACAACGGCGCGGTTGCGACCGACATCTTCAAGGAGGGCAGCTGACCGATGCTTTCGCTCGAGGAACTCACCAACTATGTGGACGCCGGCGATGTCGACACAGTGATCGTCGCCTTCACCGACATGCAGGGGCGCCTGATGGGCAAGCGCATGGAGGCGCACTTCTTTCTCGAGGAGATGGAGCACAAGAACCCGATCGAGGGTTGCAACTACCTGCTCGCCCTGGAGATGGAGATGGATCCGGTTCCCGGCTATGAGATTGCGAGTTGGGAGCGGGGCTATGGGGACTTTTCGATGGTCCCCGAATTCTCGACGATGCGGCGTATTCCCTGGTTGGACGGGACTGTGCTGGTCCTGTGCGACGTCGCATGGAACGATGGGTCCCCTGTCCGACCCTCACCGCGCCAGGTGCTCAAGGCGCAGGTGGAGCGTGCGCGTGCCCTCGGATACACGGCGATGTTCGGCTCCGAGCTCGAGTTCTTCCTCATCAAGGAGACGTACGCGCAGGCCCATGAGCAGCATTACCGCGGCCTTACACCCTCGGTTCCCTACATCCTCGACTACCACATCCTTGCCACCAGCTACGACGAGCCGTTCATCCGCTCTGTGCGCAACAACATGCAGGCGGCCGGCATGCGCGTCGAGACGTCCAAGGGCGAGGCGTGGCCGGGCCAGCAGGAGCTGAATTTCCGGTACAGCGACGCCATGACCATGGCCGACAACCACGTCATCTACAAGAACGGCATCAAGGAGATGGCGCAGCAGAGCGGGCAGTCCGTCACATTCATGGCGAAGCCCGACCACACCTGGATCGGCAGCTCGTGCCACATCCACTCGAGTCTCTGGGACAGCGACAACGCGTTGTTCTCCGGGGAATCGTCGCTTTTCAAGCAGTACCTCGCAGGCATGGTCGCCGGCGCGGGCGAGTTCGCGGTCTTCCTCGCTCCGAACGTCAACTCGTACAAGCGATACGCTGCCGGAAGCTGGGCGCCAACCACGCTGGCGTGGGGATATGACAACCGGACATGCGGGTTCCGGGTCGTCGGCCACGGGAAGTCACTGCGGGTCGAGTGCCGTATCCCGGGCGCCGATGCGAATCCGTACCTCGCCTTTGCGGCGTTGCTCGCGGCGGGCCTGCATGGGATCGAGCAGCAGCTCGAACTGGCTCCCGCGTTCACGGGTAACGCCTATGAATCCGACGTCAAGCGATTTCCGCACACCCTCAATGAGGCGATCACCGCGCTCGAGCGCGGGACGATCGCGCGAGCGGCGTTCGGTGACGACGTCATTGACCATTACCTGAACTACGCACGCACCGAGCAGCAGCTGTTTGACAAGGCGGTCACCTGCTACGAGCGCGAACGGTTCTTCGAGCGCGGATGACGCTGCGGGTCGTCAACCCGGCCACGGAAGAGCAGGTGGCCGAGCTCGAGCAGGCGGGGGTCCCCGAGACAGACCGTGCGGTGGCTGGAGCGAAGGCGGCGTTCCCTGCGTGGCGAACGGTCGCCCCATCTGATCGCGCGCGCCTGCTGCGCCGGCTCGCGGCGCTCGTCGAGGAGCATCTCGAGGAACTTGCACTGCTCGAGACCAGGAACGTCGGCAAGCCGATCGCCGACTCGCGCGGCGAGGTCGGCATGGTCGCCGAGGTTTTCCATTACTACGCAGGCGCCGTCGACAAGCATTTCGGCCAGACGATCCCGGTCGCGGGCGGCGTCGACATGACCTTTCGCGAGCCGCTCGGCGTGGTGGGGCTGATCGTCCCCTGGAACTTCCCGCTGAACATCGCAAGCTGGAAGGTCGGGCCCGCCTTGGCGTGCGGAAACACTGTCGTGCTGAAGCCTGCCGAGCTGACACCGATGACGGCGATCAGGCTGGCGGGGCTCGCTCTCGAAGCGGGGATTCCGGAGGGGGTGTTCAACGTCGTGGTCGGACCGGGTCGAGTCGTTGGCGAGCGGCTGATTCACCATCCCGACGTCGCCAAGATTGGCTTCACCGGCTCCACCGAGGTTGGCATCGGAGTGATGCGAGGCGCCGCGGAAACCATCAAGCGTGTGACCCTGGAGCTCGGCGGCAAGTCGGCCAATATCGTGTTCGCCGATTCGGACCTCGAGCGTGCTGCGGCCGCCGCGCCGTATGCGGTGTTCGGCAACGCGGGACAGGACTGCTGCGCGCGATCGCGCATCCTCGTCCAGCGCGAGGCGTATGACCGGTTTGTGTCCCTGCTCATCGCAGCCACGGATGCGCTTCGAGTCGGCGATCCCGAGGATCCTGCAACCGAGATGGGGCCTCTCGTCTCGGCAGGTCACCGCGCGACGGTCGCGTCGTTTGTCGAGTCCGAGCCGCTGTTCAGGGGGTCGACACCGGAAGGCCCCGGGTTCTGGTTTCCATGCACGCTCATCGAGGCAACCAACGACCACCGCGTCGCGCGCGATGAGGTCTTCGGACCGGTCGCGGCGATCATTCCCTTCACGGACGAGGCCGATGCCGTTCGGATCGCAAACGACACGCCATATGGATTGTCCGGTTCGATCTGGACGACCAATGGCGCCCGCGCGATGCGTGTTGCCAGGGCGCTCGACACCGGCGTGATTTCGATCAACAGCAATTCCTCGGTGCGGGTGTCCACTCCTTTTGGAGGCTTCAAGCAGTCGGGCTTCGGGCGCGAGCTCGGCATGAACGCGCTCGACGGCTATTCCGAGGTGAAGAACGTGTTCATGTCAACGGAGGGCTGACGCAGAGATGGGACGCCTCGACGGCAAGGTGGCGGTGATCACGGGCGCGGCAGGTGGCATCGGCCGCGAGGCGGCACTACGGTTCTCCGACGAGGGGGCCGCTGTGGTGGTCGCCGACATCGGGACGTCGAGCGGCGCCCAGACCGCTGCGGAGTGCAAGCGTGGGACGTTCGTCGAGGTCGATGTGAGCAATCCCGCCAGTGTCGCCGGCATGTATGCAACTGCCGTCGTCGCCTACGGTGGCGTGGACATCCTCTACAACAACGCCGGCATCATGCCCGCCGATGACGACTCGATCCTCGTCACCGAACCCGACGCGTGGGACCGGGTCCAGGCCGTCAACGCGAAAGGCGTCTACCTCTGTTGCAAATACGGGATCCCGCATCTTCTCGAGCGTGGCGGCGGTTCGGTCATCAACGTTGCCTCATTCGTGGCGCTGGTCGGGGCAGCGACCTCACAGATCGCGTACACGGCGTCCAAGGGCGCGGTCCTTTCAATGAGCCGCGAGCTTGCGGTCCAGTTCGCGCGCCAGGGTGTGCGTGTCAACGCGTTGTGCCCGGGACCCGTGGAAACGCCGCTGCTGATGCGCCTCTTCGCCGACGACCCGGCCGCGTATGAGCGGCGGCGCATCCATCTGCCGATGGGACGCCTCGCCACGGCCCGAGAGATCGCCAATGCCGCGCTGTTCCTCGCCAGCGACGAATCCTCGTATGTCAACGGGGCGACGTTCCTTGTCGATGGAGGCCTCACCGCCGCGTACGTGACGCCCGAGTAGGCGCGCCTGGGCGGCCGTGTAACCCGTCGGCATACTCTCCTCCCGAATCTCGTCCGCATCAGGAGCGGCTGCCGCCGATCAGACTGCCGGTGTCATGATCCCAACGCATGGTTGTTGAGGCGGCGACCCGCTCGGCGTCGCTGCCCGAACGCCGGTCGGCGTGGCCCGTGCCGGCGCTGGTCAGTGTTGCAGGGCTCGGCACCGCGGTGCCGCCTTATCGCGTCGGCGGCGATGAGCTGCTCCGCCTGATCACCCGACTGTGGCCGCGGATGGAGCGGCGGGTCAGCCTCTTCACCGACGAGCTTTCCAATACGCAGCGCTACCTCGTGCGCCCGATCGACGAGGCGCTCATCCAGCTGCATCCCGGCGAGCAGGCGGTCCGATACGCCGCTGAAGCGACCCCACTGGCCCTCGTCGCCGCCCGCCGAGCTATCGCCGACGCGGCCATCGAGATCGCGGACATCGGGCTGATCGTCGTGTCATCGTGTACCGGGTTCGTGCTTCCCGGCGTCGACGTGCAGCTGATCAACCAGCTCGGCCTCCGGCGCGACATCCGGCGCATGCCATTCATGAACTTCGGTTGCGCGGGCGGTGCGGCGGCGCTGGCCTGGGCCTCTGACTGGGTGCGGGCTCACCCTGACGAGACGGCGCTGGTCGTCGCGGTGGAGGTGCCGTCACTCACGTTCCGGCCAGCGGACACCTCTGCCGACAACCTGTTGAGCGTGCTCGTCTTCGGTGACGGTGCGGGGGCCGCGGTGCTCCATGCCGGCGCGGTCCCCGGTCGCATCGCCATCGGCAGAACAGGCCAACAGCTGGTGGCCGCGAGTACCGCGGCGCTCGGCTTCGAGCGGGCCGACGACGGATTCCGGGTCGTCGTCTCACGTCAGCTGCCACGCCTGCTCGAGACCCAGCTCCCAGCGATCGTTGCGGGCTTCATCGGCCGGCCAGCCGATCTCGACGTGGTCGCTCTGCACCCCGGCGGCCTCGCGATCGTCGACTCCGTGGCTCGTTGCCTTGGCCTGGACGATGCGCAGGTCGCCGCCTCACGACGGGTCATGAGCACCATCGGTAACACGTCGTCAGCGGCAATCCTCTTCGTACTCGAGGACCTCGGAAGGCACCTGACCTCCCCCGCCGGCCGCGGCCTCGCCGCGGCGTTCGGCCCGGGGCTCATGGTCGAGCTCCTCGAGTTGCGCTGGGCATCTTGAATCGGCGAGCTCGCACCGCGCTGGTGGTTGCCACCGGTGCGCAGCGGCTGCTGGAGTTGCGCATCTCGGCACGCAATCGCGCTCGACAGGGACCTGCGGAGCAGGCGTCGCCTTCCACGTACCCGCTGATGGTGGCCGCGCACGTGGCGCTGTTCGTCATCAGCGCGTGGCCGCGTTCGGGACGCAGAGTGCCCCGATTGATTGAAGTCGTTGCTCTCGGCGGGCTCGCTGCATCAACTGCTCTCCGTCTGTGGGTCATCCGCTCGCTGGGCTCCGGCTGGAACGTGACTGCGCATGTCGCCCCTGGGAGCCACATTCAGACCGATGGTCCGTATCGCTACGTGCGCCATCCCAACTACGTTGCCGTGGCCCTGGAATTCGCGTCCCTTCCCATCGCGGTGGGCGCCTTCCCGGAGGCGCTGGCGCTCTCTGTCGCCAACGCAGCCGTCCTGATCCCTCGCATTCGCGCTGAGGAACGCCTGCTCGATGGGCTCCCCGGATATCACGAGGCCTTCGACGGCGTGCCTCGATTCGTACCGCGCCGGGGCCGGCGGAGCCGTCAGATCCCAGCCAGCAGCAGCCAGTCTCGGGGTGTCATGTCCCGGAACCGCTGATACCCGCAATTGATCGCGACCAGCTTGGACAGGGCGTGCGGATCCGTGGTCGCTCGAATGATTGCGCGGCGGCTGCGCACCGGCGATCGGGCCAGGAAGAGCGCGAGTTGCGTCAGGCGGCGCCGTTCCCGCACCAGACCGGCGTGGTCGGCCGCATAACGGGCTGCAGCGGCTTCAGGTGAGCTGCGACCGGTGAGGAGCTCGCCGGCGTGTTCAGCCAGGCGCTCGGCGAGGAGCATCCCGATCGCGATGCCATCCCCGGTGGTCGGATCGTCGTACCCAGAGGCGTCGCCGACGAGGAAGACCCTGCCGTCCGCGACGGCACGCACCCGCTGGTGAAAGTGCGCGGCACCGAGTGGGCCTGACACCATCTCGGCATCCCGAAGAGCCGGGATGCTCCGCCGCGCTGCGGCCGCGTACGTTCGCGCGGTCATCGCCGGTCGTGAGCGATGGGTGAGGATCGACACGAGGAGCAACTCCGGTCCCACCGGTGCTTCGTACCATTCGTGGCCGCCTGCGAGGGTCACGGTGACCGCGTCGATGTCGCTGGTATCCACTCTCCAGTGCCCGGCAAGCCCGTAGCGCACGCGCGTCGTTGCCGGCTCGCTCAACCCCGCCCACGAACGCGTCTGCGAGTGCAGCCCATCGGCGGCGACCACGATTCGAGCCTTGATCAGATCCGCTGTCGTAGTCACCCCGACGACGCGATTCGACCGATCGCGCATCAGACCGGTGACCCGCTGGGCCTCGTGCACCGTGGCGTGGCGTTCCTGACGCACGGCGTCGACGAGGATCTGGTCGAAGCTGGTGCGTCGAACGCCAAGCCCTTCAGGCGGAGCGCCGTCCGGGGGATCGGAAAAGGGCACATGCACCCGGGGGTACCCTCCCCGGTGCTGGTACGTGACGCCGCGCAGCGGCTGTGCACCGCTCGCAACCACGCTCTCGTACAGGCCAAGTCTGCGTAGCGATGCCACGCCGGGCGGCATGACGCCTTCACCACACGCCTTGTCACGGGGGAAGCGGGCGCGATCCACAAGCGCCACCTCCAGTCCGCGTCTGGCGAGGAGCAGCGCGGTGGTTGCGCCGCTGGGACCGGCTCCCACGACGACGGCATCGGTCTCGATCACCGCGGCACTGTCGCAGATGGGATCGACACGGGGCGGCGCGGGGATCACCGCGCCCGGGATCCGCGGTGGATGATGGGACGGTGAACTTCCTGTCGGGGTTGCACGGGGCAGTGGCATTGGCACTGCTGCCCGCGCTCCTCTTCGCCGAGGAGGCGGGAGTCCCGCTGCCCTTCGCTCCTGGTGAGCTGACCCTGCTCGTGTCCGGCCTGCTCATCGCCTCGGGAGGGCTCAATCCGTTTGCGTTCATACCGCTCGCGATGGTTGCGTGTATCGCGGGATCGCTGGTGGGCTACAGCTGGGCGCACGCCGTCGGCAGCCGCGCGCTGATGGGACTGGCGAAGCGCCTCCGCCAGCAGCGCAACCTCGAGCGCGTCGAGGAACGGCTCCGCACCGCGAGCTGGCAAAGGATCGCCATCACCAGGTTGATCCCCGGGCTGCGCATCTACACCACGCTGGTGTCGGGGGCTGTCGGCGCTCCGCGGCGTTCCTTCATCCTCGCGATGGTCACGTCCACGGTGGTCTGGGTCGGCGTCTACGTGGCGCTCGGCATCCTGATCGGCGTGCCCGTCGAGCACTTCCTGGATCAGATCCAGAAGCTCGCCGTCCAGGGAGCAATCCTCATCGTGATGGGTGTCGGCTGCTACCTCGCCGTGCGCAAGACGCCATCCTCGTCCGGTGCCGGGCTCGTCCGGGTGCCGCGCTGGGTACGGGTCGCGCTCGCTGCCCTGGTCGACATCGGAGTGGTCGCAAGTATTGTCACCGGGCTGCTGGCACTCGGACGTCTGATCGGAGTCGGCTTCGGGAGCGGATGGGTCGATGCGGTGGTCGTCGTCCTGGTGGTTGCCGCGTTCTACGTGATCGTCGCCAGGCGCAGTGCGGGCGCAACGGCCGGCGAGGTCCTGCTCCAGACCAGCTATGTCAGCGGTCACGGGCTGCCCCTCAAGCCACGTGCAGCTCTCGATGCGGTGCGCTCGTTGGTCAGTCGATCGAACGACGAGCTGACCGCCACCAGTGACCTCCTTCACGCCCTCGGCGATCCCGACCGGCTCCGGATCGTGACCCAGCTGCTGGATCGCCCTCAAACCCTCGAGGAACTGGCGGCGAGGACCAAGCTCTCGCCGTTCGAGATCCGGCACCAGCTGGATCGGTTCCAGTCGACCGGCGTGCTCGTGATGAGCGGCCAGGAGCCCGAGGTGACCTATGCGATCCGACCGGATCTCCGCCACGTGCTCGCCCAACTGCTGGCGATCATGGAGTCGACGACGACCACCCTGGCGCCGCGCGAGGCAACACCGGAGACGGCACAGGCCTGACACCGAGCCCTCGGAACCAATTCATGCGACGAGCGCGTGATCAACTCGGCACGGAACGCCGAATCTCGCGTCGAGTTGCGCGAGAAAAGCGAATCTACCGTGGAGGCTCCGCCCCGAGCCAGTGGTCATGTCATTGCGGGGAGGGGGATCCCGCGGGGGTCTGACACATCGCCACCGAAACCCCGACGCCCACGCCGGACGGACCTCCCGCCGGCCACGAGTGGCAGCGTCGACCGGTTCTGAGCCTGCTCGTGCGCGCGGCGGTCGTGGTCGTGCCTGCCGTGGGCGGGATTGCAGCCGGCGCACTCATGACACGCGTCCTGCCGCGACCCGACGGCCTTGTAGCCGCGGCCCTGTCGTTCGCCACCGTCAGCCTCGTGATGCTGGTGAGCATCATCGCGATGGAGCGCGCGGGGCGACGTCTCCTGCCACTTGCTGCGTTGCTCAACCTGTCCCTGCTCTTTCCGGATCGTGCACCGAAACGCTTCGCGGTAGCTCGTCGGGTGGGCAAGCCGCGCGATCTTCAGCGACAGCTTCAGGAGGCCCACGCCAGAGGGAACACCGGCGGCGAGGTCGCGCACATGCAGACCGTGCTGGAGCTCGTTGCGGCGCTCAGCGTGCACGATCGGCAGACCCGGGGACACTCGGAGCGAGTCCGCGTGTTTGCGGACCTGATCGCCGACGAGATGAAGCTCGCGCCTGCTGATCGAGCGCGCCTGCGGTGGGCGTCGTTGTTGCACGACATCGGCAAGCTGATGGTGCCGGCGAAGATCCTTTCCAAACCCGCACAGCTGAACGCGACCGAGATGGACACGATTCGACGCCATCCGGATGAAGGTGTTCGTCTCATCGGTCCTCTCAATGCGTGGCTTGGACAGTGGGCGGGCGCCGTCCCGCATCACCACGAGCGTTTCGACGGTCGAGGCTATCCACGCGGGCTCGCTGGGAACGAGATCTCGCTGGCCGGTCGCATCGTCGCCGTGGCTGACTCGTATGAGGTGATGACCGCGGTTCGTCCCTACCGCAAGCCGATCGGTGTTGCAGCTGCTCGTCAAGAACTCGTCAACTGCTCGGGGGCGCAGTTCGACCCGGTTGTCGTACGCGCCTTCCTCAATATCTCCATGGGGCGGCTCTGGCGTGTCGTCGGGCTCGGGTCGTGGATCGCCCAGTTGCCGCTGATCGGGTGGATCGACCGCCTAGGGTGGAACTGGGGTGCAGCGGTCATGTCCGGGACGACGGCGATCAGCCTGACCGTGCCCGCAGCCCTCCCCAGGACGACGCCGTTTGCCCTGCCGACGGCAGGCATCTCGACGGTCTCGACTGGCGCCCCGCCGGCTCATGGTCACATCGGATCAGCACCCGCGGCGCCGGCGGCATCGATCGGGGCATCGTCGTCAGGACAGTCGAACGCCGGCGCTCCTCCCGCCGGATCCACAGGCCCGACCGGCTCGACGGGCCCAACCGGCAGCACCCCGAGCTCCAGCTCCAACCCCGTCCCAACCCCTCCGACGCAATCCTCTCCTCCCGGCAGTCCGGCGTCGACACCGAGCGCCCGTCCCTCGTCGCCGACACCGGCTCCGACTCCCACCCCCACGCCGCAACCGGATCAACCGCCTGTGGTGACCGTCAACGGTGGGATCGCCGTGCTCGGTCACTTCAGCGGCTCGGGTAGTTTCACGGACCCCGATCCGGGCGCCGACACCTTTACTGCGACAGTGAATTACGGCGATGGCAGCGGGACGGTGCCGCTCACGCTCACCAACCAGACGTTCACGCTCTCACACAACTACGGTGGACTCCTCGGGACGCACACCGTCACGGTCACGGTGACCGACGGCGAAGGCATGTCCGGTAGCAACACGGCAACCGTCACCGTGGTTCTCTGACCCTGCCACACCGCACTGTATAATCGGGCCGAGCCAGAGCCAATTGCGGTCGCATCTATGCAACGTCGCGATGCGCGGATCCTGGCGGGCCAGTGAGGAGGATGTTGTGCTGCAAGCGACTCGCGCCGACCGCTTTTCCTTCGGTCTCTGGACGGTAGGCTGGCAGGGCGTCGACGTCTTCGGCACTGCTGTCCGTGCCCCGCTCGATCCCGAGGTGGCCGTCGGTCGACTCGCGGAACTGGGTGCGTACGGGGTGAGCTTCCACGACAACGACGTCTTTCCGTTCGGCGCGACGGCGGCAGAGAAGAGCAAGTCCATCGAGCGACTGCGCAACGCGGTTGATCGGACCGGGCTGGTGGTGCCGATGGTGACCACCAATCTCTTCTCACACCCGGTGTTTCGCGACGGTGCCTTCACGGCCAATGATCGCGAGGTTCGCCGTTTCGCGCTCCGCAAAGTGGCCGACAATCTCGATCTCGCAGCAGAGCTCGGCGCGGGAGTCGTGGTGTTCTGGGGAGGCCGTGAAGGCGCAGAGTCCGGCGCCGCCAAGGACGTGCGCGCAGCACTCGATCGCTACAAGGAAGCCTTCGACATTCTCAGCGGTTACGTCATCGAGCAGGGCTACACGATGCGTTTTGCCATCGAGCCCAAGCCGAACGAGCCTCGAGGGGACATCTTCCTTCCCACCATCGGACATGCCCTGGCGTTCATCAATGAGCTGGAGCATTCAGACATGGTTGGCCTGAACCCGGAGGTCGGGCATGAGGAGATGGCAAGCCTGAATTTCGCTCACGGGCTTGCGCAGGCGCTGTGGCATGGAAAGCTCTTTCACGTCGACCTCAACGGCCAGAACGGACCGCGCTACGACCAGGATCTTCGCTTCGGAGCAGGCAATGCGCGTGGTGCCTTCTGGACCGTGGACATTCTCGAATCGGGAGGCTACGAGGGACCTCGCCACTTCGACTTCAAGCCACCGCGCACTGAGGACATGGACGGAGTGTGGGACAGCGCTGCCGCCTGCATGCACAACTACCTGGTGTTGCGTGGCCGGACTCGTGCGTTTCGCTCCGACCCCGAGGTACGGGCCGCGCTGGTCGCCGCGCGGCTCGACGAGCTGGCGCAGACCACACTTGCTCCCGGAGAAACGCTCGGCTCGATGCGATCCGAGACGTTGGATATTGAAGCTGCCGCAGCACGGGGCATGGCATTTGAACGTCTGGACCAGATGGCGCTCGACTTTCTCTACGGCATCCGTACCTAGCGTCATGTCGCGGCTGCAGTGCCGACGACGCTATGGCAGTGCGTCGCGCCTGGAGCGGTCTCGATGACCGCAAGCGCGCTGGTCGGCATCGACATCGGGACCTCGTCTGCCAAAGGCATCGCCGTCGACCCGGAGACCGGAACCGTGCTCGCGATTGCGGAACACGAGTACCCGGTGAGCTCACCGCACGTGGGATGGATGGAGCAGCAGCCGGATGCGTGGCTCACGGCCACGCACGCCGTGCTCGACGGCCTCAGGAGTGCTGTGCCGGAGATCCTCGGTATCGGCTTCTCAGGTCAGATGCACGGACTGGTCTGCCTGGACGCTGACGGTGCGGTGATCCGTCCCGCGATCCTCTGGAACGACCAGCGCGCTGCGCCCCAGTGCGCTGCGCTGGAGGCCGGGGCAGGCCTCGGTCGTCTGCTGCGGCTGACCGGAAACCGCGCCCTGCCCGGGTTCACTGCCCCGAAGCTGCTCTGGATGCGGGAGAACGAACCGGAGGCGTACTCGCGCATTCGCGGCATCTGCCTGCCGAAGGACTACGTGCGCGATCGCCTGGTCGGCGGTCGCCGCATGGACGTCGCGGACGCCTCGGGAACGCTGCTCCTCGATGTCGGCAGCCGCCGGTGGAGCACCGAATTGCTCACCGACCTGGACATTCCCGAGTCGTGGCTGCCCGAGCTCGCTGAGAGCCCCGATGCGGTGGGCGAGCTGGACGGCGTCAGGGTCGCCGCAGGGGCTGGCGATCAGGCTGCGGCCGCGGTCGGCGCTGGGATCACCAACCCGGGGCCGCTGTCGGTTGTCCTCGGCACCTCAGGTGTCGTGCTCGCCGCGACCGATCACTTCCTTGCTGACGTCGAGGGGCGCGTCCATGCCTTCTGCCATGCGGGCCCGGGTCGCTGGCTGGTGATGGGAGTCATGCTCTCGGCCGCCGGCTCACTCGCGTGGTACCACGACACGATGCTGCCGGGGGCCGCCTACGACGCGATGCTCGGCGAGGCCGAGCGTGTGCCGGCGGGTTCGGACGGGCTCGTCTTTCTCCCCTACCTCGCGGGCGAACGGACGCCGTACGCCGATCCGGACGCGCGCGGCGCGTTCTGTGGCCTTTCGATCACGCACGACCGAGGGACGCTCACTCGCGCCGTGCTGGAGGGTGTGGCTTTCGCGCTGCGCGACTGTCTCGACGTCGTTCATGACGTCGGAGCGATCGCCACGCAAGGCCGGGTTTCAGGAGGCGGCTCGAGAAGCCGCCTCTGGCTTCGGATCGTCGCCAGTGCGCTCGGGATCCCGCTGGAGATCATGGCCACCGACCAGGGATCGGCGTTTGGCGCGGCACTGCTTGGCGGCGTCGCCGCGGGGGTGTACCGCGACCTCGAGGAGGCGGCCACCGCCTGCGTTCGCGTGACCGAGGTGATCGATCCGGTCGCCGAGTGGATCGAGCCCTACCAAGAGGCGCGCCGCCGCTTTCGCGACTACTATCCGGCGCTCCGCTCCGTCACATCGCCCGGCCGGCCGTCAGGCTGACCTGCGCTCCGCAGTCCGGGGCGGCACCAGAGTCGGCTCGTCAAGGACCCGCGTGAGAGCCAGCTCCGCCGCACCCAGCAACGGACCGTCCTCGCCGAGCTGGGTCGGCCTGATCAGGTCGTCGACGCCGAGAACCGGCGCCATGACTCGGGCGCGCAGCTCCGCGTGGACGATGTCCTCGACCAGGGGCCACATCGTCGCGAGGAAACCGCCGAGCACCACCCGCTGCGGGTTGAAGACGTTGACCAGACCGGCCAGTCCGCTGCCGAGCCAGTGGCCGACGTCCTCGACCGCTTCGAGCGCAACCGGGTCGCCCCACGAGGCGTCTCGGAGCAGGCGGGTGACCGCCTCCGGCTTGTAGCTCTTCTCCGCGATCCCGATGCGGCGCAGCATGGCGGGGCCGCCGATCTCGGTCTCCCAGCAGCCGATCGCGCCGCACCGGCAGTGGACCCCGTTCGGATTGACCTGGACGTGTCCCACCTCTCCCGCGCACCCCGCCGCTCCAACCAGTGGCCGCCCATCAATGACCAGGCCACCGCCGACCCCGACCTCGCTGGTGACATAGATGAGGTGGCGCACCCCGACTCCGGCGCCCCAGGTGTGCTCCGCCAGGGCCCCGAGATCCGCCTCGTTGGCGATGATCACCGGAAGTCCGGAACCCAGCCGGTCCGAGACCAGACGTCCGAGCGGGACGTCTCGCCACCCGAGGTTCGGCGCGAAGTGGACCAGGCCGTCGGCCCGGCTGACCACTCCTGCGACGGCGATCCCAAGACCCGCGACCCAGCAGCCGGCGGGAATCGAGGCAAGCGCTGTCTGAATGAGTTTGCCGACATCCTCGATGGTCTGGTCAACAGCCAGCCGGCGTGGCTGATGCGGCGCCCGGGCGCGATGCAGCATCCGTCCACCCAGGCCGACGACCGCCGCAGACAGCGAGTTGACCGCAATCTCCGCGGTGATGACCGCGGCGCCTTCGGGATTGGGCCGGGCCACGAGCGACGGACGTCCTGGCGAGCCCAGGCGCGCGGGATCTCCTTCCTCGACGAGGCCGCGGGCTCGGAGGTCGGCGACCAGCTCGCCGATCGTGCTCCGGGTCATCCCGAGCGCGCCTCCGATCTCCGACCGGGACAGAGCGCCGGACTGGTGGAGGTGGCGGAGCAGGAGGCTCAGGTTGTGGCGGCGGACGGACTCCGGAGAGGCCATCGGACTCATCGGACGCAGCCTCCGAACTGCTGGGCCGGCCGCAACGCGCCGGTGGGGCGGCCCATCATCGGTCCGTCATCAGCGGCGTTCGCGTTGCCCATCCCACCCACCTTCTGATGTCAGGCCCGGGGCTGCGCGCCGCGGCGGGAGAGGACGTCGATGAGGCCGGCGGACAGCAGCACGAGTGCAACGACGATGTCGATCCACTCGGAGGTGACGCCGATCAGATACAGGCCGTTGTAGATGCCGCCGATGATCAGGCCGCCGAGCACGCCATGAAGAGTCTTGCCCTTGCCGCCGAACAGGCTGGTGCCGCCGATGACCGCGGCAGCCACTGCGAGGAGCACGTAGCTGTTGGCATCCTTGATGACGTTGGTCGTGATCGAAACCTGCCAGGAAGCGAAGAACACACCGGCGATGCCGGCGGTGAGACTGGCGAGCACGAAGCCCCAGGTGCGGATGGTGGGCAGGTTGATACCGGCTCGGCGGGCGGCCTCCGAGTTGCCGCCGATCGCATAGACGTAGCGACCGAAGCGAGTGCGCTGAAGGAGGATCGTCCACGCGACCAGGACGATAAGAACCAGCGGGATGATGTAGGGCAGGCCCACGATGGTCCCGAAGTGCGCGCGGTTCACGTTGCACAGTGCGACGACCAGGATCCCCGCTGCCGCGCCGACCAGGATCTTCATCGCGGTGAGGCTGGCCGGTGGCGCCACGAGACCCGAGCGGCGCCGGCGGGCATCCGCGAACCACACAACACCGCCGCCGGCCACCACGGCGACAGCCAGCAGGATCCAGCTGATCGTCGGGTCGAACCTCCCGTAGAAGATGTCGTAGATGACCACCTCGTTGGTGAATCGGGAGTTGCCGATTCCGACGAGGCTGCCGCCGAGGACAATGATCGCGACGCCCTCGAGCACGAGAAGGCCGCCCAGCGTGACGATGAACGACGGCATCTTGAGGCGAGCAACCAGCGTTCCCTGGATCAAACCGACCGCCGAGCAGATCAGCAGCGCGACGACGATCGCGAGCCACCACGGCCAGTTCAGACCGGCGGGCTGCACCTCCTCGGCGACCAGGACCGCGCCCAGTCCCATGACCAGACCCACGGAGAGGTCGATCTCGCCGAGGAGCAGGGCGAAGATCTCGGCCATCGCGAGCAGCATGTAGATGGTGCTCTGCTCGAAGAGGTTGACCAGGTTCTGCGGTGAGAGGAACTTGCCATTGGCAATCTCGAAGGCGATGGCGACGACGATGATGCCGAGGAGGACGGGGAGGACGCCGCTGTCGCCGCTGCGGACGCGCTGCCACCAGGCGCGCAGATATTGACCGAGGGACTGCGCCAGGATCTCCGGGGGGACCTCGGCGACCACCGCACCCGAGGCCGCCGCGGTGAGGTCGACGAGCGGCTCGGCGGGAGCCGGCTCGGCGGCGGCGATCGGCGGGTCGTTCTCTCTCCCAGCCATGGCTTCAGTCACTCCCTCTGGCGACGGCGGCTCCAAGCGGCGCCTGGGGCCTGCCGTTCGAGCCCCCGGTGGTCATGTACTCGATGACGCTCTGGCGGTCGAAGCCGGCCGCCGGCGCCTCGGCCACCATCCTGCCGAGGTGGAGGACGGCGATCCGGTCGGCGACCTCGAAGACGTCGTTGAGGTTGTGGGAGATCACCATCACGGCCAGGCCGTGGTCGCGGAGGCGGCGCACCAGGTCGAGGACCATCCGGGTCTGGACCACGCCCAGAGCCGCGGTGGGCTCGTCGAGGAGGACGACCTTGGAGTTCCACATCACCGCCTTGGCGACCGCCACCGACTGGCGCTGGCCACCGGAGAGCGAGGCCACCGGCTGGCGGATGGAACGCACCGTGGTCACCCGCAGGCTGCTCAGCGTCTCCGCCGCCGCCCGCTCCATGGAATCCTCGTCGAGCAAGCTGCGGCGCACCCGCTCGCGCCCCAGGAACATGTTCTGGACGATGTCCAGGTTGTCGGCGAGGGCCAGGTCCTGGTACACGGTCTCGATCCCCAGACCGGCGGCATCCCGGGTGGTGCGGATGTGCACCGGCTCGCCCTCGAAGAAGATCTGCCCATGGTCGATCTGGTGGACCCCGGCGATGCAGCGGGTGAGCACCGACTTGCCCGCGCCGTTGTCGCCGCAGAGGCCGGTCACCTGACCGGCGGGCAAATCCAGATTGACCTGGTAGAGCGCCTGGACCGGGCCGAAGTGCTTGTCGACCCCGCGCAGCTTCAAGATCGGCTCGGCCACCGCCGCCCCGACGCTCGCCACCACCCTGGGATCCTGATTCATCTCTGTCGCCTCGGA
>JBIOIZ010000045.1:0-21400 GCA_044450385.1 Candidatus Dormibacteria bacterium
GGGGCACGGGGTCGGAACGCCTCTGGCGTCCCGCCCCTCGCTCTCGCCGGGGGGGGTAGCCCCGGCTGCGAGACGGCCCTCCTCCGTTCATGCCCTCCCCTCCCGCCGCGTCAGCGCGACGATGCTCTCTGCCGCTTCGCTGGCGCTTTTCGCCGGAACAATGCCGGCCTCCTGCAGCAGGCGTCTTCCCTCCTCCTCCATGGTGCCGGTCATGCGCACCACCAGAGGCTTGGTGATGTGCAGCTGATCGCGGGCGGCGATGATCCCGCGCGCCACCTCGTCGCCGCGGGTGATGCCCCCGAAGATGTTGATGAAGACGCCACGCACCTTGGGGTCGAGCAGCACCATCTCGAGAGCGTTGCGTACGCGTTCCGCGTTCGCCCCGCCCCCGATGTCGAGGAAGTTGGCAGGCTCACCGCCGTGCTGCTTGACGAGGTCGAGCGTGTTCATCGTGAGTCCCGCACCGTTGCCGATGCAGCCGATGTCCCCATCGAGATGCACATACGTGAGGCCACGCCGGCGCGCCTCGACCTCGAATGGATCATCGCCGCTGCGCCCATCCTCGCCGGTCTCATCGCGAGCCAGCTCCTCGGCAACATCCTTGTGCCGGTAGTCCGCGTTCTCGTCGGTCTCGAGTTTTCCGTCCGCGGCGACGAGCGTTCCGTCAGGCGTGAGCACCAGCGGGTTGATCTCGCACGTCAGCGCATCGAGAGACACCGCGACCGAAGAGAGGCGAGTGGTGAGTCCGACGAGGCTGTTCACCAGCTTCGGGACGCGGTCGTGCAACTCGGGCGCATGCGCAAGACCTGCAAACGCCAGCCGACGGATCTCGAAGGGCTGCGGGCCCGAAAATGGATCGGGCCAGAGCTTGGCGATCCGCTCAGGAGCGTCGACGGCGACCTGCTCGATCTCCATCCCGCCCGCCGCCGAGAAGATGATCACCAGCCGGCGGCGATCGCGGTCCAGCGTGATCCCCAGGTAGAGCTCCGCTTCGATGGAGAGACCGGTCTCGCACCAGACACTCCGCACCGGGTAGCCGCGAATGTCCATCGCCAGGATCCGCGCGGCCTCGCGCTGAGCTTCCTCTGGTGTGTCGACAACGGCGATGCCACCCGCCTTGCCTCTCCCGCCGATGGGCACCTGCGCCTTGACGGCGACGCGGCCGAGCTCGCGAGCCGCTGCTGCGGCCTCCTCCGGGGTCCGCGCGAGCCGGCCCGCCGGGACTGCGATGCCGGCTCCGGCAAAGCGCTGTTTGGCCTGGTACTCGAGCAGCTTCATCGGCCGGCCAGTCTAGAGAACGCGGGCCGGGTCATTGACGAGGCGCGATCCGGTCAAGCTCTTCCAGGTCGGCGGCACTGGGACGCCACCGGCCAGCTCGAGCATTTGCCCGCACCTGCTCTGCTGAGGTTGCCCCGGCGATGACCGAGACCACCAGCGGCTGCGCCGCGAGACCCCCGATTGCGACCTCCAGCAGCGAGATGCCGCGCTCGTGCGCATAGCCTTCGAGCGCTTCGACGATGTCGAAGTTCGCGTCGGTGAGCCAGCGACTCGCGTTGGCCCCAGGCACCGAGGCCAGGCGGCTGCCCGGCACCGGCGGCCGGCCGCGCCGGTGCTTGCCCGTGAGCAAGCCGTTGGCGAGTGGGCTGTACGGGATCATCCCAACGTCGAAGCGCGCACACGCGGGAATCACCTCCACCTCAGTCCACCGATCGAGGAGGCTGTACTCGTTCTGCGCGGTGACGAACCTGGTGAGTCCTCGGGTACGCGCCACCCAGTCGGCATCCGCGATCTGCCATCCCGCCAGGTTCGACGAACCGGCACAGCGGATCTTGCCCTCGCTGACCAATTCCGTCAGCGTCGCCAGCGTCTCGTCGATCGGCGTCGCAGGGTCCGGGGTGTGGAGCTGGTAGAGGTCGATCCAGTCGGTGTCGAGGCGCCTGAGGCTGCTCTCGACGGCGACGCGGATCCATTTGCGCGACCCCCCACGCCCCGCGCCACCGGACGAATGTCCGAATTTGGAGGCGATCACGACGTCCTGGCGACGCCCCTTGAGCGCAGCGCCGAGCATCTCCTCGCTCTGTCCGCCTCCATAGATGTCGGCGGTGTCGAAAAAGGTGATCCCCTCCTCGAGCGCAGCGAGCACCACACGCGCCGTGCCTTCGGCGTCCACCCGGCGGCCGAAATCGTTGCAACCGAGTCCGACCACCGTTGCTTGGAGAACCCCTCCACCAATGGGACGAGTCTCGAGGCCGCTCACGCCGGACAGGGTACGCAAAGCCCATGGCTCAACGGCAACCGGAGGCTGGTAGGCTGACCCGGTTGGCAGAGCGCGTCGTCGGGACTGAACCAGACGAAGGTCCGGCGCCAGAGCCGGCTGAACCTCGACTCGGGGCGGCTTCCGACCGCGTCGCCACCGAGCCACAGAAGGCGCCGCGTCGCGAGGGCGTGAACGTCATCACTGTACGCACGCTCGTGACCGCGGCGCTCATCGTGCTCGGCGTTGTGGCGCTGGTCGCATTCCTCGCGTCGATCATCAGCATCGTCCTCGTCGTGCTCGTCGCGATCGTCTTCGCCGAGGGGATACGGCCTCTGGTCGACGACCTGCAGCGCCGGCGTGTTCCACGACCTGTGGGAATCCTGTTCGTCTACATCGCCGTGCTGGCGTTCATCGCCGTCATGGTGCTGCTGCTCGTGCAGCCGATTGTCAGTGAGGCTTCGTCGCTTGCCACCAACTTTCCCGCATACCAGAAGGACTTTCTCAAGTGGTTCACCGGCGTTGAGCAGCAGTTTCACTTCAACGTCAACATCGCCCAGCAGGTGAGCACGTTCATCGACGCGACGCGAAACATCCTGCTGGCCATCGGCGGCACAATCTTCAGCATCATCGTCGACTTCGTGCTCGTGCTCGTCGTCGGCTTCCTCTGGCTGGTGAGCAGCGACCGTCTCAAGTCGTTCACCGTTGATCTGTTCCCCGAAGCCCATCACGACCTGATCGTCGACATCTTTCGAGAGATGGGATTCCGTATGGGCGGCTTCCTCCGCGCGGTGGCTCTCAACAGCCTTGCGCTTGGACTCGTGGTCGGACTCGTGTGCTGGCTGCTCCGCCTTCCCGACCCGGTCATCCTCGGCATCTTCGCCGGCCTCACCGCAGCGATTCCCATGGTGGGCGGGATCATCGGCGTGATCCCAGCGGTGTTGCTCGGCTTCACCATCAGCCCCGAATACCCGATCGTGGTGCTCGTCGTCCTGATGGTGATCCAGTTCGTCGACGCGAACACGGTTGTGCCCATGGTCATGAACCGAGTCGTTTCGCTGCCCGCACTCGGCGTCGTCCTCGCACTCCTGGTGGGCGGAGCCATCCAGGGCCTCATCGGCGCGATCCTCGCCGTGCCGGTTGCGGCAGCACTCCAGGTGCTCCTGGTGCGCGCGGCGGTGCCCGCCATCCACCACGCGCAAGGCCGCACCGACCGTGCTTATGCCAAGGCGTACGTCCCGCTGTCAGCCGGCCTCAAGGATTCGGCACCGCGAACCGGTGGACGGCGCGTCAATCCGCGCTGATCGTCAGAGCGGGATGTTGCCGTGCTTGCGTTCCGGCGTCCGAACCTTCTTGTTTCGCGCCATGCGCAGCGCTGCGATGAGTGCTGCGCGCGTCTGGCGAGGCTCGATCACGTCGTCGACGTAGCCTCGCTCCGCCGCGTAGTACGGGTTGGCGAACTGCTCGCGATATTCCTCGATCAACTCGTCGGAGCGCAGCTTGGGGTCGGCTGCCTGGGAGATCTCGCGCTTGAAGATCACGCTGACAGCGCCCTGCGGTCCCATCACGGCGATCTCTGCGGTGGGCCATGCGACGTTGTAGTCGGCGCGTATGTGCTTGGAGCACATGACGTCGTACGCACCGCCGTATGCCTTGCGCGTGATCACCGTGAGCTTGGGCACCGTGGCCTCGCAATAGGCGAAGAGTAGCTTGGCGCCGTGACGGATGATGCCCCCGTACTCCTGGTCAGTCCCCGGTAGGAAGCCGGGCACGTCGACGAAGGTCACAAGCGGCACATTGAACGCGTCGCAGAAGCGTACGAAGCGCGCCGCCTTGATCGATGCGGAGATGTCCAGCGCTCCCGCGAGGACACGTGGCTGGTTGCCGACGACGCCGACCGGGTGGCCGTCGAGCCTGGCAAACCCGCAGATGATGTTCTCGGCGTGGTACTGCATCACCTCCAGAAAGCGGCCGTCGTCGACGATGCGCGTGACCACGCTGCGCATGTCGTAGGGCTGATTCGGGTTGTCAGGGATGATCGTCTGCAGCTCGGCATCCTCGCGATGGGGATCGTCGAGGGTGGGGCGGTAGGGCGGCTGCTCATGGTTGTTGGGCGGCAGGTATGAGAGCAGCTCACGCATCTGTCCGAAGGCCTCATCCTCGGTGTCGGCGATGAAATGGGCAACCCCACTTCGCTGGTTGTGCACGTCCGATCCACCGAGCTCCTCAAACGTCACATCCTCGCCGGTGGTGACCTTGATGACGTCGGGGCCGGTGATGAACATGTACCCGACCTTGCGCACCATGAAGATGAAGTCGGTCATCGCAGGTGAGTACACCGCGCCGCCTGTGCAGGGTCCGGCGATCAATGAGAGCTGCGGGATGACCCCGCTCGACTCGACGTTGCGATAGAAGATCTCGGCATAGCCCGCCAGGGACACGACACCCTCCTGGATGCGCGCGCCCCCGGAGTCGTTGATGCCGATGCACGGGCAGCCGGTCTTCAGCGCCAGATCCATGATCTTGGTGACCTTCTCGGCGAACACCTCGCCGAGGGATCCGCCGAAGACCGACGCGTCGTGACTGAACACGAATACCTGGCGATCGGCGATCGTGCCCCAGCCGGTGATCACGCCGTCGCCGCGGATCCTCCGCTCCTCCATGTCGAAATTGGTCGTCCGGTGAAGGGCGAACATGTCGAGCTCCGTGAAGGACCCTGGATCGAGCAGGCGGTCGATGCGCTCGCGGGCAGTGAGCTTGCCCTTTGCGTGCTGGGATCGCTCTGCGGCACCGCCACGGTGGACGGCGTCGTACCTGCGCTTGCGGAGCATGTTGATCTTCCTGCCGGTGCCCCCACGCGACCCGCTGGTCGACGCTCCGCCTCCGCCGGACGAGCTGGGAGTGCCTGCAGCGTTGACACCGTCGCCGGCGCCGACCGGAGGGACGCCCTTGCGCGCCTGTCTGCTCACGGCGTCAGGCTACCAGGGGACGACTCGGGCTTCGTGCTCACACCGTGACCGCCGGACGGTAGACGCCGAACACCTCGCGAAGCGCGCCACACACCTCGCCGACGGTCGCATGGGCGTCAAGCGCGTTGCGCATCAGCGGCAACAGGTTGTCGGTGCCCTCGGCACCGGCGTGCAGGGCATCGAGCGCACGGGCGACGACCGTGGCGGAGCGGGCGGCGCGTAGCTTCGCCAGCCGCTCGATCTGCTCGGTTTCCAGCCCAGCCTCGACACGGAGGATCGGCACCGTCGGTTGCGAGGTCTCGGTGAACCGGTTGACGCCGACGATGACCCGTTCCCCCGCTTCCACGAGGCGCTGATGCCGGTAGGCCGATTCCTGGATCTGCTGCTGGTAGAAGCCGGCGTCGATCGCCGCGACTGCGCCTCCCAGGTCGTCGACGCGACTCATGAGCGTCCGCGATTCGTCCATGAGCTCGTGGGTCAGCGCCTCGACAAGGTGTGATCCACCGATGGGATCGGTGACGTTGGCGGCACCGGTCTCGTATCCGATGACCTGCTGGGTGCGCAGCGCGATCTCCGCCGCCTGTTCCGACGGCAGGGCGAGTGCCTCGTCGTAGCTGTTGGTGTGCAGCGATTGAGCGCCACCGCAGATCGCCGCAAGCGCCTGCAGCGAGACCCGCACCACGTTGTTGAGCGGCTGCTGCGCCGTGAGCGTCGCGCCGCTCGTCTGGGCATGAAATCGCAGCTGCAGGCTGCGGTCCCCGGTGGCGCCGAAACGATCGTGCATCACCTCCGCCCAGAGAGCGCGCGCGGCGCGGAACTTGGCGACCTCTTCGAAGAAATCGTTGCTGACGTTGAAGAAGAAGCTCAGTCGCGGGGCGAAGTCCTCGACATCGAGGCCGGCATCGATCGCGGCCTGGACGTATGCGATGCCGTTGCTCAGCGTGAAGCCGATCTCCTGCGGCGCCGTCGCTCCAGCCTCGCGCATGTGGTAGCCGCTGATGCTGATGGTGTTCCAGCGCGGAAGACGCTGTGCGCAGTACGCGAACGTATCGGTGACCAGTCGCATCGACGGGTGTGGCGGAAAGATGTAAGTTCCCCGTGCGGCGTATTCCTTCAGGATGTCGTTCTGGATCGTCCCCCCGAGCGTGGTCGCATCGATGCCCTTGCGTTCGGCCGCGAGCTCATACAGGAGCAGGAGGACCGACGCGGGTGCGTTGATGGTCATCGACGTGGTCACGCGGTCCTGCGGGATCCCGCGCATCAGCAGCTCCATGTCCGCGAGAGAGTCGATGGCCACGCCGACCTTGCCGACCTCCCCGTGGGCGATGGGGTCATCACTGTCGTAGCCCATCTGCGTGGGCAGGTCGAACGCCACGGAGAGCCCGCTCTGACCGGCACGCAGCAGGTAGTGGAACCTCTCATTGGTCTGCTCCGCGCTTCCGAATCCCGCGTACTGCCGCATCGTCCAGAGCCGCGACCGGTACCCGTCGGCGCGGATTCCCCGCGTGTACGGGTACTCGCCGGGTGGAGGCGGCGGGTCGGGCTGGTCGGTGTAATAGGGATCCAGCGGGATCCCCGACTCCGTCTCGGCGCGACTGCCGGGCTCCGCGCCGGGGTGGTCGCTCATGCTTGCGACCCGCTCTTCTCCTGGTCCGTCTGGCACAGCTCGGTGAGCACCCCGGCCCCGGCCGACGGGTGAAGAAACGCCACCAGCCTGCCGGCAGCACCCTGGCGAGGACACGTGTCGAGCAGCCGGAGACCGAGCTCGGCGAAATGGTCGAGGCTTGCCTGGACGTCGTCGACGCCGTAGGCGACGTGGTGGAGGCCGCCGCCACGTCGAGCGAGGAACCCGGCGATCTTTGAATCGGGACTCGTGCTTCCGAGCAGCTCGATCCTCGATTCGCCCACCTGGAACATGACCGCCTCGATGCCGTCGGAGGCGACCACCTGACGATGCGCGGGCGCCGAACCGGTGAGGCGTTCGTACGCCGCAACTGCGAGCTCGAGGTCGGCGACGGCGATTCCCACGTGGTCGATCCCGGTGAATGCGCTCGCCATCGTCGGCCGAGTATAGGAAGCAATACGGCAACGCCGCGTTCGCTCCCGGGAACTCGATGCTAGCGTCCAGACGCCGTGAGAACCAGTCGCGCGGTCACCATCGCGGCCGCCGTCAGCACCGTCCTTCTCGCCTACTACGCGATCGCATGGGCCCAGGTGACCCCTGTGCGCGAACGGGGCACCGACTTCTCAGCGTCGTACGTGGCTGCGCTGCTGTTGCGTAGCGGTGACGGGCCTCAGCTGTATCACGAGCAGGTCGAGCATTCGCGACACCTCACCCTGCTCCCCCCGGGCACCGTCATCAATCTCCCCTTCATCACGCCACCGACAACCGCCCTGCTGGCACTCCCGCTCACGGTTCTGGACCCTGGGGCTGCCTTTCGGGTGTGGTCAGCGATCGAACTCCTCCTGGTCGTGCTCGCGGTGTGGGTGGCCATCCGGGCCGGGCCGTGGCCCGCGCAGCTCGGGCGTGCGCCGCGCGCGGCAACGTTGGTCATGGCGGTGGCAGGAGGCGGGACCTATGCGTTCCTCCTCCTCGGCCAGATCGATGGCATTGCCGCCCTCGGTCTCGCCGCCGCATACGCAGCCTGGCGAAAGGAGCGTCCGGCGCTCGCGGGCTTCTGGATGGCGCTCGCGTTCGCGTCGACCAAGCCACACCTGGCAATCGGGCTTGGCATCTGGCTCATCGCGCGGCGTGACTGGAGGGCGCTCGCCGGTGCGGCGTGCGGCTGCGCCGCTGCCGCGGCGGTGTCGCTGGTGCTGGTGGGTCCATCGGGCGTCGCCGGATTCATGTCCGCATTGGGTTTCGCCATCGGCAACACGCCCCCGGCGAGCACCCTCGGCATGCCGGGGCTCGTCGCATCGTGGCTCGGAGGCGGCGGCGCGGCGGTGGCCGTCGGCATCATCGGCTCGGTGGTCGCGCTGGCCGCGTGCGCGCTTCTCGGGATTCGATCTCGCGGCAACCCGGGAGCGCTCGAGGTGTCACTCGCCGGCGCGACGACGCTCTCGCTGGTGGCATCGCCACATCTGTTGGCGCACGATCTGGTGATCGTGGCGCCCGTATTCGCGTGGTGCGCGGCTCGCGCTGCTGCTTCCGAGGTCATGCCCTGGCCCGGTGCGATCACGATTCGGGTGCTCGCCGCGTGGGCGATCCTCGCCGTCTTCACCCTGGTGGACACCGGCACTGCAGCCCCCGCCCCGCCCGGAAGGCTCGTGCCCCTCGCGCTGCTGGGCGTCGGTGTGGCAGCGCTGATGATCCCCGCCTCGAGAACCCACGCCGGGGATCCGGCTCGGGCGGTGCTCGCTCAGTCCGGAAGCGGCAGGGGCGCCGGCGGCTCAACCGCGTAGTCGTAGAAGCCCCGGCCGCTCTTGCGCCCGAGGCGGCCGGCGCTCACCATCCGCTCGAGGATGGCAACGGTGGCGACGTCGCCCGGGGCATGGTCGCGCTCCATGCGGTCGCGACGGATCGTCAGGACGGTGTCGAGCCCAGAGAAGTCCGCCAGCTGGAACGGACCCATCGGCCAGTTGAGCCCCTTGCGCACGGCGATGTCGATGTCTTCGGCGGAGGCCAGGCCCCCTTGGAGCAGCGAGAACGCCTCTCGCGAGGCCGCGCCAAGAATGCGGTTCACGATGAAGCCGTCGATCTCCTTCTCCACCACGATCGGAGTTCTGCCCATGCGCTTCGACCATGCCACCGCCCGAACGGTCGTCTCATCAGAGGTCTCGGGTCCGCGCACCACCTCGCAGAGGTCCATCACCAGGACGGGGTGGAAGAAGTGCATGTTGCAGCAGAGCTCCGGCCGCGCGGTCGCGTCGGCGAGACGGGACACCACGATATTGCTCGAGTTGGTGGCGATACCCGCGCGCGCCGGAAGGTGAGCGTCCAGCTCGGAGAAGATCTCGCGCTTGACCGAGGGCAGTTCAACCACAGCTTCGATCGCCCATGCGGACTGGGAGGCCGCGGCGGCGAGGTCGGTTGTGGGAGTCACGCGGCTGGCCGCAGCATCGGCGTCTTCTCGCTCCAGCCTGCCTTTCTCGACTCGCCGGTCGAGCAGCTGCCGGTTCGACGCCATGGCCCGCTGGAGATGCTCGGAGTCCACATCCACGAGCGAGACGTCGATCCCGTTGAGCGCCGCCTGCTGGGCGATCTGGGCTCCCATGGTGCCGGCGCCGACAACGAGCAGCCGGCCGCGAGCACCGGCGTCCCGTCTGGATGCAGGCATGCGCGTCAGGTCTCGTCCGGCCACCTGACCGGCACGCGGGTGGTGCAGTTCGTGAGCTCCTGCGACGCCTTGGTGTAGCGAACGATGGTCGGGAAGTCGCCCTTGAGCTTGAGCCGGCCGAGCATGATTCCCTTGGTGGCATCGAGCTCCTTCTGCGCCACCTGCTTCCATCGCGAGTAGGCGCCCGTGATCACGAACTTCGCCTGCTGCGCGTCCTCGCGGGTGCCGACACGAACATCGCGCGCTTCGCCGTGCCACAGATCGAGGAAGACACCCATGTCCTCCGGGAAGTTCTTGTCCGGCTCAGCGAGGACGACCAGCCCGACCGTTCCCTCCCAACCAGCCGCGGCCTGCTTGTAGACCGGCGATCTGTTGATCTCGGCCTTGAAGGCCTCAGCCCACTCGGGGCTGTATGCGTCGACCACCTCGGTGTCTGCCACGTGCTGCCTCCTTGGACGGGTAGCCCGGCACCGCCGGGACAGCCAAGTGTGCCCTGACCGCCCGCCCGCGCGCCACCTGCCTGGACCTGCCATCCTCTTGCCATGGGTCGCGATCTCGTCCTGCCGGTGGATCCTCCCTGCGCGCGGTGCGAGAGTACGCGCCTCGTCCCGCTGACCTTTGGTGATCGTCAGACCGGTTACGACCAGCCCGGATTCAAATGCGCTGATTGCGGCGCGCGCTTTCAGACGCTGCACAACCAGCGGGTGCCTCGCCCGATCTGACTGTCGTTGCCCGACCGGACCGGCACTGCTTCTTCAGTCCGCCACAGGGTCCTTGAGCGCACGCGCGACGTAGACGGCCACATCGTCGACCGCCAGGGTGTCGCCGATCTGCTTGGCGGAGATGCCTTCGTCGAACATGGCGAGGCAGAAGGGACACGCGGTCGCGACCTTGGTCGCATGCGTGTCCACGGCCTGTTCAACCCTGCGGTGGTTGACCCTCGGCTGGCCCTCCTCCATCCACATCCTTCCGCCGCCCGCACCACAGCACATGCCCTCGCTCTTGCTGCGCGCCATCTCCACAACCTTGAGCCCGGGTATCCGTTCGAGGATCTCGCGAGGCGCGGCGAAGATATCGTTCCAGCGCCCCAGATAGCAGGAGTCGTGGTACGTGATCGTTTCCTCCTGGGCCTTCGCGGCGTCCAGGGTGATGCGCCCCTCTTTCAAAAGGCGATCGATGAGCTGCGTGTGGTGGATGACCTCATAGTCGCCGCCGAAATCGCCGTACTCGTTGGCGAAGGTGTTGAAGCAGTGCGGGCACGACGCGATGATCTTGCGCACGTTGTGCCGCTTGAGCACCTCGACGTTCTCCTTGGCGCGCTCCTGGAAGAGGTACTCATTGCCGATCCGCCGCGCAGGGTCACCGGTGCATTTCTCATCGGTGCCGAGAATCGCGAAGTCAACACCGGCCGCCTGCAGTATCTTGGCGAGAGCGGCCGCGATCGTCCTGGCGCGCTCGTCGAAGGATGCGGCGCAGCCGACCCAGTACAGGTATTCGGCATCGGGTTTGTCGGCGATGAACGAAACGCCGAGATCCCTGGCCCAGTCTCCGCGTGACTGGTGCGAAAGGCCATATGGGTTGGCGACGTTCTCGATGTTGCGCAGAGCTGATTCCGCCTGCTTCGGCATGCGCGACTCGTCGAGGACGAGATGCCGGCGCATGTCCATGATCTTGGGGACATGTTCGATCAGGACCGGGCACTGATCCATGCATGCACCACACGTGGTGCACGACCAGAGCGTCTCCTCGAGGATGGTGCCGCCGATCAATGGCCGCGGCCGGTCGGACGGGATGGCCGCAGCCACCTGCTCGGGTGAGAGCCACGACGGCTGGAAATGTCCAGGGAGGTCGTGCTGGGAACCGGGGTGATGATCGCCACTCGTCCACATCACAGCGCCGTCATCGCCGGGCGCAGCGATGTGGGCATCGTGCTTGGTCGCCGCGTAGCCTCCGGCAAGGTTCTCGTAGGCGAGGTCCCGGAGGTCGGTGATCAACGTCTTCGGGGACAGCGGCTTGCCGGTGTTGTACGCAGGGCAATGTGTCTGGCAGCGCCCGCACTCCGTGCACGTGTAGAGATCGAGCATGTCCTTCCACGAGAACTGCTCGAGCGCTCCGACACCGAAGTGCTGATCCGCCTCGCTCGCCGCATTCATCACTGCTTCGATGTCGAGGCTGCGCAATGCCCCCTTCGGCTGCTCGTTCTTGAAGAAGACGTTCGGGACCGACGTGATGATGTGGAGGTGCTTGCTGTAGCCGAGGTAGACGAGGAATCCGAAAACAAGCGTGAGGTGTGCCCAGAAGACGATGCTGTGGAGGACGATCAGCGCCTCACTGTGAGCGCCGAGTGGCCGGAAGACGCTTGCGAGCGCGGCTGCGATGGGCCGCCACTGGCCGAGCGCCTCCGGTACTCCCTCTGCGATGCGCGTGGCGTAGTTGAGCTCCATGCAGATGAGCAGCAACCCGATCCACGCGAGGATGAGGATGGCGTCACCGCGGTGGCTCCCTCGAAATCGCGTCGGGTTGATGACGATGCGATTGAACAGCGCGAGCGTGATGCCGCAGATCACGACCAGAAAGAACAGGTCCTGGAGGAAGGCGATCGCGCCGCTCCCCGGGAGCTGGTTGAACTGAAATCCCTGCCAGAGCGCCTCGACGATCCCCTGCGCGATCGCCGTGAGCAGCACCACGAAGCCCCAGAAGATGAAGGCGTGCAGCACACCGGCCAACGGCCACCGCAACAGCCGGCCCTGTGCCACCACGTACACGAAGAACGCGCGAATCCGCGCCGGGAGGTGATCGAGCCGGCTGTCGGGACGCGTGGTGCGCCGCATCTCGCCGAGCAGCTTTCGCCACCGCAGGCCGCTGGCCACCAGCGACGCTCCGGCGAGCAGCACCAGCGCGATCGGGCTGATGATCGCGGTCACGGCCGCGGACATTATCGGCCCTTCCACTCCGGCGGACGTTTCTGCATGAACGCCGAGATGCCTTCCTGGGCATCATCGGTTGCGAACAGTGCCACGAACTCGCTCCGCTCTTCCTTCAGTGCGTCTGCAATCGGCAGCTGAGCGCCGGCACGCATCGCGCGCTTGGTTGCCGCAAGAGCAAGTGGGGCTCTCGAGGCGAGAAGCTCGGCCCAGCGCCGAGCGGCGGCCCGGAGCTCGTCGGGTTCGACAACCTCGGCCACCAATCCGATTGCGAGGGCACGGTCGGCGTCGATCGGATCGCCGGTGAGCAGCAGTTCGGTGGCACGGGCCGTACCGATCAGCCTGGGCAGCCGCTGGGTTCCGCCCCAGCCCGGGATGATGCCGAGCTTGATCTCCGGTTGACCGAAGCGCGCTGTACGCGCTGCGAGCCGCACGTCGCACGCGAGGGTGATCTCGCAGCCGCCTCCGAACGCGATACCGTTCACCGCGGCGATCACCGGGAGTCGCGAAGCCTCGATCCGAACCGTCAGGTCGGTTGCCTTGCCGATCGCGTCCGCGCCGGCGCCGAATCCACTGATATCCGCCCCCGCCGAGAAGAACTTCGGTCCACTCCCGGTGATGACCAGGGCACGGACGGTTTGGTCCGCCTCCGCACTCGCGAGGCCCTCCGCCAGGCCACTGACGACGTCGCCATTGACCGCATTCGCCGGGGGGTGGTCGATGGTGAGCGTGACGACAGCGCCCTCGCGGTCGACCCGGATGACGTCATGGAGAACCTGACCCACGAGCTGTGCCTCCCTCGACGGCGATGACGGTTGAGTGCGTAGTAGAGCAAATGGACGCGCGCCCGTCGCGACCGAGGCGCACGCTCCGCTATCGTGCCGAACGTGGAGCTTCCCCCGCTTGGCGATCGCGTGGAACCCGAGGCGCTCCACGAGTTGAGCGACGACGGCCTCGATGGACTCGGTGCCCGGTTGCAAGCGACAGAACGCGCAACTCTCGCCGCCATGGCCCCGTACGAGCAACACCTCCGTGAGATCCGCATTCGGGCCACTGAGATCGCCACTGAGCGCCGCCGGCGCGAGCGGGCGCAGCAGGTTGCGAAACGAGCCGGGGTCCGCGAGGCCGCGAAGTCCGGTGGCATGCCGAGCCTTGCGGCTGCGCTCGCAAGTGCTGAGGAACTCTTTGAGGAGGCGACGCCGCTGACCGGCGTGCGGGCATTCCTCACCACGGGTGGCGAGGTCGGGTTCGGCTTCGCGACGCGGCCGGGGACCATGACGTTCACCGACGGCCGTGAGCAGCGCGTGGCACGCACCTGGGGCGATGCTCGCGAACTCCACCTGCTCGGCTGGGATCCGGGCGCTCCCGGGGTCCCAGGAGTGCGCGTCCATCTCGCAGGGAGCCGTGTGGAGCGAGTGGTGCCGGCGTCGGAGGTGGTGCTCGGCATCGGAGACGGCGACACAGGTCCAGTCGCAGGAATCTGATGGCCTGAGCGACCGTTATGACGGAATGCGGAAAGGTTGCACCGTCACGACAGTGGGTGAACCTGAGCGCGGCGCCGTTGTTGCGACGTTGCAGAGCTATGCCCCCGGACGTGTCTCCACCACGATCGCCTCGTGGTCTCCCCCGCCTATCGACGTCCGGCGACGCACCTGCTGTCGTCTGCTTTCAACAGCCCAGCAGAGTATCGGCCGATCAGCCGACCGGTGCGCTGCCGTAGGGGCTGGACTCAAAACCGCCCGAATTCCTTGCGGGCGACGCCGGTGCCGGCGCCGGAAGCCGCTGCACGATGACCTTCTCCACATCGCGGGACACCACAATCGCAGGCCGGGTCGCGTCGATGCGCACGAATCTGCGTGGATGCTGCGCAGCCAGCTGTTCGAAGGCGGCCTCGACGGCTGCATGGAACATCTCGGGTGCGACCTCGAAGCGATCGAGCGGCAACTGCTGGGCTCGCTGCCGTTGCGCTGCCGACGACGCTGGGATTGCGAGGTAGATGGTGAGATCCGGCCAGACGTCACCGCATGCGGCGGCGTGAAGCCTGAGCAGGTCTCCGGTCGGAATCCCTCTTCCGCCACCCTGGTACGCGATCGTCGAATCGGCATAACGGTCGGCGATCACGACGGCGCCGCGGCGCAGCCCGGGCAGAATGGTTTCGTGCAGCAGCTGCACGCGTTCGGCGGTGAACAGCAGCGCCTCAGCCCACGCTTCGAGCGCCGGACCCCGCTGGTGCTGCAGCACGAAGCTGTGGAGGATCTCCCCGAGCGGCGTCTCGTCCGGTCGCACCGTCACGACGTCGTGGCCCTGCTGGCGCAGCGCACCCGCGAGGGCTGCCACCTGCGTGCTCTTCCCCGCACCATCAAGCCCTTCGAACGAGATGAAAAAACCGCGCCATGCGCTCATTTGGATCACTACTCCCCCGCCGTCAGGCCCCTCGCCCGAACGGCTCATTCCGAGGGTCGCAGTATGACGAGTCTACGGTTGGGTTCGTCACCAGTGCTGCGTGCCGTGAGCGCGTGCTGTTCGACAAGCTGATGCTGGAGCCTGCGCACGTACGCATTCTGCGGGGTGAGCTCGACGTCGTTACCGGTTCGTTGCATCTGCTCGATCCCCTCGAGCACATCCTGCATCGCCGGCTCGGTGTCATCGGCTGTCTCTGTCTCCACAGGGGCATCAACGCCGTACACACGAGCGAGCGCACCCTTGATCTGCGCAACCGTGTTGCTGCGCAGCACGTGGATCGGGATGCCCGACGACTCTGCGGCGCGCACCGGCGAATCGTGGCGACGGTAGTAGTTCTTCAAGGTCAGCACGAGGTCGGCATCGTCGACGTGGTGCTGGATGCGAACCGGCAGACGCATCTCGCGAAGTGACTGCTCGAGGTAGCTGCGCGAGACCCCGTAGGGAAAGATCGAGAGCGGCGGGCCCGGTCGAACCGATGGAGCGGGTGGCTCCCATTCCCGTTCGCGGCGCTGCTGCCCTGCGATGTACTCGTCGACATCGAAGCGCCGCCGGCGCTCGCGGGTGCGCCTCCCACCACGTCCGCCGCCTGGGAAGGGCGCCGGCTCGAACGGCGATGGACGCGTTGCGGCCGCGCTCGTGTCGACCCGGCTGACGATTGCGCCCGTGTCGTCGCGGGTTCGCAGCTGGGGAGGGCGAACCCGGCCGCGCAGCGCCTCGTCAACCGTCTCCGCGAGCGGCGCGTGCACGACCACCCGGTCGCGCTCCTGGATCTCGATGAGAACATCGAACGTCGGCGGAGACTTGCGCTCGAGCACCGATTTCTGCGTGCCGCGACGCCGCGCCTCTTCGTCGGACAGCGTCACCGTCTGGATCCCGCCGAGGAGATCGTTGAGTGTCGGGTTCACGAGAAGTGAATCGATGTTGGACCCATGGGCCGTACCGACCAGTTGCACGCCACGCTCGGCAATCGTCCTCGCTGCGACCGCCTCGAGCTCGGTGCCGATCTCGTCGATGACGATGCACTGCGGCATATGATTCTCGACCGCCTCGATCATCACCGCGTGCTGGAGCGCGGGTGTCCGAACCTGCATACGGCGCGAACGCCCGATGCCCGGGTGCGGGATGTCGCCGTCGCCCGCGATTTCGTTCGAGGTGTCGACGATGACCACGCGCTTGCCGCACTCGTCGCTGAGCACGCGCGCACATTCGCGCAGCATCGTCGTCTTGCCGATACCCGGAGGGCCCAGCAGCAGTATCGACTGGCCGCTGATGACCATGTCCTTGATGATGTCGATGGTTCCGGTGACCGCGCGGCCCACCCGGCAGGTCAGTCCCACGATGGTCCCCTTGCGGTTGCGAATCGCACTGATCCGGTGCAACGTGCGTTCGATGCCGGCCCGGTTGTCATCACCAAACAGACCGACGTGCTCAGTCACATAGTCGATCTCGGCGTTGCCGACATTGGCGGAGTCGAGGATCGCCTCACCGTCGGTGAATCTCGCCTCGGGCTCCCGGCCGAGGTCGAGCACCACCTCGAGGAGGTCGCCCCGTCCCTGCGAGAGACGTTGCGCGGCGGCGGCGATGCGGGGCGGGAGCGCTGCGAACAGCAGGTTGAGCTCCTCTTGCCACGAGGATCCGTAGGGCATCATCTGAGCGACGATCTCTGTCTCCTCGGTGTGGTCGTTGACAGGACGCGGAGCGGAACCGACGGGTGTGCTGACGGAACGCTGCGGGCGATCCCGGCGTGCACGAGGACCGGCTTCTTGCGCCGTGATGGCGCGTTGATGCGCACTTTTTCACCAAGCTCGCTGATCAGCAGGAGCTGTGTGCCGTACACCGCGAATCCACGCTGCTGGAGCGCTCGGATGAGCTCGGAGTCATAGTGGCGGAGCACGCAGGAAGCGGGTCCTGACGGCAGCTCTGCGAGCACGGCGTCGATGATTGCGTCGCGCAACGCGGGATCATGGCCCTCACACATCATGCTGAGACCCGCCGGCTGTGCTGCCGTCGGCGGCCTGATCGCCGCCCACGCGACGATGCCGGGACGCTCGACCACGAGGTGACGGACGTTGTCGCGACCGAGGGCGGCCATGAGGCCCTGCGCATACCCCGCCTGCCACGTCTTGAGCGACGGCCCTTCGACGGCGGCAACCTGCGACGGTGTGGTGCGCAGGTAGAGCAGGTAGATCGCAGCGATGTCATCCCGCCGTGCCGGACGGATCAGGACTGACTTCCCCGCTGGTTCTGGGTCAGCCGACGCCTGGTCGCGGTACAGGATCTGCTCCGTGGCGAACTGCGTGAATCCATGCTCGAGAAAGACGGGGAGCAATGGATGGTCGAGAGGCAAACGCACGTGGACGCGCTGCACGCCGTGCTCGAGGCCCCGGTTGCGCACGCCGTCGAGCAGTTCGGCCCGTGCGAAGTGGCCGTGCGCGGTCGTGGACGTGCACAGGTTGAGGATCTGCCACGAGCGCGGTCGAACTGACAGCGACTGCACCTGCACGAAGCCGACAACCCCCTCTTTCGCATCCTCGGCGACGAGCATCTCCTCCGAAACATCAGTGATCGGCACGAGCGAGGAGAGCGACTTCGTGACCGCCTGCCAGAGGCGCAGCAGCGTCGCCTGCGGCACTGGACTGTCAGGGGTCATCTGTGCCCCATGGCGTTCGTCCTCGGTGCCTTCCCGGTACAGCTGCTCGATCCGTGCGAGGTCGCGAAAGGATGCCGAGCGGATGATCACGCGGCGCTGACCTCCAGAGCCGAGGCGGCGCGCTCAAGGAACAACTGATGCAGACGAGAGTCGTCGGTCATCTCGGGATGGAAGCAGAGCCCGATATGGCGTCCCTGCACGACCGCTACGGCGTTATCGCCGAAAGTGGCAACAACCTCCACCTCCGGGCCGGCGCGCTCGATCAAGGGTGCACGGATGAACACCGCATGAAACGGAGCGACGCCCAGCGACGAAACCGGAAGGTCGGCCTCGAACGAGTCGACCTGCCGTCCGTACCCGTTGCGCCTGACGCTGAGATCGAGGACCCCGAGTGTGATCTGATCAGGCCGGCCGTCCAGCACCTCGCGGCTCATCAGGATCAGCCCGGCGCACGTGGACAGCGTGGGCATTCCGGCGGCCAGGCGCTCGCGGAGCGGCATCTCGAGGTCGAAGACCTGAAGCAGGCGGCTCATCGTCGTCGACTCGCCACCGGGAAGCACGAGCGCATCCACGGCATCGAGCTCAGCGGGCGTCCGCACGGTGGAAGCCTCGGCGCCACAGCCGCGAAGTGCCGTCAGGTGTTCCCGGACGTCGCCCTGAAGGGCGAGGACGCCTACCCGAAGGATGGTCAATTCCCTCTCAGCGGGCGCTCGTGCTCCGTCCCTGGCGGGGCAGGCTTCGCGTCATTCGCACAAGGTCTAGTGTACCCCGCCGGGCAGGCGGCGGCAGCCCTACCAGCCCCGGCTGGCGAGCAGCTCGCCGGCCGGCATCGATGCCACGTCGAGCCCGGGCATCGCCTTGCCCAGGCCGGCGCTCACCTCGGCAATGACCTCGGGTTTGTCGTAGTACGTCGTCGCCGCGACGATTGCCTTCGCATAGGCGGGGGGATTGGTGCTCTTGAAGATGCCGCTGCCGACGAAGTTGCCGTCGCACCCGAGCTGCATCATCAGCGCCGCATCAGCCGGAGTGGCGATCCCGCCGGCCGAGAAATTCACCACCGGGAGCTTCCCGGTTCGATGAATCTCCTGGACAAGGTCGAAGGGTGCGCCGAGGTGTTTGGCCTCGGCCATCAACTCCTCGGGACGCATCGAGGCGATGCGACGGATGCCGCCCTGGACTGCGCGCATGTGACGTACCGCCTCGACCACGTTGCCGGTGCCGGCTTCGCCCTTGGTACGGATCATCGCCGCGCCCTCGCCGATGCGCCGCAGCGCCTCGCCGAGATCCCGCGCTCCGCAGACGAAAGGTACGTCGAATTGCCACTTGTCGATGTGGTGTTCCTCGTCAGCCGGAGTCAACACCTCGGACTCATCGATGTAGTCGACCCCGAGGGACTGCAACACCTGCGCCTCGACGAAGTGTCCGATGCGCGCTTTCGCCATCACCGGAATCGTCACCGCCGCGATGATTTCCTTGATGAGGCTGACGTCGCTCATACGCGCCACGCCGCCGTCGCGACGAATGTCGGACGGAACACGCTCGAGGGCCATGACCGCGACAGCACCTGCATCCTCGGCGATCTGGGCCTGCTCGGCTGTGACGACGTCCATGATGACGCCGCCTTTCAGCATCTCCGCCAGGCCACGCTTGACCCGCACGCCGCCGGTGTGCGGCTCGTGTCCGTTGGCTGCAGTCTTGTCGCTCGTCATGTTCTCGCTCCTCGCCCGGATGGCTGCACCGGGAACGACATCATTCTAAGCGCTTCTTCACGACTTCTTCGCCCTCGATCTTGGCTGTGTGGCTGGCTTTGTTGCAGATTTTGTGGTGCTTCCGGCAGCCGGCGTCGCGGCCTTTGTTGCAGGTTTGGTGCTCGCCTTCGGTGCCGCTTTCCCCGTCGAACGTGGTCCCGCGAGCTTCTCCGTGTGCAACTTCAGCGTCTCGACGGATCGCTGCAGATTGCCTCGCACGATGGGTTCGGCTGCGCGGCCCAGCAACCTTCCGGCGATCCCGCCGCCGAACTCGTACTCCATGTCGAATGTCACCTGCGTCTTCTCGCCCTTGGGCGTGAAAGCCCAGATCCCGATCTGTTTGAACCCTTCATTGGAGTGCCAGCCGATCGCCTTGTTCTCGGTCCACGTGGTGATGTCGACGACGGAGGTGAGGGTGGTCGGGCCCGCCTTCATACCGACATCGAACTGCGCGCCCTTCCCGTGTGTGACCTTGCCTGTCGGTTGCCACTTGACCAGGTCCTTCATGTACCTGGTGGTGTTGCGATAGTCGTCGACATACGCGAACACTGTGGTCACGGGAGCATTGATGGTCATGTCGATGGTGATGCGACCCATATACCTGGACTCCTGGCACGGCGGCACCGCGCGATGACCCCAGTATGCGATTCCCGCAGGGACGATGTGGAAGCGTTTCCAGGGCCTGCTGAGGCGGGTGGTATCATCCGGCCCGGGCACCGGGAAGTAGCTCAGCCAGGTTAGAGTGCACGGTTCGGGACCGTGAGGTCGGGAGTTCGAATCTCCCCTTCCCGACGGTCTTCTTCCCGTGAATATCGTGCGTCAGCGCGCGGTCGGGTAGAGCATGTCGGCCCACTGCTCGCTGCTGAAGTGAAGATCGAGCCGGCGGAAGGGACCGACTCCCCGCTGGATAAACCGAATCTGGCTGGGCATACGATCGGCGAGACGCGAATCCAGCATGACCTCGCGGCCCTGCACCGACCCCAGCTTGATCCAGGACGCGCCCCGAATTGCCGGTTGCGACGTTGTGGCCTCGACGCGCACGCGTACATCACATACTTGAGTGCCGGAACAGCACGCTCGTGACGACATGAATGCGATGTACAGGCGCGACGCATCTTGATGCTCGCTCAGCCAGTGGCGTGCCTGGAGGTCGAAACTGAGCGCAAAACGGTCATGGACGCCCAAGTCGGTCATCTCGTCAAGTTACAACGAACACGGTGTCGCCGACCAGGGTGTGGCCGGTGCCACAGGTCACGCACATGAGCGCTGCGTCGAGGGGATGCCCGCACCGACACGCCCACCCGATGCGTCGAGCCGGGTTGCCCACGACGATTGCATGAGCAGGCACGCTGCGCGTCACCACCGCCCCGGAGCCAACCATCGACCATGCACCGAGACGGACCCCACCAACCACCACCACATGCGCTCCAATCGCCGCTCCACGCCCGACCATCACCCCTGAGACCACCCAGTCGGAATCGTCCTTGAGTCGCCCATCGGGGGTTGCCGCGCGAGGGTAGCGATCATTGGTGAGGCATGCGGCCGGTCCGACGAATACCTCGTCGTCGAGCACCGTGCCGTGGTAGAGAAGGGCATTGCTCTGAATCTTGCAACGGCTGCCGACCTGCACATCGAGATCGATGAGGACGTTCTCCCCGATGACGCAATCGTCTCCGACGGAGGCGCCGCGACGGAGGTGTGATCGAGCCCAAATGCGAGTGCGCAACCCGATCGTGGCCCCGGTCTCAATATCCGCCGTGGAGTGAACCATTGGGGAGCCGGCAGGCGGGGAAACCTCAATCTCGCTCATGCGACGGTTCCACTCTGCGCGCTGCTGGTTGGTGGACGATGACGGCGACGCAACATCTCTACACAATCATGGGCTTCCGCGCCCGGCCGCCGGTCGATGGCGAGATACCGGCGCACCCGGCGTGCTGCAGGAGATTCGGGACCACTCCATGGGACCGCGTCCGCATGCAGGGTGTTCATCGCCGTCACCTCGTTCTCGGCACCGCTGTCTGATGGTGGTACAAATGGCGGGACACAGTCGCCTTGAGTCCGGAAAACCTCTTGAGGCCCCGTAGCTCAGTGGATAGAGCAGAGGTTTCCTAA
>JBIOIZ010000046.1:0-21165 GCA_044450385.1 Candidatus Dormibacteria bacterium
GCCAACCGTGCAACTCCTGGCCCCGCTTCCCCAGCGGGTTGTCCAAGCTCTGGTCTGGCCCGGCGACGAAGCCGTCAAGCGAGATCGACATGTGACAAGTGGTGTCTGGCATGTGGTGCTCCCGCGTGGTTGCGACCTGCAAGGGGCCGTGCGGACGGTCTCCTATTGGCGCCTGCGACAGTACCAGACGCCACGTCGCCGCAGGAGACTCTCTGGAGCGCGTTGGATGGATGCGCGTCCAGATGATGTGGACATCAAGCTCTCAGCATTCCGCCGGGCTGCCTCGTAGACCTGACGAACGACGACTTGCACGAAGTGCTCAGATATCGTTGGGACAATATGCTGCCAGGAGCCAGTGAGGTTCCTCCGGCCCACACGAGCGTCATGTCATCAGAGAGCTTTAGCGCGCAGCCCATGAGTTCAATCCTCAGCTTAGGTCTCTAACCACAACGGTGTGGGGGGAGGAGAAGTGCACTCGACGCGGCGAGCTTGCCTTTGAGGATTGCGTCGACCCAGCACTCGCCGAGCTGCATACCCGGGGGATCACGGCCCGCGTTGTCACCACCCGTACGACCAGCACCAAAGATCTTGCCCAAGCTGTCCTGCATGAAGGGCTCAACTCGTCAACGGACATCCTCATTCTCGGCCTCCCAAGTGCACCATCTCGGTAAACTCTTCGTCGGAAGCGTTGCGCCGACGTGGCGGCGCGGACAACGATCCCGCTGCTCGTAGTTCCGGAGCGCTAACGCGACCTGTGCAGCGCCACGTCGACCGCGCTCAACTCGCAACCTGTACATCTGCGCGAACGACCCTATGTGGGCGGTTTCCGAACCTTCCCTCCTCGGGGTGGGGTCGCAAACAGACAGATCATTGCGATACCGGTGGGCAGCGCCAGCGCCCGCAAACCGACACCCTTCATCGGCTGCTCAGGTGGCGGGTGTCGATGAGGGAGTCGTCCCAGCTGTCAACTGCCTCCGTGGCGATGCGTTCTACCAGTCGACCACAGAACACGGGAACGCTCACCCTGGCGATGCCGTCGTCGTCGGTATCGAGCGCATACGCGTCCAAGTCGCCGGACAGGAGCACAACTCGACCGAACGTCGCGGCGGTTCTTGGGAAGCCATACCCGTGCAGGAGCGAACACCGCAGCGCGTAGATGATCGCGGCGTCAGGCTCGGAAATATCGTGACCAGTTAACAGCCTCGTCCAACGCATCCCCACCGGCTCGTCAGGACCGCCCGACAGCGAGTCGAGGACGATCATGCCAAGGCTCAGGCCGAGCCACGAGCGGTTCCCGTCGCCGTTCCCAGTCTCGGGATCGCGTCCGTTTGCCTCTCGCATATCCCGCAGGGCAAGGTCGCGCGGTATGTAGAGATGTTCTGGCCGAACGGGGCACGTCAGCATGGCTACCGGCGTGGTGCCGCGGTCTCGGAGCGTAGTCACGGTGCGTCTTTCAATGAAGTAGCTCCTCCATGATGACGACGTCATCCGGGCAGTGCGCGGGCAACGGGTGCGATGAGGCATCGCGCCCGCCCATCCTCCAGAAAGAGATCCCCGAAGGCCACGCGCTCAACGCCGTTCAGATCTTCGCCGGCCAGCGCCGGCGTGAAGCGCTCCTCGTACTCCTCCGTCGTACAAGTGGGCGAATCCGGACCTTGATCAATGGCAACTGAAGCGCCGAGGCCTGCTGGTCAAACTCGCTAAAAGGTTCAAACGAAGGGTCCGCCGCGTCGTTAGAATCATCAGGCGATACGCGATCGGGTCGGCTGCGAGCGCTGCATGAATTGCCGGCACACGGCAGTGCCGTTGCGACAGGGGGAATTGTCGTGGAGAGAGCGGAGGAGGCGCCGAGCACCTCCGGCCTCAAGCAGGAGGGTGACTGGCACGCAGGTGCACCCAACGATATTGAACTCGTCGGGGAGGCGCAGAACCGAGCCGCAACCACCCCGGTCGCCGCGACGCGAACGCCGTCCGAGCGCCCGTGGCCGGCGATGCTTGCGGTCATCACCTTCGCCGTCGATGTCGTCGCGGTCACCGTCAGTACGTACCTCGCTAAGGCTGTCGCCCATGAGGTCGGTTGGGACAGCGGCAAACCGATTCACCTCAACTGGCTGATATTCGTCACCGTGGCGGTATGGCCGGTTGTCTTCGCGATCCACGGTCTCTACGACCTGCGCCGGCCGACCCACGCCACAACTGAGTTCCAGCGCCTCTTCAACGCCCTGTTGATGTCGCTGCTGCTCGTCGTGCTGATCACGTTCGTGATAGATATCGACGTCTCGCACGGATTCATCGTCTGGCTCCTCGGCTTCAGTCTGGTGAGCATCATCACCGGCAGGCTGGTGACCCGACGGCTGACGCACGCTCTCAACGCACGGGCCATCACCAGCCAGGTGACCCTGATTGCCGGCACCAACGACGAAGCCCGTGCGCTCGCCCGGACTCTCCTGCGGCGGCCATGGATGGGCTACCGCGTCTGCGGCTTCGTCGAGCTCGCGCCATCCGGGCTCGACTCCATGGATGGGCTCCCCGTTTTCGGCACTGTGGAGAACATCGCGGACATCAGCACCGCACATGGCGTACGGTCAGTGATCATCGCCGGCAGTGCCGCGGGAGGCGCGACGCTCCAGTTGATCGATTCGGCGCTCAGCGCGGATGTCGCTGTCCGCGTCTCTCCGGGCCTACCCAACCTCGGTGCGGCTCGGGTCATCCTCGAGCCGATCGACGGCATGGCGCTCTTCTCCCTGCGCCGGCATCGCTTCTCGCGCCGCCAGCGTTTCCTCAAGCGCAGCCTCGACCTGGGGGTGACGTCGATGACGCTGGTGCTCACTGCGCCGCTGATGATCGGCATTGCGGTCCTCGTCCGCCTGAGCAGTCCGGGGCCGATCCTGTTCCGGCAGCGACGTGTTGGAGAGCAAGAGCGCGCCTTCACCATCCTCAAGTTTCGCACCATGATCGTCGGTGCTGGCGCGCAGCGCGGCGTTCTCTCGTTGCATAACGAGGCCGACGGTCTGCTCTTCAAGATGCGTCGTGATCCGCGGGTGACACGCGTTGGCAAGTTTCTCCGCCGCACGTCGCTCGACGAGTTGCCCCAGCTCTTCAACGTCCTGAGCGGCGAGATGAGCCTCGTTGGCCCTCGGCCCGCCCTGCCTGAGGAGACGACGCGCTACTCCGAGTCGCAGCGCGGCCGTTTGCGGGTCAAACCTGGTGTGACCGGCCTCTGGCTGGTCAACGGGCGTCACGATCTCGTGTTCGAGGACTACGTCCGCTACGACCTGTTCTACGTCGAGAACTGGTCGCTGACCATGGACCTCTACATCCTCGCCAAGACGATTCCCGCACTGCTCACGGCACGCGGCTCGTACTGATCAGTTGGGTGGTTCAGCGCTCGCGGGTGCTGCGGCTCCTCGGCGCAGGTCTGGCCCGACGCCCTCCGATGAGAGTGTTGGTGCGATCGCACAACGGGTTCGGCCGAACTGAGCGAGATCTAGGGCGGCCAGAAGATCCTCGAAGATCACAAGCAAGTGATCGGACGATGGTGGTATCGGTGTCGACCCGCGCCGCGCCGGCCGCGGCACGCTGATGGCACCGGATCATGTGTTGAGCGGCGTTTCGCGGACGATGCTCAGGCATTGCGCCGTGAGCGTTGCCTCATCTGGCGTCGTATCGATCGTGTGCGCGGCAGGCCACGGAGCCCGCCGCGCCTGCAGCGCTGCAGCCACCTCGGGTGTTGCCTCCGAGAGATCGTCGACACGCGGGATGCCACGGGCTCGTTCCTGGATCACCGACAGCGGAGCACGACACTCGATTGCCACGAAGTCGGCGCGACACGCTTGGGCCACACGACTCACCGCACGGCGTGATGACACCTCGGCAAACGTGGCATCGACAACGACCGAATATCCCGCGTGGAGCACGATCCGTGTTCGAGAGGCCAGCGTCCTATATGTCAGGGCCGTCAAAGTCGGCGTGTACATGCCGCGGTCGAGCGAGTCGCGACCAGCGCGCCGCTGATGCGACGCCGGAGTGACGTCGCGCCGGATCTCATCGCTGCGCAGATGAACTCCGTCGATCTCGTCAGCGACTCCTCGTGCGATTGTCGTCTTGCCGGTCCTCGGAGCGCCTCCGATCGCGATCACCAGTGGTCTCGCCGCCTCGAGATGGCGGCCGCACTGCTCCAGGTGGCGGCGGGCCTGCGCCGCTGCCGCCGCGTCGCCCTGCAGGACTCGCCAGCACGCCACCTTGGAACGGACGAGCGCGCGCTGCGCAATGTAGAACTGCAGCAGGCCGGGCGGCGCCGTCCACCCGGCGAAGCGGGCGTAGGCGCGCACGAAGTGGCCGGCAAGATCGGGGCGTGCCATCCCCTCGAGATCCATTGCCAGGAAAGCGACGTCGGCAAGCTCGTCTCCGAAGCGTAGATTCGCGTCGAACTCGAGGCAGTCGATCAGCCGCGGGCGGTCCGCCAGGCAGAAGATCGAGTCCGCACGGAGGTCACCGTGTCCATCAACAATGTGGCCGCCGGCGATCCGGCGCTCGAGAAGCCGGGCACGCGCCTCGAGAAAGCGCCGGACGAGCGTGCGCTCTCGATCGGGAGCCGGCATACCGAGCACGCGCTCGACCGGGGGGTCCCATTCGTCCAGGTCCGCCTCCCAGCGCGCGGCGAGTCCGTCGACTGTCGCAACCCGGTCAATCTCAGGACTGCGAGAGGCTTTGGAATGAAACGCGGCCAGGACATGAGCTGTGCGAGTCAACTCCGTTGCGACGTCGGCTCCTCCAGCTATGAGGGTGGACAGCTGCCTGTCGCTGGGGAGCCGCCGCATCACCACCGCCGCGTCGATGAGCCTGCCGTCAGGCTCACAGATCTCATCGATACCGAGGTACACGTCGGGCGCAAGCCGACGGTTCAGCGCGACCTCCTGGCGGCACGCAGTCAGCCGCGACTCAGGAGTGGTGAGGTCGATGAACGGGAGCCTCACTGCCTTCTTCCGTTTTCGCACGGTGTCGCCGTCGAAGGCAATCAGCGACAGGTGGGTTTCGATCACATGATGCCGAGCAGGGTCTGCGGGTATGGCTGGAATCATGTGGTCCATAAGCGGAGTGTCCCATCAACCTGGAGATGTGAGCGACGTTATGACGCGTGATGCGATCGCGGTCGCGCCGGACGCTGACTTCAAGCAGATACAGCCGACGGCCGGACGGGCCTGCCCGTTGAAAGTAGCCCAAGCGCGTCGATTTGGACCCTGCGAACACCCGCCGGCGTAACAGGCTGATCAGCGCGGCCCGCGAGTAGACTGTCGACGGACGGTCGCGAGGGATCTCGAAATGAGACATCCCCCGAACAGAAGGTGGGACGCGTGATTGCCTGGTTCAGCATCGCTCCTGACGACGGCTCGGGCTCGTACTCCAAGCACGTGGCCGCAGCACTCGAGATGGTCCGGGAAAGCGGGCTTGCCTTTCGCCTGGGTGCTATGGGGACCGAGGTGGAAGGGCCTCGCGACGCAGTGCTCGCCCTCCTCGTGCGCTGCCACATGACGCTTGCGACCGCCACCGGTGTTCGGCGCACGAGTACGGTCATCAAGATTGATGATCGCGTCGGTGTCGACAACGATGAGATACACCGGAAGGTGAGGGCGGTCGAACGGCTGATCTAGATTGCCGGCGTTGCTCAGCCGCGCCGCCGCGGTGCTCCATGACCATCTCGTTGACCGGTCTGCCATGCGCCTGGATCAGGCAGGCGTCGCACCCACGCACCGACTCGAGGAAACGCACATAGATCTCCCCGGATGCGAAGCGGCCGATCTCCACTGGACCCAATGCGATACCCAGCGCCCCGGTTCGATAACGCGGACGCTGCAGGGGCCGATGACCGCCCGGTTGAACGGCTCACGCCCTCACCTCCAGCGGCTTCTCCAAACCGTTGAGGAGCGCGCAAACCTCTTCGTCGGTGCAAGGCGAGAAGTCGTCGTACCACTGTCCGACGCTGAAGAACAGTGTCGGCGCGATCAGGCAGATGAGCCCGTCAACACTCTTCGCGAGCGAGGCGCACGTCTCCGGGGGGGCGACTGGGAGCGCGACCACGAGCCGAGCGGGGTGCTGAGCGCGCACCGCTGAGATTGCCGCGCGCATGGTGGCGCCAGTGGCAGCACCGTCGTCAACAAGAATCACGCTCTGCCCGCTCAGGCGTCGAGCCGGACGTCCCTTTCGGTAGATGGCCTCCTGACGCTCAACTTCGCGTCGCTCGCGCCGAGTGGTCTCTTCGATGTTCTTAGCGGAAACGAACCCGACCTCTCGACGATTCAGGACCCGGATGCCGCCGCTGGCCAGCGCTCCCACGGCGAGTTCCTCGTGGCCGGGCATGCCGAGCTTGCGGACGATCAGGACGTCAAGGGCAACGTCGAGCGCGCGCGCGATCTCCGATGCGACAGGGACGCCGCCACGGGGAAGGCCGAGCACGACAACGTCATGTCGGTGCGCGAAGTCGCCGAGTTCGATGGCGAGCAACTGGCCTGCTTCGGCACGGTCGCGAAAAGGCTGCTCGGCGATTAGCGGTCCCGACCACGGTCGGATCGCATCCACGTCCTTCATCCTCGTTTCCATGAGTGGGACCTCCGGCCGCCGTAGCGGCGCTTGCCCAGAGCTTCGCCCTCCACGACGCTCTGGAACAGTGCCGAACGTCACATTCGCCGTCACATTCGCCGGCGGTCAGGCGCGATGCACGCGTGAGCCAACGGAAACGACCTCGGAGGATCTGCGTCGCTGCGTAGGGCGGCAAGCCTGGGCGAGGTCGATCTCCTTCTCCAGTTGTCATCTATTGAGATACCTGATGAGGCGCCGCGGCGCGATCGTCACCTCAACGTCTCACCGCCGACACCCGAATCGACGCCCGAGGCCCGAACACTCGGGGACAGCCATGGGAAGGCGCTCGTTCCTCCTGCTCGTCGCGGGGGTGGCCGTTCTGGGAGCGGTCAACCTCGTGTTGCTCGTCGCCGCCCCGATGCGCATGCAGACGATCGTCGTTGATGACACCTCCGAGACACTTTCGGCACTCCTTGCTGCAGCCGCGTGCTTCTTCACGGCTGCTCGCGGAAGCGGGCGCACCAGACAGGCGTGGGGCCTCATCGGCATCGCAGCGGCGTGCTGGGGCTTCGGTCAGGTGGCGTGGACGTACCAGGAGGTCGTGCTCGGCCTGGTTCCAGCCAATCTGTTCCCCTCCTATCCGGACGTCGGCTATCTCCTGTCGGTGCCCTTCGCGATCGCTGGGCTGCTCAGGCTTCCGGGAGCCCCGGTCAGCAACGAAGCGCGGATACGCTCAGTGCTCGACGGGCTGCTCATCGCCGGTGCCCTGCTCTTCATCAGCTGGGACGTTGTGCTCGGGCCGGTGTATGCGTCGTCCTCGACAGACATGTTTGCGCAGATCGTCAGCCTTGCCTATCCGATCAGTGACATCGCGATGGTGACCATCGTGTTGCTGACGCTCTCGCGTCTGCGTGTCGGCCAGCGCCTGCCGCTGACCTTGCTCGCCTGCGGCATCCTGCTCAATGCGGCGGCCGACAGCTCGTTTGCCTTCCTCACCACCGTGGAGGACTACACGTCGGTGAACTTCCCGGACCTCGGTTGGACCATAGGCTATGCGCTCGTCGGACTTGGCGCGGTGCGCGCGCACACCTCGGCGCAGGCTGCGGGAGGCATCGTTCGTCAGCCTCGATGGAGCCTCCTCCTGCCGTATCTGACGGTCGCGGCTGCCGGTGCCGCCGCCGTGGTGACCGAGTTCCTCGCCGGGGCTCTCAATCGTGTGCTCGAATGGGATCTACTTCTGACGACGACCGTGGTGCTCGTCAGGCAATTCCTGTTTGTGCGTGAGACCCGTTCTTTGAACGAGGAGGTCGCGCGCACGAATGACGACCTTGACCTTCGGGTCCGCGAGCGAACGGGAGCGCTCGTCGACAGCCTCGAGGACTTGTATCGGTCCAATGACGAGCGGACGAGGCTCCTGCGTCGGCTTGTCACCGTTCAGGAGCAGGAGCGGCAGCACATCGCCGGCGTGATCCACGACGACATGCTGCAGTCGATGATCGCTGCGAAGATGCGGATGTTTCTGCTGCACGGTGACGGCGAAACCGGTGACTCGACCGCTCAGTCCATCGAGGCCGCCATCGAGGGCGCCATTGTGCGCATGCGGAGCCTGCTGAGCGATCTCCACCCGCATATCCTCGAACTCGGCCTCCTCGCAGCGATCGAGCAATCAGTCGCGGAGTTCAATGACGAGGGAGATCTTGTCATAACTCTACAGAACCATCTCACGGGCGATCCGATGCCGATCGTCGCCACGACGCTGTATAGGATCGTGCGCGAAGGCTTGAACAATGCGAACAAGCACGCGCATGGCGCGAGGGTGACCGTGCTCCTTGAGGGAAATCAAGACAGTGGATTCAGCGCCCGCATCAGCGACGACGGGCCCGGTTTCACGCCCCGAGGCGACGGGCGGTCACCACAGGGCCATCTGGGACTCAGCTCGATGCACGAGCGTGCCGAGGCCCTGGGCGGCTGGGTTCGTGTGGACAGCGCCGCGAGCGAGGGCACCACCGTCGACGTCTGGCTGCCGCAGAACCCCAAGGTCCTGACGGAGCGGCCCGCGGCGTGACGTTCCTGTGACGAATCGGCCAGCGCCGAATGCAAGCATCGCGGACGTCCAGAGTCAGTGGTGATGAACGGCATGCCACTCAGGGTCATCATTGTCGACGACAGCGGGGAAGTTCTCTCCGCCCTCGGACGGATCATCGATAAGCAGGTCGATATGGAACTGCTCGGAGTGGCGTCCGGTGTTGATGACGGTGTTGCTCTGGTGCGCACGTGGCAGCCGGATGTCGTCGTCCTTGACGTCAACATGCCTAATGGGGGCGGCCTTCGAGCAGCGAAGGAGATGGTGGTGGCGGCGCCGGGCACACGCCTGGTTGCGTTTTCGGCGTTCGACAAAACGCTGATTCGCAGGGCGATGACCGCGGCAGGGGTCTCAGCTTATGTCTCGAAGTCAGGTGACATCCGCGAGCTTCTCGATGCGATTCGCGCTGGGCGGGAGATCAACGCCACCAATCGCTAAGGCCTGAACGGGTGTGACTGCCGTTGCGATGGTGACGGAGTACGTCGACCCGACCTGACGCGTGACACTGGCATGACAGGCACGCATCAGTGCGCCGATCACGCCCAGAATCACGTCCTCGCGCTTCCCACGACCCGATTTCGTGTCATTCGGCCCTAGTCCGATTTCATCGCCTCTATCAGGATTCGAAGGACACGCAAGCCGCGATTTCTAAAGGCTCACCGATGCGAGGAGATTCCCCCTCACCGTTGGATCCTTCGCCCCCGTGGGGTGACGGATCCTTCGAAGCCGGCACGACGTTCGTCGCGATCCTCGCTGCTCAACGCGAGGCGCGAAGGGTCGTCGATGGCGCGACTTCCGTCGACGGGGCTGAGGCTTGGGGCGGAGGATTGCCGGGCGCAGAAAGTCATGTGGGCGTCGCGCTCACTGAAGGTCATCTACCGGAAGACGCGACGTCGGACGAGGTAGAATGCGCCGCGGCGAGGCGACGGATCAAGCCGCGCATCATTGGTCAGGGTATGGTCGAGTATGCGCTGGTCGTGGTGCTCGTCGCGGTCGTGGTGATCGTGCTAGTCGGCACCATGGGTCACCAGGCGCAAGACGTCTTCTCGAACCTGAGCCGAGGGTTGTCAACGTAGCTGGGCTCATGCGTGCTCGTGAATGCGCGTGCGCGCAGACGCCCTCAATCGAGCTTCGCGAGCCGCCGCTCCGTGGCGAAAAGGCGTGACTCGAATGGCGCGGCTTTGGACGTGAATGGTGGGGGTCAATCGGAGCTGCACTAGTGACTTTCGGCCCTACCCAGCCGCTACCAACTGGTCGAGAATCAGCAGGACCGCACCGTCCGCCGCCTCATAGAACGAGAGAAGTGAGTCCGGAGAAGGCGCAGATGACAGACCTTCAGCAGCCCCAGCTCGAGACTCTCACGCGAGAGGAGTGCCTTGCTCTTTTGCGGCAGGCGGTTGTCGGCCGCATCGGGTATGTGGCTGACGGCATCGCGATCATCCTGCCGGTCAACTTCACGATGCTCGACGGCGACATCGTCTTCTGTACGGCCAAGGGGAGCAAGCTGAGCTGGTTGAGCCTCCGCAGACGCGTGTCGTTTCAGGCTGACGAGAGCGGGCCTGCGGATCATCAAGGCTGGAGTGTGCTTGTCCAGGGCGTGGCCCGAGAGATCACCGACCCGGGTGAACTCGCGGTCCTGCGGCGTCGTCCCTTGCGCTCTTGGCTGCGTTCACCAGAAGAGCACTGGGTGCGAATCAGCGTCGAATCGATATCGGGCCGGGCACTCCATGCAACCGCGACCGCACCGCCTGTTCCGAGGCTGCCCTGACGCGAGCGCGGGCTCGTGCACGGGGGAGCGTTGACGCCGATGGCTACTGGAGTTGGAACTCGACGGTGATGTTGACGGACACGGTGTTCTGCCCCGCCTCGATGGGCACGCCGCCGCCGCCGCCTCCTCCGCACCCACTGTTGCACGCCGAGCCGCTCGACTGGCGTCAGCGCGTGCACGCGATGCGGGGAGCGTCTCCCGGCTCTGCAACTCGTCGTACTTTTTCACTATGTAGGTGCTGCGACGCGAGCTTCCGGGAGGCTCCCCGACCGCCCGTCCTATTTCGGGTGGCACGACGATCATCTGGCCAGGCATATGCTCGCAGCCAGGGTCGAAAGTCACCTATCCGCGGGTCCAGTGCCCTAAGAAGTGGCGGAGGAACGAGTTGCGATTCCGACGTCGATCGGCCCCAAACACCGTTCACGCCCGCTTTCAGTCCCGGGCCGCTTCCGGGTCTTCCTCCGCGCTCGTGCTGCTGGGTTGCGTGCATACGACGACAGTCACGGGATCGAGTGGGAGTGGCAAAAGCGCTGACGGTGCAATGCCGAAACCACCGTTCGGCGGAGAGAAAACCGGTCCCAATCCCACTGACCGAGCACGACCGGAACGAAGCGATCTTTGCTCACCGACAGGCGGGCATCATGAGATCTTAGGACCGGGTGTCGGAACTCGGAGAGCGAACCCGCACCGGCTAACGTTTGGCGGGCGATACCAATCGGACGTCCGATATCCTCCCGTTACCGGACGTCAGAAACGGGCCTTATGCGCTCCGCGTTCTTGCGAGCCTGATGGAGTCTCTCGGTAACCCGGCCTCCTATTCAAGAGGAGACCATGGGACAGCGACCAGCGCTGCCGTCAGAGCAGACCGAGGATTCGCTGAATGGGAGCTCCGTGAAACACGTTGCCATCCCTTCCTACCACGCTGTCCGCCTGGAAAAGCGCATTGAGCGCATTCAAGACCAGTCACGCTCGAAGGAGCTGAACACTGGTCGTCATTTGTTCTACGACATCCTGACGGACGTCAACCCCGATACCGGGGCCTTGGGGGACCTTCAGACACCCGTCGTGCAGCACGAACGGTTCGGTGATGTCCTCAGCGAAGTAGCGGTTCGAAGCCGACGTATCACCGGGCAACTTGAAGTTGGGCAACGCCGCAAGGGCCAGATTGGGGGCGCGTCCCACTCCGGTCTCCAGCATGCCGCCGCACCAGACCGGCACCCCGAGGCTCGCACAGACGTCGTGTATCCGCACCGCCTCGATGTAGCCGCCGACCCGACCCGCCTTGATGTTCACGATGCTGCAAGCCCCGCGGTTCACCGCATCCGCGGCGATGCTCGCGGAGACAATCGACTCGTCCAAACAAATCGGGGTCGACATGCTCCGGGCAAGCGCGGCATGGCCAGCAATGTCCTCCTCGACGAAGGGCTGTTCAATGAGGAGGAGGCCGAATGCGTCGAGTCGTCGTAGCCGCGGCGCGGAGGCCGCGTCGTATGCAGTGTTGGCGTCGACCTGGAGCATCAGATCGTCGCCGAATGCGGCGCGAACGGCCGTCACCGGCTCCCAGTCCCACCCCGGCTCGATCTTGAGCTTGATCCGGCGGTATCCCTGCTCGAGATATCCTGAAACTTCCTCGACGAGGGCATCAATCGTCGCCGCAATTCCGACGGACACACCGCACTCGACTCTTTCGCGCACGCCGCCGAGGTAGCGCGAGAGCGAGACGCCATAGCCGCGCAACTCAGCATCGAGCACGGCGGTCTCCAACGCCGCTTTGGCCATTCGATGTCCTATCACGCCGGCGAGGGCGGGTTGGACGCCACGTCCGGACAGATCGTGGACAGCGAACAGGCGCGGCGCGAGGTGGTCGGCAATGACGGATTGCGCCGCGGCGACATACTCGCTGCTGTAGATGGGCTCGGCCAGTGCGACGCACTCGCCAAGTCCCTCGCCGTCATCCGTCACGACCCGGACGAGTAACACGTCGCGCTCGGACTGAGTGCCAAACGATGTTCGGAAGGGACGTACAAGTGGTACCGCGAGACGGCGTAACTCTATGGCGCGAAGTTTCAAGATGGGTCCTCACGTGCGGTGGCCACCTCGTCATCGAGTCCGCCGACGTGCGCCCCAGCGACGATCCGCTCCAGAAGAGCGCGGAGCAGTGCGACGCGCCCCGGCATCGTGGCGACCTCGACGTACTCGCCCTCGGCGTGGGCACCGTCGCCGACCGCGCCGAGCCCGTCGAGGGTGGGGACACCCAGAGCCCCCGTGAAGTTGCCGTCGGATGCGCCCCCCACCCGCGAGGTGCCCAGCGGTACACCACCGGTGGCGATGGAGCAGTCCTCAGCCAGCTGAACCAGGGCCAAGGAGCGCCGGTCCTCGAGGGGAGGTCGGTTCACGCCGCCGGCGACGTCGAGCCCTGCGCCAGCGCTGATGGGGCTCAATCGGTGCATCGCCTGGTCGACTCGACGCTGTTCGTCAACGGTCCACGCCCGGACGTCGATATCCACTTCAGCGGCGGCCGGCACGGTGTTGATCGTGGTACCCGCACGTGCCAGCGTCGGTGTCACCGTCGTGCCCTGAGCGGCGGCCCCCAACGCGACGATTACGGGCAGGTGCGCGGCCAGCTCGAGAAGAGCGTTGACACCGCGCTCGGGATCAAGACCCGCGTGAGCTGCTCGCCCGGTGAAGGTGAGATGGTAGAGCGAAATTCCCTTGCGTGCCACTTTAAGTCGTCCACCAAGGCTTGGTTCTAGCACCAACACCGCCCGCGCCCGGCGGGCCTCTTCTTCGATCAAGCTGCGCGATGTTGGTGAGCCGATCTCCTCGTCCGAGGTGATCAGCAGCGTGACCGCCGGCGCGCAAGCGAGCCCGCGAAGCGCGAAGAGAGCCTGGACGATCCCAGCTTTCATATCGAAGACACCTGGGCCCGTGGCGCGCCCATCGTTCACAGAGAATGGCCACCGGGATGACGTCCCCTCCGGCCAGACCGTGTCGAGATGACAGAGCACCAGGACGCCGTCGTCACTGCCGCGTACCCGGAGGTGCGGTCGCCCTTCGACGTCGATCATCTCCGGGACGAGACCAGCAGTCGCTTCAACCATCTCGGCGGCAAGGCGCATTCCCGCATGGATCAAGTGGAGAGCGTTGCTCGGCGTTTCCGCCGTCACCAACTGCTCGAGCGCGGCGACCAGTTCGGCGTCAGCCACCGTTCCCTGCAGCCAAGGCACGGCGCGTTAACCGATATGCACCGCTGTCCCACTCCACTGCCAACCGCTCATCTTGGGCCGCCAGGAGTGCGCCGCGGGCTGCCAGGCGCGCCTCCCGCGCGGCAGCGGGGTCGGAGCGGGCGAGTGCTGTGTAGTCCTCGGGAATTTCGTGCGACCGCACCACGTCGGTCGGGAGGTGCGGGTGCCCGGAAAGCGCCGCCAGGACACGCGGAGAGTCCAGCCACCAGGACACCTCGAAGCGGTCGCTCTCGTCACCAGCGTTCACGGTGTCAACCATGGCGCCATAGAAATTGGTATGGAGCGACGTGACGACGGCGCCGAGTTTGACCAGGTTGAAATACGCGTTGCGTGCGACCAGTGGATCATAGGTCCAGCGAACCTCGCGTATACCTTCGCGCAGACAGACGGCTCGTTGCCACAGCTTGAGCGCGTAGCCGACCCCGACGGAGCGGTAGGCGTGCACCACGGCCGTCATGTGCGAATGCAGGTGCACGCCGCCCTCCCATCCCAGGAATCCAAGTGTCATCCCTACGGGTCGCTTGTCGACGACGGCACCGAGCAATGTGCAACCGGCGTGCGCGAGGGCTCGGAGGAGGACTTCCTGGGGGATCAGCTGCGGTCCCCACACCTGGCCGATGACCTCTTGCGCCAGCGTCACGTCGGTGCCGCGCAACTCGCGGATGTCAACACCAGCGGCGGACGCCGCGTCGCCGGCGACCGTCCATGCGGCTTCGAGCCCTGTACTCAAGGTGCTGCCGGACGTCGGAGGAGACATGTGGTCAGGGCCTCGTGTGATTGCGAAGGCGGGCCTCCCGCCGACGTGACAGGCCACTGCGCGCGACGGCACCGTACTGTGTCACAGAACCGATTCTAAGACTGCCATCCGCCCGCACGCGCACGACGCGAACCTCATTCTTGATCAGCGGGCTGAGCACGCCGCGCGTCGGCTGACCACCCCGGGTGGCGTCGACAACCTGGCGTAACGAGGCACACGCAGTCAGTAGGACGAGCACGAAGAGCACGACGCTGATGTCAGCTGCTTCACAGTCCCTCCATCCTGGTACTCGAAGCGGATCGAACCTGACGAATGCAACGCGGCCACCGCCGCGCGGTGCCCCGGGTCCGCCTGGTCGTCGTCAGTCCCAGCGCGTATCCTGAGATCGAGGCACGACCATGCGAATCGAACACTTTTCCTTTGGCTCGATCGAGATCGATGGCCGAACGTACGCCCACGATGTGGTCATCGAGGGTGGCCTGGTGAGCAAGCGTCGTAAGGGACCTTCAAAGCGTTACCGAGACGCGTACGGTCACACGCCGTTGTCAGCTGAGGAACTGATTCCCTGGAGCTGCAGCCGGCTGGTGATCGGCACCGGCGCCGCGGGTGCTCTGCCAGTGATGGAGACAGTCCAAGCTGAAGCCCGTCGTCGCGACATCGAGTTGGTGATGGTGCCGACCAAGAAGGCGATCGCGCTGCTCGCGAAGGATGCCAACGACACGAACGCGATCCTGCACGTCACCTGCTGACCCGCTTCATGACTAGGCGGCTTGCACCCATGAGCTGATGAAAGCATGGGGGACAGACTGAAGCGAGTCGCCCTTCGTAAACGAGCACCAGATCGCCTCAGCCTCGTCGAGCGTGGAAGCGCCGACCGTCAAGACCTTCGCCCTGCTTGACCGGTCGGTCAAAGTACTACCAGGACATACATTCGGATCCTTGGCCGTGTCGACGACGTGATCAACGTGGCCGGACACCGATTGGGAACTAAGGAGCTTGAGTCGGCGTGCCTGACGGTCGATGAGATCGCCGAGGCGGCTGCGGTCTCGGTCATCGACGAGCTTCGCGGTCGCGCGGTGGAAATGTATGTCGCACTGAAGCCGGGTGTGCAACCGAGCGACGAGATCAAGAGAAAGATCGTCGAAGCGATCGACCGTGAGATCGGGAAGATCGCGCGTCCGCACAATGTGTGGATCGTTCCCGACATGCCCAAGACCAGGTCCGGAAAGATCATGCGGCGGGTGATCGCGTCGATCTCAAACTTCACGGATGTTGGGGACGTGACCACACTGGCAAATCCAGAGATCGTGGAGAGTATCCGCCACCAGGTCCAGACCGAGAAGGTGGCACGAGGAGACCAGCCGCGCGAGCTGTCGCCGCAAGAACTTGAGGAGATCAAGGCTTTCGGAAGCGTTGAATAACGTGGATCTCAGGGCTCAGAGCCTCCTACTGATTCATCAGCCAGAGACAGAGCGTGGCGCGGTCCTGTTCTGACACAGTGCGCCGCGAATGGCGGCCTCATCCGGGCATGCGTAGCTAGTTCAATCCACATCTGACGTGGGCGTCCTCAGTCGCTGCACAACACCACGACAAGTCGGGGGAGATCGTGATGTTGCATCAAATGCGGCCCACTCGAGTGGTTGATATGCGACGGTTAATTTGGCCTTTGTCTGGCGACGCTCCAGCCCTACTGCTTCGCCTCTTCGAGGCAATCGGCGTCCTTGCGCTGCAGACCCAGGCGCTCGCTTGACGGCTCGTGAGAAATCGAGCGTCAATGGCTGCGGACCGTCAAGCCCGCGATCGGTTGTTTCATGTCTGTTCGACCACGGCGCTGGAGCGGAGCGCTTCGAGAGCCCGGTCGAGCACTCGCCGCGGATCCAGTCCCGCCTGGACCGCTTGTGACGCGAAGACGCCGGCCGCCTCGAGGAGAGCTTGTTCGCGGTCAGGATCACCGGCAGGCACCCGATCGGAGACGAAGGTCCCGTGCCGTCCGCGGGAGATGATGAAGCCACCCTGCTCCAGCTCACGAAACGCTCGCGCTACCGTCCCGCCGGCAAGCCCGAGGTCGGCGGCCAGCTGGCGGATCGACGGAAGTCGCTGACCAGCAGGAAGCAGCCCGGTAGCGATTATCGTTGCGAGCTGGCTGCGAATCTGTTCGTAGGGCGGGACCGCGGTCGAGGCATCGACGCGCAGGATCATCCGCTGACTGCCGGTGCGCCCCGCCGGACTCGCCACGTCGCGAGGTGCCCGAGACCGATCCACGCTATCAGCGCACCGAGGTCGCACGCGACACCGCACCATGGCAACACCTCGCTGAAAGCATTGCTGGCGATCACGTCACCCAACGATACCGCCGCCCAACCGATGCTCAGCAGGATCAGCGCGATGCCGGCAGCCGCAAGCGAATGAATCGAAGCCGCCCGGATCGCGTCGTCTGCTGCCAGGAAATCGTTCGTGATGGCAGGTTGCGGCCGAGTGACGATCGTTCTCAAGAACCATTCGATGAGCGCCGCGAGCACGACGACCAGAACCGAGGACGCGATCATGAAGCCAACGCTCGGGTCGACGGTGCGCTGAGGGTTCTTCGGGACGAACGCGTAGATCACCGCAAGACTCACACTCGTCAAGGGCAGCATCCTGATCGCCCATACCGTCGCTCGAGGAATGTAATCGGACAGCGTCCGTCGCGCGAGCGTGGCCGCGCGCACACTCGAGTGAGGTCGCGACTTTCTGAGAAAGGTGACCTCACCCACAGCAGCGCCGAGAAGATAGCCGGCCACGGCGAGCAGGACCCAATTGTCGGTGAGCGGAAAGGGCCGCCCGAACAGTGTGATCCACAGAGGTGACAACAGCCATCCAAGCGCGCCTCCCGCCACCTGGAGGGAGCGCGTTCTGCGCAGATAGGCCGCGACCAGTGACCTATTCGATTCGGTGAGCGCGAGACCGTAGTGGGACGACCACCTTGCGATCCGTCCTTCGCTCGGCACCATCGCCGCCCACACGAAGGCCCCGGCCAAGCCAACGGCGCTGACGCCGAGAATGATCGTTCCCGCCGCGGTCAACTGCGACGTTTCCATGGTCAGGCCTCCGCGGTCCTACCGGTTGTATCTATGTATCAGTACATTGATACAATAACCGGGTCACCGCTGAAAGTCAATGCACACTCGGGAGACCGATGCGATATCAGGGCGCGACCGGTCATCCTCGACGGACCGGCATCTGCCGCGCCCACGGCACGCAGGGCACCGGCAGTGGTCTGATCATCGCTGGCTTCGTCCTCAGCGTGTATCGATTCTGGTCGACGGGCGATCCTGCCGGGTCCATCGAGCGGTCATAGGTCCCTCGGAATCGGCGACGTTCGGCACTGTTGGTCGACGTTACGCGGAGCCATGCTCCCTTCGTGAGTACTGATGGATCGTTCGTGATGCTGGACCCGGCAACCGACGAGGTGCTCGCCGAGTGCAGCGGGCCAACCGTCGACGGTCGCTGTCCGGTGAGCGATGCCCCGCCCTACACGTGCGCGGGACTGCACCTCGTCGGCACGACGGGAACCGATGGCCACGGGGTCTCGCTCACGGTGACAAGCATGCAGCCTGGACGGTGTCCGCTCGCGGTTGCCGACGGCCAGGCACCCGACCGCTCGAATGGGCACCTGTATTAACGGTTGTAGAGCAGCTGGAGGAACTCCGATGGTCTGGCTCTGGTGGCGGCAGCATCGAGCGGATCGTGCTGAAGGGCTGGCAATTCGCCTCTATCTCGAGAGGCGCGCCGCGCAATGTCAGCTCTCTGAGTCCATTGTCGATGCGCGCCGGCACGACGATGCCTTCAACCGTCTGGACACGAACCTCGGCAGCGGCTCCGGCGGCTGACCAGGTCTGGATTTCCGAGCAGCGCGGTCACCGAATGCACGGTGCAACCCTTCGCGCGGGAGCGTGAGCGTACAGCACCCTGTGGGAGGCCCGCATGACGCTGGATCGGAAGACCTCGTTGTGCTGCCCGACGGCTCGTGCACGATTCACCACGGGATGGTCGGCACTATTTGTCGTGAGCCCAGGATAGGCAGCGCCCGCGAGTTCGCGACATCCAAGCCCACCCCGCCGCGACGGGCCGGTCAACGAGCGCAAAACCAGTGGCGATCGGGCCAGTACGACGGTGCATCAGGTGCCTTGAGGCCCACCGTTTCTTGGGACCAACGGCACTGGTGGAACCATTCCGGGGGGGTGACCATGGAAACATGACCAGAGCAGAGACGGCGGTCTCCCCAGCGGCGCGGCGCGTCACCGTGCGAGTGGCGTACGGTGCCGCGGATGTCGAGCGTGCAGCTGATTCGATGGACGTGCTGGTGAGCGACGAAGAGGTAGGGGTCATCCTGGCGGCCATTGACGGCGAGCTCGCGACCCTGGCGGCTGCAGCGACCCATTCCGCAGTGGTGGAGCGGATATTCGACCAGTTGCAGACTGTCGCGCATGCGCACGCGTGTTGCGACGACGACTGAGCATCGCAGCAGACACCGGCGGGAATGATCGCGGGCCAACGGCAACGCCGCACGTGTGAGCTCGCGGGCGTCGTCAGTTGCACACTACCGAGTACATCGGCCCTGGCTAACCGAGGAGTCCGGTGCCATGATGAGCAGCGGCGGCTACGCCAGTGCCGCCGAGGTGGAGCTATGGTGCGACGGATCGCGTTAGCAGTGGCGGTGTTGATGTTGGAGCTGACAGCCTGCGGCACCCCATCCCATGGGTGGTCAGGACCGATGAGCGACGTGAAGTGCAGCTACGCCGGGAAGCAGGCCAATCTCTTCATGGTGATGCACTTTGCTCCGGGGGCTGCCACCAACTCGCCGCTTGTGACGCCTAATGACCTCGCGATCGAACCGGGATACAAGGCGATCATGGGTCAGCCTGACCCCTCGTCGGCTGCGCGCGTTGCCGAGAGCTACGGTTGGAGCTGCAGCATCTCGACACCCTAGTCAGCACCCGGTCACGCGAATCTCTCCAGCATCTGCTCGATATGAGTAAACGGGCATGTCGACGATGTTCCGTCCCGACGTGCGGAGAGGCGGGAAGGTCAGAATCCTCGTCCTGGCAATGAGGCGGGAACGAGACGGGTGATGCTTGTCCAGACCAGCACCCAAAGTACCGATCGGCGACGGCGCGACTCGGGGATGCACGGTCTCGCTCTCGATGACGACGTCGGCCTCTGCGAACGCGCGGTCTAGGTCGCCAAGAACCTGGTGCCCGTGAAATAGATGTTGTCTGGGACGTTGTCATGAACGAGCGCCGCACCTTCCGCCATCGCGTCATCGATGGTGCTCACCATCGGGAGCTGTTGCAACGTGCACACCCGGTCCGCCCTTGCACCTCGTACCGGGACCTGAAATGCGGTTGGTGAGAGTAAACCGCCACGGTCAAGTCCCCGGTAGTGGTGTGATCGGAGTCGGATCGGGCCTTGCGGGTACTGGCACGGCACCCTGAGACACCGCCATGCTCCTCCGGGCCGACGCATGGCAGCAAGTCATCTCAGTCTCGTGCTCGCTCTGAGATCGGGGCCGGGCAAGAGAATACAATCAACGTTGATGCAAGCACGCGGCAACCGTTTCACCGTCCTTGTGTACCGCATGCCGGCCCGACCCACGGCGGGACGCGTTGCCGTCTGGCGCCAGCTCAAGAAGATTGGTTCCATCTACCTTCAACAGTCGGTTTGTGTGTTTCCTGCAAACGCCCAGGTCAGGAGCGATCTCCACCCAATTCTGGAGAAGATAACGGCGTCGGGCGGTGAGTTCCATTTACTGCCCCTCCGACAATTGGATTCGGCCGAGGAGTCGAAGCTGATCCAGCAGTTCCTTGATCAAACCTCCAATCACTATCGGGAAATAATCGAAAACTGCGAGGTCAATTTCACCAAGGAAATCGAGTTTGAGACCTTCCGAAAGAATTTCACGTACGAGGAAGCCGAGGAGATCCGATCCGAGTTCGAGAAGATCTGTGTTTGGTTCGAGCGGGTGCATCGCCGTGATTGGTTCGGCGCCGCAAACGAGGCCGAAGCACGGGGCTGGATAGCGCGGTGCGAGGCGATGCTCGAACAATTCGAGGCCCGAGTATTCGGGAAGGAGGACGGCGGGGGTGGCGGCGTACCCAAAGCTCCGAGGCAGCGACAGAGGCGTCCTTTGTTGATGTCAGAAGCAAAGGCCTCGCCTCGATCCCGGCGGGGGTAGCGAGCACACCACGCTCGACCCGCTGCCCATACTGCAGCGCCGGTGAGTGAGTTCTAGATGGCATTGCGAGGCGCCATGAATTGGAGACGCCGGGTTCGGCGGACGCCTTTCGTCAAGGAGTCCCTTGACGGGGTCGCCTCATTCTGATGTATCATACGTTACATCTTACAGATATCACGTCAGGAGCATTTGTCGGGTGCGCTCGATCGCGGATGAGTATTCTCGTGATGGTTGCAGGGTGATTCAACTGTGAAGCCAGCTGCCTTCGAATACGATGGCCCGACGACGGTTGACGAGACCTTGGAGCTTCTCGACAAATATGGCGACGATTGCAAAATCCTGGCGGGTGGTCAGAGCCTCGTCCCCATGATGAACTTCAGGCTTGCCAAGCCCACCCGGCTTATCGACATTAATCGCGTTGACTCTCTAGCGCACATCGGCCGAGATGGCGACAGCCTGACGATCGGCGCGTTGACACGTCATGCGACCGTCGAGCATTCCCCCGAAGTCGCGACGATTTCA
>JBIOIZ010000047.1:0-21097 GCA_044450385.1 Candidatus Dormibacteria bacterium
ACGGACAACCTGAGGTCGGGTGCCTTGGTCAATTGGGCCATATTGTCCCTCATGCACAAATCCTGGCCTGTACGCCGGATGACATTGCCCACCCTTTGTGCGGGGCGAAGAAAGTATGCTGCCTGCAATGCTCTACGACGATATGTTCATCCGGCTCGAACGCGCCCGGTGGACGCTCAACGCCGACATCCCATTTGACGACATCGATCCGAGCCTGCTGAGTCCGCAGTGGATCAGCGATCTTCGGAACATCTGCCTCACGGAGCTCTCCGCGCTCTATGCGACAGAGATGTTTCTCCGTGACTTCTATACGGACATTGACTTCTGCAGCTTCATCTCCATCTGGTTCTACGAGGAGATGAAGCACCACCTCACGTTGCGCAAGTACCTGGAGCGCTGCGGTGAGACGTTTGACGAGGCCAAGCTCCCCGAGTTGCGGCTGACCTTCGCGCCGGGACCGGCTATCGAGACCCTCACCATGCACTTCTGCGGCGAGCAGCGCCTTGCTCACTGGTACACCGCGTTCAGCGAGCAGGGTCCCGAGCCGGTGATCCGCAAGATCTTCAAGATCCTCGCAGCGGACGAGTTGCGCCACGCCGCGTGCTATGCGAAGTACATGCGCCGCGCCGTCGCGAACAAGCCGGAGGTGCTTCCGGACATCCTCAAGATGTCGCTCTGGATGATGCGCAGCACCAACGATGCGCCCAAGCACCCCACCACGATCACCGAGCCCTCGGTGGTGAGCCAGCTCGAGGACCCTGAGTACGTGTCGCGGATGCTGAACTGGTATCTGCCCGGGCGCGACCATGAGGCTCCGGTGCAGCGTCGCATCCTGGCGCTGCTCTCGGAGTTGAGCGGTGTCGAGATCAAGAACCTTCGCGAGATCCCGCCGCTGGTACGCAAGTTGACGCCGGCGACCGCCCGGGGCTCCACAGCGGCTGCCTGAGCCGGAGAACTCACCCACCTATAATCGGGCGGCGATGGGTGAAGCGGTTGTACGTGTCCGTGCCGTCGTGCACGGCAGAGTGCAGATGGTCGGCTTTCGCGCTTTCGTGATCCATCACGCGGGTGACGCCGGCCTGTCGGGAACGGTGCGAAACCAGCCGGACGGAACCGTCGAGGTGGTGCTCGAAGGCCCGACGCCGGAGGTTGGGCGGATGCTGGACCTCCTCCGTCAGGGGCCCTCTCATGCGCTCGTCGAACGCGTGGACGTCGAGCATTCCACCCCGACGGGCAACCTTCCGGGCATGATGGTGGCGTCATGACCATTCGATTCGCCGACCGACTCTCCCGGCTGGGCACGGAGAGCGCCTTCGAGGTGCTCGCCCACGCAAGGCTGCTCGAAGCCGAGGGACGGAACATCGTCCATCTCGAGATCGGCGAGCCTGATTTTGCCACCCCTGACAACATCATCGACGCTGCGGTGCACGCGATGCACGAGGGCGCGACCCACTACACGGCGGCAAGCGGCATCCGCGAGGTGCGCGAGAAGACCGCCGCATACGTCACGCGCCATACCGGCGTGCCCACTCAGTTCGAGAACATCGTGCTCACACCAGGCTCGAAGAACCTGCTCCTGTTCGCCCTGCTCGCCCTGATCGAGGAGGGGGACGAGGTCATCGTCCCGGATCCGGGGTACCCCATCTACCGGTCACTCGTCGAGTTCATCGGCGGCAGAGCCATCTCGCTGCCGCTTCGCCAGGAGCACGAATTCCGTGCTGACGTCGACGAGCTCGCCAGGCTGATCACGCCGCGAACACGAATGCTCGTCGTCAACTCCCCACAGAACCCGACCGGCGGGATCCTCACCCGCAGCGACTGCGAGGCGATCGCCCGTCTCGCCATCGAGCACGACCTGATCGTCCTCAGCGATGAGATCTACAACCGTCTGAGCTACGACGGCGCCCATGTCTCCCTGTACGGCATCGACGGCATGGCCGAGCGGACGATCTATATGGACGGGCTGTCCAAGGCGTGGGCGATGTGCGGGTGGCGGCTCGGATTTGGCGCGATGCCGGTCGAGATCGCCAGGAAGATGGACACGCTGATGATCAACAGCTCGTCATGCGCTGCGGCGTTCACGCAGTGGGCGGCCGTCGAGGCCTTCGACTCACCGGAGTCGGACGCCGCCGTCGACCGGATGGTGGCGGAGTTCGGTCACCGCCGCGACCGCATCGTCGATCTGTTGAACGAGATCCCGGGCTTCAAGTGTCACAAGCCCGCGGGCGCGTTCTACGTCTTCCCGGACATCACGGCCACCGGCTTTGGTGACCGCGAGCTCGCGAACTCGCTGCTCGACGAGGTGGGCGTGGCGGTCCTGCCCGGCCGGTCGTTCGGGCCGGAGGGTGCGGGGCACCTCCGCCTGAGCTACGCTGCATCCATCGCCAACCTGGAGGAAGCGGCGCGCCGGATCGCGCAGTACGTCGGCGCCGCGGTCCCCGGATGACACCTCCATGGCGCCACACCGATGAACCAGGCGCTCCCCGGCCTCGAGGAGGCGCGGCGCCGGCTTACTGACCACGACGTCGTCGCGGTCGTCCTGGAGCTTCCAGTCGGCGACGCGACCCCGGTTGCCGCGATGCGGGCGCTGGGAACCACCGCGAGCTGCTTTCTGCTCGAGTCGGTCGAAGGCAGCGGAGCGGTGGCGCGCTGGTCCATGCTCGGTCACGGGCCGTCGCGAGTGATCAGTGACACCGGCGGGGGGGAGGATCCGCTCGCGGTGCTCGACAGGGACGTCGCATCGATCAGCGCCGCGTGCGCACCTGGTCTTGCCGCGCCGCTGCTCGGAGGTGCTGTCGGATTCCTCACATACGAAGCGGCGAGGCGCTACGAGCGTCTCCCCGAAGCGGCGCACGACCCACTCGGGCTGCCGCGGCAATGGTTCGCGATCTTTGACACCGTGGCCGTGTTCGACCATGCGCAGCACAGGTTGCTGCTGTCCAGCTGCGTCCACCGCAACGACACGGCCGGCGTTGACGAGGCGTACGAGCATGCGCTCGAGCGAATCGACGCGCTGCGCGAAGCCATCTGCGCCGCGGCGCCGGAGCCGGCGGCGCGACTTGCCGGGATCCCGGTGAACGTCGCCGACCACGACCACGAAGCCAACCTCTCCAGGGAGCAGTTCAAGGAGCGGGTGCGTCGCGCGCTCGACTACATCGTCGCCGGCGACATCTTCCAGGTGCAGGTCTCCCGCCGGTTCGCGCTCGCCCTGCAGGCGGATCCCTTTGATGTGTACGTCGCGCTTCGGGCCATCAATCCGAGCCCGTACATGATCTACATCGCCACACCGGAGTGCACCCTCGTTGGCGCGTCCCCGGAGATGCTCGTCCAGGTCACCGGTCAGAGCGTCCGGTACCACCCGATCGCAGGAACGCGCCGGCGGGGACGCACACCGGAGGATGACGAGCGTATGGAGCGCGAGCTGCGAGCCAGCGACAAGGAGGCGGCGGAACATCTCATGCTCATCGACCTCGGGCGCAACGATCTCGGGCGGGTCTGCGCGACCGCCAGCGTCCGGGTCACCCAGCACATGGAGGTCGAACGCTACTCGCACGTGATGCACCTTGTGAGCAGCATCGAAGGGACACTCGATGCCGACCGCGACTCGCTTGATGCGCTCCGCTCGTGCTTTCCCGCCGGGACAGTCACCGGGGCGCCGAAAATCCGTGCGATGGAAATCATTGCGGAGCTCGAGCCAGAGGTGCGCGGACCATACGCCGGAGCGATCGGCTACGTGGGTTACGGCGGAGATCTCGACACCGCGATCGCGCTTCGCACCATCGTGGTGCGCCAGGGCATCGCCTACGTCCAGGCCGCAGCCGGGATCGTCGCCGACTCCCTCGTGCACGAGGAGACGGTGGAGATCGACAACAAGGTCGCCGCGCAGATTCTCGCGGTGGAGGAGGCGAACGCGTGGGTTCGCTGAGCGGTCAGGTGCTGGTCATCGACAATTACGACTCGTTCACCTTCAATCTCGTGCAGTACCTGCGGGAATTGGGAGCACATGTCGCCGTCGAGCGAAATGACGCACTCTCAGTCACCGCAATCGTCCAGTCGGCACCAGCCGCCATCGTCATGTCGCCTGGCCCGCGGATCCCCGAGGAAGCAGGCGTCTGCGTGGACCTCATCCGCGAACTGGGCGGCACCGTGCCAATGCTCGGCGTCTGCCTCGGCCACCAGGCGATCGGTATCGCATATGGCGCCCAGGTGGTGCGCGCCCCCGCGGTGGTGCACGGGAAGGTAGGCCCGGTGCACCATGGAGGGACGGGTGTCCTCCGCGGCCTCGACAATCCATTCATGGCGACGCGGTACCACTCGCTGGTCGTCTCGGCCGCGGACCTTCCTGACGTTCTCGAGGCGACCGCATGGAGCGACGACGGGCTGATCATGGCCATGCGCCATCGGCACTTTCCCATCGAGGGCGTGCAGTTTCACCCGGAGTCGGTCGGAACCCCCACAGGGCATGCTCTGCTTCGTAATTTCCTTGACACGGCGTCCATTCCGGCGGGAGGGCGCGCGTGAGCGCCGACGGCAGCGCCCTCGAGGCCATCGCGCTGCGGAAGCGCTCCGAGGTCGATCAGCTCCGCTGCGCCGAAGCAGCACTCTGGGCGAAAGCCGAGTTGCTGCCGCCCGCGCGTGGCCTGGTTGACGCGCTGCGCGGCGGAACTGTCATCGCGGAGATGAAGCGGCGCTCGCCCAGCGGCGGCCCGCTCCGTCCCGACCTGGATGTGCTGGCCGTCGGTCAGGACTATGCCGCCTGCGGGGTCGCAGCCATCTCCGTACTCACGGACGGCCCCGATTTCGGCGGATCACTCGACGACCTGGCCCAGGTGCGCGCAGGTCTTGATGTTCCCTTGCTGCGCAAGGACTTCACGCTGGACCCCGTGCAGGTCGCGGAGGCCCGCGTCGCCGGTGCCGACTGGGTACTCCTGATCGTCGCGTTGCTCGACGCCGACTCGCTGGACCTGTGCCTCGCCGGTGTCGCGAGGAGCCGCGGACACGCGATCGTCGAGGTCCACGATGTCGATGAGGCACATATGGCCGTTGCCGCAGGTGCGGAGTGCATTGGGATCAACAACCGCAACCTGCACACCCTCACCACCGACCTCGCCACCTTTGCTCGCGTGCGCAACACCGTCCCGGGTGGCGTCGTATGTGTGGCGGAGTCAGGGGTTCGAAGCCCGGATGACGTGACCCGTCTCATCAACGACGGCGCCGATGCGGTGCTGATCGGCGAGGCGCTGATGCGCGCGCCATCGCCGGCGGCCGCATGTGCGGCGATGGTCGCTGCGGCGCGAGAGGCGCAACGGTCGTGATCGTCAAAGTGTGCGGCGTGCGCACCCCGGAGGTTGCCGAGGCCGCCATCGATGCCGGCGCCGACTGGATCGGCCTGATGCTCGTGGCAGCGAGCTCGCGCTGGGTGGATGACGAAGCGGCTCTCTCGGTCGTCCGGGCAGTCGGGCACCGCGCCGACCTGATCGGCGTCTTCGTTGAACCAAGCGCTGCCGACTGTGATGCCGCGGCGTCTCGGTATCACCTTGCCGCAGTCCAGATCCACGGAAACTTCGACAGGGAGCTGGTCATGGATTGTTCCGTTCCGGTCATTCCTGTCTTCAACATCGAGGATGGTGCGGCCGCGAGTCGCATCGACTGGCCCCCTGACACACTGGTCATGCTCGACGGGATGCCGGAACGTGGGGCGCTCCCCGGGGGCACTGGCCGGCACGTTCCGCTGGGATGGGCCGCCGACGTCGCGCGTCACCGCAAGGTGGTGCTCGCCGGCGGCCTCGGGCCGGACGACGTCGCTGATGCCATCGCCACCGTCCGTCCGGCCGGTGTTGACGCGTCGAGCCGGCTGGAACGCCGCCTGGGGGAGAAGGATCCCGACCTGGTCAGGAGTTTCGTGATCGCCGCCCGTTCCGCGGCGGCGCGGATACGCGTGCAACCAGGGTGAGCGCGCAACACGTGCAAAGCCGATTCGACGGGTATGGCGGCGCATACGTGCCCGAGACCCTTGTCCCTGCCCTCGAGGAGCTCGAGAGCGAGATGAGCAGCGCCTTCGCCGATACAGCGTTCACCTCCGAACTGGACCGGTGGCTCGCCGACTTCGCCGGGCGTCCGACGCCGGTCACGCATGCACGCCGCCTCAGCGGTGCCCATGCGGGTGCGGAGATCTGGTTGAAGCGCGAGGACCTGCTCCATACGGGCGCTCACAAGCTCAACAACGCCCTCGGTCAGGTCCTGCTCGCCCAGCGCATGGGCAAGGCACGGATCATCGCCGAGACCGGAGCTGGCCAGCACGGGGTGGCAACCGCGACCGCATGCGCCGCACTCGGTCTCGAGTGCGTCGTCTACATGGGCCGCGAGGACACGCGCCGGCAGGCACTCAACGTGTACAAGATGGGGTTGCTCGGGGCCGAGGTGGTTCCGGTCGACAGCGGCTCGGCGACACTCAAGGACGCCACCAACGAGGCGATCCGTGACTGGGTGGCGCACGTGCGCGACACGCATTACGTGATCGGCAGCGCGGTCGGACCACACCCGTATCCGTCATTGGTGCGACGTCTGCAGCGGGTGATCGGCGACGAGGCGCGTGAGCAGATGCTGACCCGCATGGATCGGCTGCCGTCAGTGGTCGTGGCCTGTGTCGGCGGGGGAAGCAATGCGATCGGCATCTTCGCGGCGTTCCTTGCCGATGACCTCCGCCTCGTCGGTGTCGAGGCGGCCGGCCGCGGGCTGGACAGCGGCGAACACGCGGCCCCACTGTCGCGAGGACGCCCCGGGGTGCTGCACGGTTCGTTGAGCTACCTGATGCAGAGTCGCGATGGACAGGTGCTCGCCACGCATTCGATCAGTGCCGGCCTCGACTACCCGGGGGTCGGGCCGGAGCACAGCGCGCTCCGTGACAGCGGACGGGTCGAATACCTCGCGGCGACGGACTCAGAGGCCCTCGCGGCCTTCCATCAACTCTGCCTGCTCGAAGGCATCATCCCCGCACTCGAGTCGTCGCACGCACTCCATGTCGCTGGCGCGATTGCGCACGACCTCCCGGCCGACGATGTGGTTCTCGTCTGCCTGAGCGGCCGCGGCGACAAGGACATCGACACGGTCCGCGAGTTCGACGGCTCATGACCGTCGCGATACCCGAGACCCGGTTCGACACCGCATTCGCGGCACGACGCGCCCAATCCGCTCCGGGGCTGATCCCGTATTTCACGGCCGGCTATCCATTGCACGACAGCCTCGGTGACCTGCTCAGGGCCGCCGAGCGCACCGGTTGCATGGCGGCTGAGGTGGGCATCCCCTTCAGCGATCCACTCGCCGACGGACCGACGATTCAGCGCACCGGGCAGGTGGCACTGCACAACGGTATGACGCTCGGCATCGCGCTCAACCAGGTCAACAAGGCGCGACTTCGCGGCGTGAGTCTCCCCGTTGCGGTGATGACGTATGTCAACCCGGTGCTCAGTTTCGGCGTCGAAGCATTCGCACGCGAGGCGTCCGCAGCGGGCGTCGACGGAGTCATCCTCCCCGACCTTCCCCTCGACGAGGCGGCTGACATACGTCGGGCGCTGCATGGTGCGGGGGTGGCCATGATCCCGCTCGTGGCCCCGACGACCACCCCGGATCGCCTGGCGCGCATCTGCTCGACCGGCGCAGCGTTCGTGTACTGCGTCGGTGTCACCGGCGTCACCGGCGCACGGCGAACCGTCTCCGGCGACGCCTTCGCCTTGCTCGATTCGGTGCGCGCGGTGACCCCACTGCCGCGGGCGCTGGGCTTCGGACTCTCAACCCACGAGCACCTGGAAGCGCTCCGTGGACACGCAGAAGCCGCCGTGGTCGGGTCTGCCCTGCTGGACGCGGTCGGTGTCGACCCGGACGAGCCCGTCGCCGCTGCAGAGCGATTCCTCGGCGCGATGATCGGTCGCGAGGCAGCGCACCCGGGGTGACCCAGGAGCGCGTTCCGCCCGCGACGCGGATCGACGGCGAGGTCAGCGTCCCCGGTGACAAGTCGATCAGCCACCGAGCACTCATCCTCGGATCCCTCGCGAAAGGACGGTCCTACATCGGCAACGCCTCGCCTGCGGCCGATGTCCTCGCCACGGCCGCGTGCCTCCGTGCGTGCGGCGTCTGGGTGCGCGACTTCCCGCCCGCGCGCTACGCGCTCGACGGGGCAGGTGTCGGCGTCAGCCTGCGCAGCCCCGAGGGAGTGCTCGACTGCGCGAATTCCGGCACGACCATGCGGCTGCTTGCGGGCGTGCTTGCCGGGAGCGACTGCGAGGCGACGCTCGACGGTGACGAATCCCTGCGCCGGCGGCCGATGATGCGCGTGGTCGAGCCCCTTCGCGCAATGGGGGCTGAACTCGAGCCATCGCCGCAGGGAACAGCTCCCCTCCGTGTGCGCGGCAGCCTGAGGCTCGGGGCGTTGACGTGGCGTCCAGCGATCGCGAGTGCTCAGGTGAAATCGGCGATCCTTCTCGCCGGGCTCTCAGCGGACGGGCCGACCACCGTCATCGAACCGGTTCCGACACGCGATCACACCGAGCGGCTGCTCCGGATGTGCGGACTCGATGTCGTCGCGAGGGGTCTCGAGGTCACGGTTCACCCCGGGCCGCTCGAGCCCTTCGGGCTGCGGGTGCCGGGGGATATCAGCTCGGCTGCGTTCTTTCTCGCGCTCGCGGCCTCGCGGCCGGGTTGGCGCGTGCGGTGTCCCGGAGTCGGCCTGAATCCAGGGCGCACAGGCATTCTCACGGTGCTCGAGGCGATGGGCGCGGAGGTTCGGGTGGAGCCGGGCGGCCTGGCCGGCGGGGTCGAGCCGGCCGGCGATGTCGAGGTGCGAGGAACACGACTCCACGCGGTGACGATCGCCGGGGCACTGACCGTGCGCGCCATTGATGAGCTCCCGATCATCGCGGTGCTCGCGAGTCAAGCCGAAGGCGTCACCGAGATACGAGATGCGGGCGAGCTGCGCAACAAGGAGACCGACAGGATCGCGATGCTCGAGACAGGCCTCCGTTCGTTGGGCGTCCGATGCGAGAGCGGTGCCGACTGGCTCACCGTCCACGGCCCCACGCGGCTTCGAGCAGCTGATTTGAACGCCGCCGGAGATCACCGTTTCGCCATGGCCTGGGCGGTGGCGGCGGCGCTTGTCCCGGCAGGGGAAGGCGGATCGGTGATCGACGGCGCCGAAGCCGCGTCGGTGTCCTACCCGGGCTTCTTCGCCGACCTCGGGAGACTGCTCGCCTCCTGACGTCACGCGTCGAAGCGGAGGAGAAGGTGCGGGCCGTCGCGCGCCTCGACGACCTTCAGCCAGCGGACGGCGATGGTGACCGGAAGCACTCCCGATCCCTCCACGTACGCGTGTGCACCGGCGGCGTGATCGATCAGGCGCCGGGTGACATCGGTTCGGAGTCCCGGGTCCTCGACCACTGAGGCGATGCCTCCGCCCTGGATCCATCGCGACGCGTTCCCTGGAGAGCACATGAATGCGACGCGTGGGTCCGCTGCGAGTTCGCGATGCAGGCGTGTGCCACCCCTGGTGGCGATGAGCAGCCGGATTCGGTTCTCGAATCGCTCGGGAGCAAAGAAGACGCCGGCGACGTGTGGACCCGCCTCACCGGCGGTTGCGAGAGCCATCGTGTCGTAGGCGCGCAACGCCCAGAGCGCGCGCTCGAGCTCGACGTCGCCGTCGTCGGCCGTGAGCGCGCTCATCGAAGCAGGCGGCTCATTCGCCGGTCGGCAAAGACCCGCCCCCCCGTCTGGCACCCCGGACAGTACTGCAACGATCGCGACGCCAGCGACACCTCACGGACGGTGTCACCGCAGACGGGGCACGGCAGCCCCGAGCGGCCATGGACGCGCATGGACTGCCGCTTTCCGTCCTTGAGGGAGGCGGCGTCCGTGTCCAGGGCAAGTGCGACCGCCGCGGTGAGCACGTCTCGCATCGCTCCCGCCAGGCGCTCCAACTCCTCGCCGGCAAGCGCATCGGCGTGGCGGAAGGGCGAGAGCTGTGCCGTGTGGAGAATCTCGTCGGAGTACGCGTTTCCGATGCCGGCGATGACCGACTGGTCGGCGAGAACGCTCTTGAGAGTTCCGTGCTGGCGGTGGAGGATGCCGCCAAGCGCCGTCGGGGTGAGGGCCGGGTCGAGCGCGTCGGCTCCGAGTCGGGCGATACCGGCGACATCTCCCGGATCCCGTACCACCCACACCGCCAGGCGCTTGTCGGTGCCATGCTCGGTAATCTCGAGACTGCCGCCGTCCGCGAGGGTCACGATCACTGCGAGCGGCCCACGAAGCGCCGGTCGGGCATTCGTGGGTTTGTCGCGAAGCCTGATCCAGCCACCGCGCGCGAGATGTACCACGAGGTGGAGTGGGGGAACTCCGAGATCGATGAACTTCCCCCGGCGGACACAGCCGTCGAACACCAGCCCCTCGAGCGCGGACGCCGGCGGGTCGAATGTCTTGAGCACCGCCACGGATCGCACGCTCACTCGCGCGACGATCCGGCCGCGAAGCCGTGCGTCGAACGACCTGCAGAGGGCTTCGACTTCGGGCAACTCAGGCATCGCGGGTGAAAGAATGCGCTCGGTGCCGAGAAGCGTGGCTGGAACGCGTGCCGTCGGGTCGCGGCGGAGCCGTGCGCACGAGGCGGAGGACGTCCTCTGCGTGCCTCGTTCCACCATCTTTCCCGACGGCGCCTGGCACGGCCTGATCGCGCGCGGACTCGAGCGCGTCCTGCGAACCGTCCATGCAACCTCCGAATACAGACCGCGGGCCGACGTCGAGGATGATCCCGCCCTTCAGCAGATCATTCCCTATTGCGTCGTTCATCACCCGCAGGACGACACGTATCTGCTGACCCGCCGTCTGCGCCGATCGAGTGAGAAGCGTCTGCATCACCTGTTCTCCCTCGGGATCGGTGGGCACGTCAATCCCGGAGACGGGGAACGCGAGGATCCCGTCATCGGCGGCCTCCGCCGCGAGTGGGCCGAGGAGATCCGCTGTGCGGCGCCGGCGCGGGCCAGTCTCGTCGCGATGCTCAACGATGACTCGAGCCCCGTGTCGCGGGTGCACCTCGGACTGGTGTTTCTCGTGGAGCCGGCCGACGGCATCGTCGAAGTGCGCGAGGTCGACAAGCTCGAGGGCGAGTCACTCTCACTGGAAGCGATGCGACGCCACTACCTGAGCATGGAGTCGTGGTCGCAACTCGTCTTCGACGACCTTGTCGCGGGAGCGCAGACCCGCGTTGACAAGAGTCCGCTGGTCGTCGACCTCGAACCTGAGCCGTGACCCCAACTGTCTCCCCGCGTCCGGAGTTCTTTCTGACGCCGGAGGATCTCGCAACGTGGTACGAGGCGAACCCGTCAGCCTCCGAACTCTGGGTGGGATTCTGGAAGAAAGGCTTCGAGCGACCGGGGGTCTCGTATTCCGATGCAGTCGACGAGGCGCTGTGCAACGGGTGGATCGACAGCGTCATCCGGCGGGTCGACGAGGCGGCGTACATGCTCCGCTTCACCCCACGACGCCCGAAGAGCAAGTGGACGGATGCCAACCTCCGTCGTGTCGGAGAGCTTCGCGCCGCGGGCCGCCTGCGGCCTGCCGGTGAGCGCGCGGTTTCCGCCGCGCTTGACGCGGCAAAGCGGTCCGGGCGTTGACCCTCCGTATACTCGGCCCTCAATGGCAACCACGGTTCGCGTTCCTGGACCCCTTCGCAGGCTCACCGGCGGCAGCGCCGAGGTGAGTGTCGAGGGCGACACCGTCGGCGCAGTGCTCACCAACCTCGATGCAACCTATCCTGGCTTCCACGACCGTCTGTATGACGACTCCGGGAGCCTGCGGCAGTTCATCAACATCTATGTCAATGACTCCGATATCCGCTTCGCCCAGGGCCTCGACACCGCCATCGCCGAGCGCGACGAGGTATCGATCGTCCCCGCCGTTGCCGGAGGTGGCGGTCGCCGCTGACCGTCCGCTGGATCTCCTGCCGCGATCGGCGGTGATCGCCGTGGCGATGTCGGGGGGAGTCGACTCGAGCGTTGCTGCTGCCCGTGTCGCGGCAACCGGCCTGCAGGCGTTCGGGATCACGCTTGCGATGTGGCCCGGGAGCCGCGAGACCGTGCGTGACCGCGGGTGCTGCTCGATCGACGCGGTGGACGACGCCCGCCGAGTCGCGACCGCGCTGTCGCTCCCGCACTACGTTTGGAATCTCGAGCAGGACTTCCAACACGATGTCGTGCGTGACTTCGAGGACGGCTATGTGCAGGGCGTCACCCCAAACCCCTGCGTGAGATGCAATCAGCGCATCAAGTTCGGCGTGCTGCTCGAGCGGGCTCGCGCGGCAGGGGCGACGCATCTGGCCACCGGTCACTACGCGCGCACCGGTCGGAGGGGATCGCTGACCACGCTGCACCGGGCACGCGATCTCCACCGCGACCAGGCATATGTGCTCCACCGGCTCGATCAACGCCAGCTGCACAGCGCTGTTTTCGCGCTCGGCGCTGATGAGTCCAAGGCGGGCGTCCGGGCAGAGGCGGCCGCCCTCGGGCTGACCACGGCCGCCAAGCCTGAGTCGCAGGATCTGTGCTTCGTCGAGACTGACATCAGGTCCGAGCTGCGCCAAAGGCTCGCCGGACGTTTCACCCCCGGCACGATCACCGACCTCGACGGCACGGTGCTCGGGGAGCACCAGGGCCTTCCGTTCTTCACCGTGGGGCAGCGAGCCGGCCTGGGGATCGCGCCGTCGCGGCCCGACGCGGCACCGCGCTACGTCATCGAACTCCGCCCGGCCGCGAATACTGTGGTCGTCGGACCACGCGAAGCGCTGCGCCGCAGCGTCGTCGAGGCGTCCTCGTTCCACTGGGTCTCGGGTACCAGCCCGGCACGAGGCACCCCATGCAACGCGCAGCTGCGGGCGCACGGCGAGCCGCATGCTGCAACCGTCGAAGCCACCGACGCCACCGGCGTGCGCGTCAGGTTCGATGCTCCCGTCGACCAGGCTGCTCCGGGACAATCGATGGTGCTCTATCGCGGCGACGAGGTCCTCGGAGGCGGATTGATCCGCCGGGCCGCCTGAGGCGCGCCGGCGTTGCCCCCGACCCCCGAGCAGGTCGTGATCGGCATCGTCGCGGTGCTCGCAGGCTGCCTGGCGGTGACCACGTCCACGGTGGCCGCCCGTCACAGCGGGAACTGGCTCTACTTCATCTGCACCGTCGGCAGCCTGGCCTTCGTCGCGGGCGTCGTTGGGCAGCGAGTGTTTCCGAGCCCCTCCGCGGTGGCCCGCCTTGGAGCCGCTGCGGCTTCGACGTCAACCCCCGGGCCGTGGGACGCCGGGGTGTCCCTTCCGCTGATCGGCATCAGGGTGACGCCGGTCGCGATCATCGGGCTGCTGATCGCCGCTGTCGGTGTCAGCCTCGTGCTCATCTTCGAGCGCGTTCCTGGCACGGTCCGCATTGCCGCGCCAACGCGGGCGTCGCGGCTTGAAGACGACGATTCGGTCTGAGCCCACGCTGACTACAATGCCGCCCGCGCCCCTATGACCCCTAACGCAGTCGCGTTCTACGCCGTCGCCGTGCTCATCGTGCTTGCCGCCGGGGCCGCAGTTGGGCTTCCTTCACTGCGCCGTGCCGGGCAAGCGGGCGGGGCGGTGATCGTGCTCATGGGCATCCTCGAGCTCATCTCCGGGGCTTACGCACTTGCGGTCGTGCAACTCGTCGTGCCGGCTGTCGCCGCTGTGGTCGTGACGCTGGTGCTCCGGCGCGACGACTATCGTGGGCTGCTCGCGTTGCCGGCTGGACCGGAACGCTTCTGGATCGCCGCGCCGATCGCTGTCGGTATCGCCGCGGTGCTGATCGTCACGCTGGCCGCTGTCGGATCCGGTTGGTACCCAGGCTTCTCGGGGTACTCCCCACGCCTCACCCAGAGCGCCGCGCTGATCACGGTGTTCCATTACCGCGCACCCTACGCACTGGCGATCAGTGCGGTCGTTGTGATCATCACCGCGGCCATGGGGTTGGTCGTCGGGCGTCGGAGCACCGACGAGCAGACCCTTGACCAGTACCTTCAGCTGCGACGGCAGCGCGAAGAGCTGGCACGGAGGCGCCGAGAGGACCGCGAGCAGGGCCGGCGACGCCCGGCAAGGAACGACTCGTGAGCGCCGGGCCGGGGGGCTTCGCCCTGCTGAGCGCTGCAGTGTTCGCCATCGGCATCTACGGAGTGCTCGCTCGCCGCCATCCGTTCGGCGTCGCCATGGGGATCGGTCTCCTCTTTGCCGCACCGGTGATCGCGATCGTCGGCTTCACCCACGCAATCCAGGCGGCCCCGGTCGCCTTCGGCGACGCACTGGCTGCGATCGCCATCGTCGTGGCGAGCTGCGTCTGCAGCCTCGGGTTCGCGCTGATCGTCCTGCTGTGGCGCCGGACCGGGCGAGCCGATATCGACGCACTCGGCGACATCGAGGCATAGCGCGGGTGGGCATCTACAACGCAGCGTGGGCGATTCCCTTTCTCCCGCTGCTCGGTGCGCTCGCCTCCCTTGGCGTCGAGACGCAGCGCCGAGCCGCGCAGCTCTGCGTCGCGTTCAGCGGCACGTCGTTCGTCGTGGCCGCCATCGTGCTCGGCGTCCGCCTGACCCACGCGACTGCAGCACCGTTCGATTCGCTGTTGACCTTCTTTGCGATGACCCCGCCCGAGGGCGCGACGTTTGCGACGCAATTCCAGGCACAGGTCGGAGTTCATCTGGACGCGCTGTCGTCGAGCTTCGCCGCGGCGATCATGTTCGCGACCCTCGCGATCCAGATCTACTCGGTCACCGCGATGCGTGGCGAGCAGGGGTACCGGCGCTTCTTCTGCGGGTCGTCAGTGCTCGCGTTCTTCACGACCGGCTTCGTGCTCAGCCCGAACCTCTTCGACTCGCTGATCATGTGGGTAGGAGCATCAGGCGTCCTCTACGTGCTGCTCACCCTCGCTTGGCAGCGCGCCGACATCGCGAGCCGCGCACTGCGCGCAGCCATCATCCTGACCGCGAGCGACGTGGCGCTGACCCTCGGAGTCCTCTTCACCTGGATCAAGTTCGGAGTCTTCTCGTCGTTGCTGGCCGCACCGGCCGGACAATCGATCGCGGACCCGTTTTCATTCAGCGTGATCTCCCAGGGAGTCATCGCGACGCTGCACCACGGCGTGGCCAGCACCGGACCGCGTGCGCTCCTCGTGATGAGCATCGTGTTCCTCGTCGCCGCTGCGGTGCGCAGCGTTCAGTTCCCCTTCACCGTCTGGCTCCACGACGCGGCCTCGTCAGCGATTCCGGTGCTTGCGCTCGCCGCCGCCACCGTCGCGCCACTCGGGCTCTACCTGGTTGCGCGCATCTACCCGGTGGTCGCACACACCCCAAGGGCCCTTCCGGTGTTCGCCCTGGTCGGGGGCCTCAGCGCGGTGCTCACCGCGGCGACCGGGATCGCACAGCGCAGCATCACGCGCATCGCTGTGTGCGCCGTCGCCTCGGAACTTGGCCTGGGAGTGGTTGCCCTGGGCATGGGGGGCTACAGCCCAGGCGTGTTCGTCGCATTCACCTCGATATTCACGTCGACACTGCTGTTCCTGGCCATTGCCAACCTCGTGCGTGTCTACCGCACGGACGACATCGGAGAGATGGGCGGGGCATGGGCGAAATTGCGCACGACCAGCGTCGCCCTGAGCACCTGGGCGCTGCTCGCCGGTGGCGTCGGCCTGAGCGTCTACTACGCCCTGTCGTCCGCGATGAACGGCGTTGACCCGGCCGGTGGAGTCTTCAGCGGCCTCGAGCGCGTGGTCATCGTCATCGTCACCGCGGTCGCCGGCGTTCTCATCGCAGTGCTCGCCGGGCGGCTCCTCGTCACCGTGACCACCGGCCAGGTGAGTCGCCGCCGGGGCTTCCAGCATGATCGCGTGGCCGAGGTTGAAGGCGCACTCCGCCGGCCGCTGCGACTCGTCATGGTCGCTGCTGTCGTCGCGGTTCTCGTCGGCCTGCCCGGCCTGCAACCGTTCACGCTCGGCAGTGCACGCATCGCCGGTCTCACCTTCATGCGCTTCGTCGTCTATGCGAGCCACCATCAGTCGATCGGCCTCGATGGGGTCGCTGCGCTCCTCGCATTGCTTGTGGCGGCATGCGGCTTCGGCGTGGCGTACCTCCTGTTCGGCCCGGCCCGCAGGGATGCGCACGTCCCGTCAGGTGCGGTCTGGCCGTTGCGCGCTGCGGCGCAGGGTTTCTACGTCGACCGACTCATGGAGATCGCCGCGCCGCCCGTGCTCGTCGTCTCCGGCCGAGTGTCTGACTTCGATGAGCAGGTCATCGCGCCGATCGAGTCATCGGTTGGCGAGAGCGTCGACTACGCCGCGATGGGACTCGGGACCCTCCGAAACATCCGGTTCTCGCGGTACCTCGCCGGGGCGCTGGTTGTCGTCGGAATTCTCGCCCTGCTTTCGGTGCTTGCCGCGACCGGCAACCTCTGGGTGCATCTCGCATGAGCGTGATCCTGTCGACCATCGTCTGGTCGCCGCTGCTCTTCGCGTTGATTGCAGTCTTCCTCCCGGAGCGCAATGACGAGCAACGCGCGCGGGTGAGGACGGTCGCGCTGGCGGGCGCCGGCGTCAGCTTCTTCGTGACCACGTTCTTCGCGATCCTGGGGCAGATCGGGCTCGGCCAGGGTGGCGGGCTGGCATCCGCCTACCAGGAGAACCACACGTGGTTCTGGAACTTCCTCTTTCAGGCGCACTACGACCTCGTCGCCGACGGCATCAGCCTACCGCTGCTCGTGGTGGTGACGACGATCTTCGGGTGCGCGATGTTCCATTCCTGGAAGATTCACGAGCGGGTTCGTCTCTACGTGATCCTCGTGCTGCTCGTCGAGACCGCGGTCAACGGCGTGCTCTGCTCGTCGGACTTTGTCCTGTTCGTCGCCTTCTGGGCCCTGTTGCTCGTCCCGATGTACCTGCTCATCCGCATCTGGGGCGGCGAGGGTGCTCGTCGCGCTGCCGCGTGGTTCGCGGGCTTCCAAGCGGTGTCGCTCGCGCTGATCATCGCAACCGTCGTGATCATCGTCGTGGAAGCCGGTGCTCAGTCTTCGGACATGACCGCCGACCTGACCAGGTTCTCGGTCACCGCGGAAACGGTCGGCTTCTGGCTGAGCTTCACCGCGTTCGCGATAGCGATGGCCATCTTTCCGGTGCATACGTGGATGCTCGAGGTACAGAGCAAGGCGAGCGCCGGCGTCGCGACCATTCTTTCCGGGACGATGCTGCTGCTCGGCGCATACGGGATGATGCGCGTCAGCCTCGTCGTCTTCCCAGCAGCTGCGCACTATTACGCGTTCGCGATCACGGGCCTCGCGGTGGTGGGTGCGTTCTGGGGCAGCATCGGCGCGCTGCGTCAGGACGAGTTGCGCCGTTTCATCGGATACATGAACGTCGCCCAGATGTCGCTCGTGCTCCTCGCGATCGGTGCGCAAACGTCGGTGGCGCTGGTCGGCGCCGTCCTGCTTCTCTGCGGCCAGGGACTCGGGTCGGCGATGCTCACGCTGGTGAGCGGCGCCGTCGAGGATCGAACACGGACGACGAGCATCCGAGCCATGGGCGGGTTGGTCACGCAGGCGCCTCGCCTTGCGGGGTTCTGGCTGGTCGCCGCCGCGAGCGTTATCGGCATCCCATTCCTTGCAGGATTCACCGGCGACTTCATGGTCTTCGCCGGATCGTTCCCAGAGCACCGGATCGCAACGGTGCTGGTCATGGCCAGCGTGATCGTCATCACCGGGGGCCTGCTCTGGGTCGCGAACCGCGTCTTCCTCGGGCCTGTGCGCGACCAGTTCGCTCGCGTGCGTGATGTCACGCTCCTCGATCTGACCGTGCTCATCCCGCTGGTCGCAGCGGTGGTGCTCTTCGGCGTCCGTGCAGGAGCCGTGATCCCGGTGATCGCCAACGGCGTGCTCGAGATCACCACCCGGATCACAGGGGCCTAGCGGATGCCCGCGGATTTCGCCCATGCGCTCACACTCGCGCTCCTTCCGGAGGCGATGCTGGTTGGGACGGCTGCGATCTCCGCGCTCGTCGCGGTGCTCCGGCCAGGGCTGCGTCCGGACATCCATCGCTGGATTGCCTGCATCGGCCTGGTGGGGTCACTGGCAGCGTGCGGCCTGATCTTGCTCGGACTTCGCCACGTGCGTTCGGGGGTTGCGATCACGCTGTGGAACGGCGGGTTCGTGGTCGACAGCTTTGCTCTGTACATTGCGATCCTGGCCTGCGTCGCAGCGCTCACCACGTGTCTGATCAGTGACTTCGCGGTGCGCACCATCCCTTCGCGGACGAGCGCGTTCTACGGGCTGTTGCTGATTGCGACCGCCGCGGTTGTGGCGATCGGCGCCGAACGCGAGATGACCACCCTGTTCGTTGCGCTCGCGCTGTTGCTGATCTGTCTGGTATCGCTCGGAGCGCTGGTGAAGACCAATCCCCGCGGGGCGGTTTCATCCTTCGAGCACCTCGTCGAAGGCAGCGTCGGGCTCGCCGCCGTCCTGTACGGACTGGTGATCCTGTACGGAACCACGAGAAACACGAATCTGGCCGCGGTCGCCTCCGCGGCACACGTGGCTCCGGGAGCAGTGGCGCTCGGTGTCGCCCTCGTCGTTCTGGGGCTCTGCAGCACGTTTGGCGTCTTCCCACTGCGGCGATGGGTGGGGCGAGTGGCGACCAATGTGCCCGCGGCAGCGGCGGGGTTCGTCATCGCGATGAGCCTGATCGGCGGCGGGGCAGCGCTGGCGCGCGTGACCGTCTCGGGCTTCGGTCCCGGGGTCGGTGTCTGGCGATGGCTCGTACCCATCGTGGCGGCGGTCGCGCTCGGCTATTCCTCGCTGAGCTCGCTGCGCGAGACCTCGGTTGCCCGACTTGTCGGTCATCTGATCAGCACTCAGGCAGCGATGCTCCTGCTTGGATTGGTGGCGTTCTCGACCGGGTCGCGAGGTCTGCCCGCATATGGGGTGACCGCCTTCCTCAGCGGTCTCGGTGTCACCGTGATCGCGATGCTGGCGGCGTTCGGCGTGCTTGCGATGCTGCAGGTCGCGGGAATCGGTGATGCGCTTGACGACGTTCGCGGCCTGGCGCACCGATCGGCTCCCGCGGCGCTTCTGCTCAGCGTTGCGGCGGGAACACTCGCAGGGGTGCCTCCGCTCGCGGGGTTTCTCTCGCGAATCCTGCTCATCTCGAGCGCAGCAGATACGCACTACGGGTGGCTCGCAGTGGTGGCGATCGCCGCCAGCGTGTTGACGTTGATTGCGGCGGTGCGGTTCATCGCGTCGCTGTACGCGGATGCCGGGGACGAGGTCCCCTTCACGCTCGGGGCGACGCCGGTCCTGTCTCGCATCGTTGCGGGTGTGGCCTGCCTCGCCGGCGTGGTGCTGGTGGTGCTGATCCAGCCGCTGCTCGCAGTGGCGACAGCGGGAGCCGGAACACTGCGCTGACAGCGCCGGAAGCGCCGTCCGCTGGAGCCGTGAGGGACATCCCCGCCGTCGCGCTCAGCGTGCTCACCAGAGCGGTTCGCGCGCTCGGGCCAATGCGCGGGCCTGCGGCCGCCGCCGTCGGAGCAGCCTGGTATGCACGTCTGAGCACCGAGGATCGCGTGCGCGCGGCCGCGAACCATCACCGCCTGCAGCCCCGTCTGGACCATGCCGCGGCGGCAGCGCTTGCACGGCGCTCCTACCAGGAGTACGTGCGCATGATCGTGGACTCGATGTGGGCCGAGCCGCTCGACTCGTCCCAGGTGCTCGAGCTGTTTCGGGTTCACGGTGCGGAGCATCTCGATGTCGGCGATCGCGGCTCGATGGTGGTGCTGCCGCACTTCGGCAATTGGGACATGGCCGCGAGTGCCTCGCTTGGGCTCGGCCTGCACCTGAGCACGGTGATGGCTCCCGTCGTGTCGCCGGGCATCACGGAGATGGTTGCCCTCTCGCGGCAGCGCAAGGGCCTGGAGATCTTCACGGTGCGGCAGTCCGCGCGAGGGCTCTTTCGCGCGCTGCGAAGAGGGAGGACCGTCGCCCTGATGCTCGACGTGCCCGAAGCCGGCCCGACCGTCGTCGTGCGCTTCTGCGGCGGCTCGGTCCGCTGCAGCGCCGTTCCTGCGCGCCTGGCAGCCGCCACCGGCGCGCCGATCCTCCCGGTGACGTGCCGGCGCGACGGGAGGGGATGGGTGCTCGAGATCCATCCCCCCGTCGACACCTCGGGCGACGATGCGGCGGTGACCGCCCGCATCGCCACCAGCGTCGAGCCGGCGATCCGCGCTCACCCCGAACAGTGGTATCCGTTCCACCACGTGTATGACGATCGGTGAGTCGAGCAGCCTGACCTCGGCCGCGGCACTCGTGGCGCTGATTGAGGCGGGCGGCCGCGGGCCGACCGCTGAGACCGCCTGGGCGCCCGGTCGCTGCACGCTGGTTGGGGAGCACGTCGATTACGCCGGGGGGTTTGTGCTCTGCATGGGCGTCGATCTGGGGATTGCCGTCGCCGTGAGGCGCAGCGAGGCCGCGCGATACCTGGTCGCGAGCCGTGGCAGCGTGGTGACCCGCACGAGCGCGGAACCGGCGGGTGACATCGCGGATCGGGTGCTCGCCCCGGTCGTCGCCCTGCGATCCCACGGGATCGACGTACCTCCAATCGAAGTGGGCGTTGCGGCGACGCTTCCGGCAGGGGCAGGGCTCGCTTCGTCGGCGGCACTCATGGTGGCAATCACGACGGCGATCCTCCGGCTGTCGGGAGTTGCGATGACAGCTCGTGAGCTCGCCGCCGTCGCGCTCTCCGCGGAGCGTGATGTCCTCGGCATCCCCTGTGGGCCACTCGATCAGCGAGCAGTCGTGGACGCCCCTGATGGCGGTGCGCTGCTGCTCGACTGCCGCACCGGCGCCGACTCCGCGGTCCCATGGGCGTGGCCGGAGGCCGTGATCGTCGGCTGCGACACGGGGACCCACCACGACGTGGGCGGCGCCGAATACCGGCGCCGTCGCGACGAGACGGAGCGTGGCCTCGCGGCGCTGCATGTGGAGACATGCCAGGAGCTGACCGAGGCGGCAATCGATGCGGCCCGCCTGGAC
>JBIOIZ010000048.1:0-21009 GCA_044450385.1 Candidatus Dormibacteria bacterium
CACCGGACACCCGCCGTCACGGCAGACTTTGTGGTTGCGATTGGTGCGGTCGACCGCGTCGCGACGCGCATCGACCCCGTCATTCCGGCGCGCGACGTCGCGCACCGCAAGGTCGGCAGGCAGCATCGCGTTGAGCGCGCCGCGGAGCTCCTCTGGTGCCCAGCCTCGGTCGAGCGTGCACCCCACCACCTGTCCGTGCGCATGCGCGCCGGCGTCGGTGCGTCCAGCCGCGGTGAGGGCGGGCGCCTCGGACGTGACGGCACGGAGCGCGTCACTGAACACGCCCATCGCGGTCCGCACGCTCGGCTGGATCTGCCAGCCGGCGAAGTCGGTGCCGTCGTACTCGAGGGTGAAGCCGTAGGTGGGCACGAGTGTCCGCCTTCCTACTCGACCAGCTCGATGATCGCCATCGGCGCGGCATCGCTATGCCGTGGTGGCAGCTTGACCACACGGGTGTAGCCACCGGGCCGCTCCTTGTAGCGCTCGAGATACGTGGAGAAGAGCTTGTTCGACACCTCGCGGTCGTTGACGTACAGCGCGACCTTGCGACGTGCGTTGAGGTCGTCCGGTTTCGCGTCGGTGATGACACGCTCGACCCAGCGCCGCAGCTCCTTGGCTTTCGCCTCGGTGGTCGTGATCCGGCCGTAGCGCAGCAGGGAGGTCACCTGGTTGCGCGTCATCGACTGGCGATGCGCGGCGCTGCGCCCAAACTTCCGGCCGGCGATGCGATGTCGCATGAGTGGTCCCGGTTACCTCGCCATCGGCTGGAAGAGCGTGTCCAGCTCTTCCGGCGTGACCAGCTCGCGCTGCACGAGCTTCTCGCGAATCTCGTCGAGCGACTTCTGACCGAAGTTGCGCAACGTCAGCAGCTCCTCCTGCTTCATCGCGACCAGCTGACCTACCTTGGTGATGTCATTCGCCTTGAGGCAGTTGAGCGCACGGACGCTGAGCTCGAGGTCCTCGATCGGGACATCGGCGAGGCGGCTCGGGAGGTCGTTGCCGCGGGCCTGGCGCTGCTGCGGCGCCGCCAGATTGTCACCGAACCGAACGAACAGGCCAAGGTGTTCAGTGAAGAGCCCGGCGGCGCGGCTCACGGCCTCGACCGGCGCGAGCGTCCCATCGGTCCACACCTCGACGACCAGCTTGTCCCACTCCGTCTCCTGCCCGACGCGGGTCTTCTCAACGAAGAAGTTGGCCTTGCGTACAGGCGTGAAGATGGCGTCGATCGGGATGACGCCGATCGCCTGGCCTTCCTTCTTGTTGCGCTCGGCGGTGACGTACCCCTTGCCACGCTCGACCATCAGGTCCATGCGGAGCTGCGCCTTCGGCGAGTCCAGGGTGGCGATGTGCTGGCCGGGGTTGCGGATCTCGATGTCACTGGTCGTCTCGATATCGCCTGCCGTGACGTCTCGGGGGCCGTGCACGTCAAGGCTGATGCGCACCGGGTCGGCGCTGTGCGAGAGGACGTTGATCTCCTTGATGTTGAGCAGGATCTCGGTCACGTCTTCCTTGACGTTCTCGATGGAGCTGAACTCGTGTGCGATGCCCTCGATCGAGACCGAGGTGATCGCGGCCCCGGGGAGCGAGGACAGGAGCACGCGGCGAAGCGAGTTGCCCAGCGTGACGCCGAATCCGGGCTCGAGGGGCTCGATCTCGAACTTGCCGTAATCGGCGCTGCTCTCGATCTCTTTGACCGCCGGGGTGGTCATCATGTCAATTGCCATTCAGGACTCCTCTACAGGGAACAGGGAGGGTGCGCCGGTCGCGGCACGGAGCATGGTCATCTCGAGTACCACTCCACGATGAGCTGCTCTTCGATTTGTTGTTCCATCTCATGGCGCTCGGGTAAACGTGTGACCGTTCCCTTGAGTGCCGCGGCGTCGAGGGTCAGCCAGTCGGGGACCGACCTGCCGGACACCAGCGACTGGGCGTTCTCGAGCACGAGCATCTTCCGGCTCCGCTCGCGGACTTCGACCACGTCCCCAGGACGGAGCTGCGCGGACGCGATGTTCAGCGCTCGGCCGTTGACCATGAAGTGGCGGTGGCTGACCAGCTGGCGTGCCTCGCGACGCGAGCTGGCGAGCCCGAGGCGGTAAACGACGTTGTCGAGCCGGCGCTCGAGCTGCTGCAGCAGGACCGTGCCCGTGACGCCCTCAGCACCCTCGGCGCGCTCGAAGTAGTGACGGAACTGGGTCTCGAGAACACCGTAGATGCGCCGCGCCTTCTGCTTGGCGCGGAGCTGGATGCCGTAGTCGCTGGCCTTGCGCCGGCGCGCGAGGCCGTGCTGACCGGGAAGCAGGCCGCTGCGCTTGTCGAACGTGCAGTTGGTCACGCATTTGGCGCCCTTGAGATAGAGCTTGGCGCCCTCGCGGCGGCAGAGACGGCAGACGGGACCGGCTTGATTGGCCATCGACTCCGCCTAGACCCGGCGCCGCTTTGGCGGGCGGCACCCGTTGTGAGGGATCGGGGTGACGTCGGAGATGGCGCTCACGTCGAGCCCGCTCGCCTGGAGGCTGCGGATGGCGGCCTCGCGGCCGGCCCCAGGACCCTTGACGAAGATCTCGATGGACTTCAGGCCGTGCTCCATTGCGCGCCGAGCGGCCGCCTCGGCGGTGACCTGCGCTGCGAACGGGGTGCTCTTGCGCGAACCCTTGAATCCCTGTGCACCCGCCGACCCCCAGGCGATGACGTTGCCGTCCGGATCGGTGAGGCTCACGATCGTGTTGTTGAACGTCGCCAGGACATGGGCCTGCCCGACCGCGATGTTCTTCCGCTCGCGGCGACGGGTTCGGACGACTTTCTTCTTCTTTGCCACGATTTACTTCGTCGCCTTCTTGCGGCGCACGCCGACGGTCTTCTTCGGGCCGCGCCGCGTGCGGGCATTGGTGCGGGTGCGCTGCCCGCGGACCGGGAGACCGCGGCGATGGCGCAGGCCGCGGTAGGTGCCGATCTCGGTGAGGCGCTTGATGTTGAGAGCGATCTGACGGCGGAGGTCGCCTTCGACCCTGCCCTGGAGCTGCTTGGCGATGACGTCGCGCAACTTGCCGACCTGAGCGTCGCTCAGGTCTTTGGTGCGCGTGTCCGCGGGCACGCCCGCGAGCGACAGCATTCGCTTTGCAGTCGTCGGTCCAATCCCGTAGATGTACGTCAGGGCAATCTCGATCCGCTTGTCGCGAGGGACGTCGACGCCGGCGATACGTGCCATTGCTCGCCGTTACCCCTGACGCTGCTTGTGTTTCGGGTTCTCGCAGATGACTCTGACCGCCCCGTGGCGCTTGATGATCTTGCAGTGATCACACAGGCGCTTGACCGATGCTCTGACCTTCATCCTGGTGGCGAATTCCTCTTGGTTGGCGGCGTAGGGAGCCGATGGCAATGTGCTCGATGCGTCCCGGGGCGATCCGTGACGCTGGTGCCGGCGGTACCCCGTTGCGTGCGCGCCGAACCAGGCTCATGCGAGAGCCCGAGGTGATGAGTATAAACCGCGTTCGAGCCCCCAGGCAAATCGAGGGGTCTCACGCCTTGACTTCCGCCAGGACCGGATCGGGCCGCAGGGTCAGCACCTCGGGGCCGGACTCGGTGATCGCGACCGTGTGCTCGAAGTAGCAGGAGAGCTTGCCGTCGGAGGTGACCACGGTCCAGTCGTCGTCCAGGACGCGGGTATCCGGGCGACCGACGTTGACCATCGGCTCGATGGCGATGACATAGCCGGGTTTGATGAGATTGCCCGTCCCGGACCGGCCGTAGTTCGGCACCTGCGGGAGCTCGTGCATGTCCCGTCCGATCCCGTGGCCGACGTACTGGCGCACCACGGAGTACCCGTTCGACTCCACGAACTTCTGGACGGCGGCGCCGATATCACCGATGTGATTTCCCGGTCGGGCCGCTGCGATGCCGAGGTTGAGCGCCTCGCGGGTCGTGTCGATCAGCCGGCGCACCTCCGGCGAGGCCTCGCCGCACGCGACCGAGAGGCCGCTGTCCGCCCACCAGCCGTCGAGGATCAGTCCGCAGTCGAGTGAGACAAGGTCGCCGTCCTTGATCACCAGCGGGCCCGGAATGCCGTGAACAACCTGCTCGTTGATCGAGACGCACAGCGAGTTCGGGAATCCCTGGTAACCGAGGAAGCCTGGAATGCAGTTGTGGTCGCGTATGAACGTCTCGGCCTCGCGGTCGAGATCGAGGGTCGTGATCCCGGCGCGCACGGAGCTGGCCAGCTGGGCGAGGCAGGCTCCGAGGATCTTCCCGGACACCCGCATCTTCTCGATCTCATCAGGGCGCTTCAACCGGAAGCTGTCGACTGCGTGCGTGCTCATGCCGTCTCCACCATGACACCGTTGTGCTTGAGAGCATCGATGATCCGTTCGGTTATCGCGTCGATGTCACCGACGCCGTCGATCGCGACGATCGACGTGCCGACCGCGCGGTAGTGCTCGAGAACCGGCGCGGTGTCCTGCCGATACACGATCAGGCGCTGAGCGAGGCCCTCGCTGGTGTCGTCGCTGCGCCCCTCGGTATTCGCGCGCTTGAGGATGCGCCGCCGGAGCTCGTCCTCGGGGACTTCCAGCGAGATCACCACTGCAACGCGATCGTTGCGCTTCTCGAGCATGGCGTCCAGCGCGACGGCCTGCGGCACGTTGCGGGGAAAGCCGTCGAGGAGCGCTCCGTTCTTCGCGTCCGGCTGGTTCAGGCGGCTCTCGATCATGCGGATGACCAGTTCGTCGGGAACGAGCCCGCCGGAGTCCATGATCGGCTTGGCCTCGCGCCCGAGCTCTGTGCCACGCGCAACCTCGTCGCGCAGCATGTCCCCAGCCGCGATGTGAGGGATGCCGAGGCGCACGGCGACCCGAGATGCCTGGGTGCCTTTGCCGCTGCCGGGTGGGCCGAACATCAAGGCGATCATTTGATGAATCCCTTGTACTGGCGCATCAACAGCTGGGTCTCGATCTGTTTCATGGTGTCGAGGGCCACGCCGACGACGATGAGGATCGCCGTGCCGCCGAGGTAGAGGCTGGTGGATGGGACGCCGGTGAGGACGGCGGTGAGCAGGGGCAGGATGACCGTGATCAGCGCGAGGAAGAGCGCCCCCGCCAGCGTGATCCTTCCCATGACCTTGCCGAGATACTCGGCGGTGCTCCTGCCGGGGCGGATGCCGGGGATGAACGTCGACTGTTTCTTCAGGTTGTCGGCGACGTCGACGGGATCGAACACGATCGCCGTGTAGAAGTATGTGAAGCCCATGACGAGCAGGAAGTAGATGGCGTTGTAGACGACGTTGAGAAAGATGTTGCCGCCGGTCGCCTGCCAGTTGTTGGTGATCCACATGGCAACGCTCTGGGTCCACCCACCGCTGCTCTGGAAGAGGTTGGCGAAGATGGTCGGGAACGTCATGATCGAGATCGCGAAGATGATCGGGATGACACCCGCGGCGTTGACACGGAGCGGTAAGAAGTTCCGGCGTCCCTGCGACGCCTGCCCGGTTCGCACGTTGAGGACTCGTTGCGCCGATTGCACCGGTATCTTTCGCTGAGCCTGCTGCACCTCGATGACGCCGGCGGTGACCGCGACGGCGATGATCGCCATGACGACGATCTGGATGATGTGCCCCGTGCCGCCCGTGCCGCCGTACCCGACGATCGCCGCCGGTAGCCTCCCGATGATGCCGACGAAGATGATCAGCGAGACGCCGTTGCCAACGCCATACTCCGTGATCAGCTCACCAAGCCACATGGCGATGATCGTGCCCGCGGTGAGCGTGAGGATGATGCTGATCTCGGTCGCGCCAGACGGGCTGGCGAGGATCGCGCCGTCCTTGGTCACCGACGGGTTGGTGAACAGCGCGAGATACCCGAACGCCTGCAGCATCGCCAGCGGCACGGTGAGCCAGCGCGTGTAGCGGGTGATCTTCTTGCGACCGATCTCCCCTTCCTTGCTCAACTCCTTGAGCCGGACGGAGACGACCGTCATGAGCTGCATGATGATCGTGGCGTTGATGTAGGGATTGAGGCCCAACGCGACCAGCGTGAAGCGCTGCAGTCCACCACCGCTGAAGAGGTTGAGCAGGCCGAGCAGGGTGTTGCCCGAGAACAGATCGTTGAGGGCCCGCGGATTGGTCCCGGGAATCGCGATCGCCGCGAGGATGCGAAACGCCGCCAGCAACCCGAGGGTGAAGAGCAGCTTGCGCCGCAGCTCCGGGATCCGGATCGCCTGACCGAGCGCCTCGAGGAGGTTCACTCCGCGTCCTCGGTCTCCGCCTCGTTGTCCTGTGCTGCGTCCTGCTCAACGTCGGGTTCTGTGGCGCGGCTCTCGCGTGCTTTTCGCTTCGTGCCACGCTCGGGTCGACCCTGCGAGGCGGACGTGGGTCCCGAGGTCTCATTGGCGCTCGCACCGTTGGCGCGCTTCTTGCCGTCGCCTTTGGGCGCCGCCTCAACAGGCGTGGCCGGGCGGCTGAGCAGTTCGGCACGGGCGACGACCGCGTCAGCCCTCCGCTGCGCTCGCTTGCCCACCGGCTCCGCACCCTCGGCCGTGGCCTGCGGGCCGAGCAACTCGACCGACCCACCCGCGGACTCAACGGCGGTCCGCGCGGCGGCGGAGATCCGGTGGACGCGAAGGGTGAGCGCGTGACGCAGCCGCCCGGCTGCGAGCACCTTGACCGGCGACGACGCTCGTGGGATCAACCCGGCTTCGGTGAGCACGTCGGGATCCACCACCGTGTCCTTCTCGAATCGAACCAGCTTGCCGAGGTTGACCACGACGTACTCGTGACGCCAGCGGTTGTGGAAGCCGCGGAGCTTCGGCAGGCGCTGCTTGAGCGGCATCTGCCCACCTTCGAAACCGGTCGGAAGGCCCACGCTCGAGCGGGAGCCCTGGCCCTTCTGGCCACGGCCGCTGGTCTTGCCCTGACCGGCACCCTCGCCTCGACCGACGCGTTTGCGCGGCCTGTGGCTGCCCTTTGCCGGGCTCAGCTCGTGGAGCTTCATGCCGCGGTCTCCGACGCAGATGCAAGTTCCTGGAGAAGCGCGACGCCGGCCGGGGAGTCCGCGGGCTCGCCGTTGACGGCAACAAGATGGCGAACCTTGTGCACCATCCCGCGGATCGAGGGCGTGGCCTCGTGCTCGACGGTGTGGTTGAGCCTGCGCAGGCCAAGCGCCGCAAGGGTGGCTTTCTGGTCCCAGGCGTAGCCGATGGCACTTTTGCGATAGGTCACGCGAACGGTGCTCACGGCGCCACCACCTCGGCGGCCGGTGTCTCGGGCACGGCCGGCGTTCTGCCGAGCATCCGGTCGGCCATCTTGCGACTGCCGACGATCTGCTCTGGGGTCCTGCCGCGAAGCTCGGCGACGGAGGCGAGGGTTCGGAGGCTGGCGAGCGCCGAGACCGTGGCCCGCACGACGTTGATCGGATTGTCAGTCCCAAGGCTCTTGGTGAGGATGTCCTTGATCCCCGCGGCCTCGACAACCGCGCGCATCGAGCTGCCGCTGATGACGCCGGTTCCCGGCACGCCCGGCTTGAGCATCACCTTGGCGGCGCCGAGCTTGTAGCGCACCTCGTGCGGGATCGTGGTTCCGACCATCGGCACCGTGATCATGTGTTTCTTTGCGTCGTCGACGCCCTTGCGGATGGCATCCGGCACCTCGCCGGCCTTCCCCAATCCTGCGCCGACGCGCCCCTTGCCGTCACCGACGACGACCAGCGCGCTGAACGAGAACCGGCGCCCACCCTTGACCACTTTCGCGACGCGGTTGAGCGAGACGATCTTCTCCTGGAACTCGCTGCCGCGATCATCGCGGCGATCCATGCGCATTCCCATCTAGAACTTCAACCCGCCCTCGCGGGCCGCCTCGGCGAGCGCCTTGACCCGCCCGTGGAAGAGATAGCCGGCACGGTCGAACACCACGGTGTCGACGCCGGCCGCCTTGGCACGCTCGGAGATCGTCTTGCCGATGGCGGCCGCTCCGGCCGTGGTGCAGGCATTTGCATCACCGAGCACCGAGCGTAGTGCCGGCTCGGTGGTCGAGGCGGCAACCAGGGTGCGGCCGTTCTCGTCGTCGACGAGCTGTGCGCCGATGTGCCGGAGGCTACGGAACACCGCGAGGCGAGGGCGCGCGGCCGTGCCGGACACGTGCTTGCGCACGCGACGGTGGCGTCGATCGCGGGCGGCGCGTCGATCGTGCTTCGTGAACATGGTGTGAGCCTTCTACTTTCTAACTTCGATGTCGTTACTTACTTGGTCTTGCCGGCCTTCCCGGACTTGCCCGCCTTGCGCCGGATCTTCTCGCCCCGGTACAGGATTCCCTTTCCCTTGTACGGTTCGGGCTTCCTGAAGGATCGAATCTTGGCGGCCACCTGGCCGACGACCTCTTTGTCAGATCCACTGATGCTGATCTGCGTCGGTGCGGGCACCTCGATCGTGATCCCCTCCGGCGGGGTGTACCGGATCGGATGCGAGTAGCCGAGGGTCAGGATGAGGTCTCCGCCCTGGCGGGCCGCCCGGAAGCCGACGCCGACCAGGTCGAGGTCACGGGTGAAGCCGCCGCTGACGCCCTGCACCATGTTCGCGACCAGCGTCCGGGTCAGCCCATGCAGTGAGCGATGGAGGCGCGCATCGGAGGGTCGGTTGACCGTGATGACCCCGGTCTCGACGTTGATGAGCATCGACGGCGCAAAGGTGCGCTGCAGCGTTCCGCGCGAGCCGGTGACGCTGAGGCGGTTGCCCATTTCGAGGGCGACCTCAACTCCATCGGGGACGGGGATCGGAAGCTTGCCGATGCGCGACATCAGACGATCACCACACGAACGCGACGACTTCGCCGCCCAGTCCGGCGCGCTGCGCGGCGCGGCCGGTCATCAACCCGCGCGAGGTCGAGATGATCGCAACCCCCAGGCCTCCGAGAACCCGAGGGATCTCGGACTTGCGCGCGTAGACGCGCAGTCCCGGACGGCTGATTCGCCTCAATCCGGAGAGCGCGCGACCGCGCGGGCTGCCCGGCTTCAGCGTGACCGTGAGGACCTGCATCGGCGCGTCACCCGAGACTTCGTACCCGTCGACGAAGCCTTCCTCGGTGAGCACGCGCGCGATCTCGACCTTCATCTTCGACACCGGGATCTCGACGGTGCGGTGATGGGCCTGGTTGGCGTTGCGGATGCGGGTCAGCATGTCCGCGATGCTGTCACTGGTCATGGATCACCACGAACTCTTCTGGACGCCAGGTATCTGTCCGATGCTGGCGAGTTGACGGAAACAGATCCGGCACATGCCGAACTTACGCATGTAGGCACGCGGGCGACCGCAGACACCGCAACGGTGGTGCGCCTGCGTCGAGTAGCGAGCTGGGCGGTTCGCCTTGGCGATCAACGACTTCTTTGCCATCGGTCAGTTCTTCCTGAAGGGCATGCCGAGCCCCGTGAGGAGCGCGCGGCCCTCGGCGTCTGTACGAGCGGTGGTCACGATGCAGACCTCGAGCCCGCGAAGCTTGTCGATCTTGTCGTAGTCGATCTCCGGAAACACGAGTTGCTCGCGCAACCCGAGGGTGTAGTTGCCATGGCCGTCGAACGCCCTCGGATCGACGCCGCGGAAGTCTCGAATGCGCGGGAGCGCAACGTTGAGCAACTTGTCGAGAAAGTCGAACATACGCCGCCCCCGCAGGGTGACTTTGACACCGATGGGCATTCCCTCGCGCAGCTTGAACGCGGCGACGGACTTGCGTGCCCGGATGACGATCGGCGCCTGACCGGTGATCAACTTCAGGTCGGCAATCGCCGCGTCAATTGCGCGTGCGTTGGTGATCGCCTCGCCAAGGCCGATGTTGATGACGACCTTCTCGATGGAGGGCACCTGCATCGCATTCAAATAGCGGAACTCGGCAACCAGCGACGGCACGATCTCGTCGACGTACCGGCGATGCAGACGGGGCAGCTCAGCGACGGTCTGGACAGCCATCAGACCTGCGCCCTCTCGTACGTCTCGCCGCACTTCTTGCACACGATCACGCGACGCCCGAGCTCATTCACCGTGTGCGCTATCCGCGTGCGCTTATCGCAGCGGTTGCAGACGAGCATGACGTTGCTGTACGCGACAGGACCGTCGAAGTCGACGATGCCGCCCTGGATGTTGCCCTGGACGCCGGACTTGGTGTGGCGCTTCAGGAGGTTCACGCCACTCACCGCGATGCGCTGCTGCTCCGGCAGGAGGCGCTCGACAACGCCGCGCTTGCCCTTGTCCTTGCCGCTGATGACCTCGACGTTGTCGCCCTTGCGGATATCGAGCGGACGCAGATGCCCGCGGGCCCAGCCCTCGTGAATGAGCGTGGCACGGTGTCTGCGTTCGACCTTCGTTGCCATCTCAGATCACCTCGGGAGCAAGGCTGACGATCTTCATGAAGTTGCGCTCACGCAGCTCGCGGGCCACCGGGCCGAAGATGCGCGACCCACGCGGGTTGTTCTGGGGCGTGATCAGCACCGCCGCGTTCTCATCGAAGCGGATGTTGCTCCCGTCCGGCCGCTTGTACTCCTTGGTGGTCCGCACCACGACTGCGCGAACCACGTCGCCCTTCTTCACCTGGGCATTCGGCTGCGCCACCTTGACGGTGCCGATGATCACGTCCCCGACCGAGGCGTACTTGCGATAGCTGCCCCCAAGCACGCGGATACAGAGCAGCTCACGCGCGCCGCTGTTGTCCGCCACCTTGAGCACGGATTCCTGCTGGATCATGTCAGCGAGCCTTCTCCAGAACTTCGGCAACGCGCCAGCGGATTTCCTTCGAGATCGGACGCGTCTCGACGATCCGCACGCGGTCACCGATGCCGCAACTCTCGTCGTCGTGCACCTTGAAGCGAGTGCTGTGCCGGACGACCTTCTTGTAGAGGGGATGCGGCTTGCTGATTTGCACCAGCACGATGACCGTCTTCTCCATCTTGTCGCTCACAACGACACCGTCGCGCACCTTGCGGCGGCCGCGGGTCGCCGGAGTTGCAGTCACGTCACTCATCGACATTCTCCTGGGCGCCTGCGGCGTCCGCGACGTCCTCCGCCGCTTCCGAGGACTCGGCGACGGGAACCGCTGCGGGGACCACTGCCGGGACCTCGAGGCGCGCGGGCTTGGGCTCACGCGGGGCGCGAGCAGGCTTGGCCTTCGCCCGTACGGGTCGAGCGGCGACCGCCTCGATGAGCGCCGGACGCAGGCCGCGTTCGATCTCGATCTTCACAGTCATAGCCCGGGCGATCTCGTGGCGGATCTCGCGGACCTGGCGGTGGTTCTCCACCTGCCCGGTCGCCTGCTGGAAGCGAACCTCGAAGAGGCGCCGGCGCTGCTTGCTCAGATGATCGTCGAGCTCGACCACGGTCATTCGGCGGAGTTCGTTGAGCGCATCAACCTGCTTGGTCACAGCGTCGCCGCCTCCAGATCAGAGCCCGTCTCTTCGCGAACCAGGAACCGTGTCTTGATGGGCAGCTTGAATGCGGCGAGGCGCATCGCCTCCTGCGCGGTCTCGCGAGTGACACCGGCCATCTCGAAGAGGACACGACCGGGAAGCACCACGGCGACCCAGCCCTCGGGCTGACCCTTACCGCTTCCCATGCGTGTCTCGGCAGGCTTCTTGGTGAAGGCGTGATCGGGAAAGATGCGGATCCAGATCTTGCCGCCGCGCTTGACGTGACGGGTCATGGCCCGCCGGGCCGCTTCGATCTGCCGGTTGGTCATCCAGCACTGCTCGGTCGCCTGGAGCCCGTAGGTCCCGAAGTCGAGTTTGTTGCCACGCTGCGCGGCACCGGTCCGGCGCCCGCGATGGAGCTTGCGATGCTTGGTTCGCTTCGGCATCAGCATCGCTATTCCTCCTCTTCTTCGGGCCCGTCGACCGGCGTATCGGCCTTCTTGACGAGCTTCTTGGGTGCGCGCGATACCGACGCGGGCTTCTTCGCGACGACCGGCTTGCGGCGTGCGGGGGCTCGCTTGGGCGTGAGCTTCTCGACCTTGTCGCCACCGGCAGCGGGATCGACGCCGGTGGCAGCGATCACGGCCTCGTCCTCATCGATCTCGACCACGTCATCGGCCGGGACCTCCTCGGCGTCGGTGTCGGGAATCTCGACCGTGTCGATGACAGCCGCCACCTCCTCGGCCGGTGCCTCAGCGACGCGTGCGGCGGGCACGGGGACGCGATCCTCGAGGCCGCGGTCTTCCGCGCGATCCTTGCCCGGTGCGATCGGCTCGCCGGTCGCAGTCACGAAATCGCCGAGGTACAGCCAGCATTGGACGCCGATGCGACCAAACGTGGTCCGCGCCTCGGCCTTGCCATAGTCGATGTTCGCGCGGAGCGTGTGGAGCGGCACCCGGCCGTCGCGATCCCACTCGCGACGTGACATCTCGGACCCACCGAGCCGGCCGCTCACCTGGATCTTCACGCCCTTCGCGCCCGCCCGCATGCTCCGCATCAGCGTCTGCTTGAGCGCCCGGCGGAAGGCGATGCGCTTCTCGAGCTGCGAGGCGACGTTCTCGGCGACGAGCGTGGCGTCGAGCTCGGGCGTCTTGATCTCGTGGATGGTGACGCGCACCTTCTTGCCGGAGATCCGCTCGAGCTCGTCGCGGAGCGCGTCGACCGAGGCACCCTGCTTGCCGATGACAATGCCGGGTTTCGCGGTCTGGATGATCACGGTGAGCTGATTGGCGCTGCGCTCTGTCTCGATGCGCGCCAGCCCCGCATTGCGCAGGCGGCTGCCGATGAGGCGCCGCATGGCGATGTCCTCATGCAGGAGCTTCGTGTACTCCTTGTCGGCGTACCAACGGGCGTCCCAGTTCCGGTAGACGCCGAGCCGGAAACCGATCGGATTGACTTTCTGACCCATCTACTCAGCCTCTTCCGTGGTGGGCTTGGGTGCACGGCGGCGGGCCGGGCGTGGCGTGGCTGCGCCACTCGCGGCGGGCGTGGTTGTCGCGGCCGGCGTGACGACTGGAGCGGGTAGAACGGTGCGAGGCATCTTCACCGCCCGGCGCCGGCGCACGTTCGCGGGTGCCTCGTCGTCGGTGACGAAGGCGCGCAGGTGACTGGTCCGCTTGAAGATGCTGCCGGCCATGCCGCGCGGCTTTGCGCGCCAGCGTTTGATGATCATCGCGCCGTCAACCTCCACGCGCGCGACGCGCAGCGAGGACGCATCGAGGTTGTAGTTGTGCTCGGCATTCGCGGCTGCGGATTTGATCACCTTGGCGATGTCCACAGCGGCGGAGCGCGGCGAGAACTGGAGCACCACCAACGCCTCGGTGACCGGCAGGCCCGTCACCATGGCGGACACCAGGCGGGCCTTGCGAGCCGTGGTGCGAACCCATTTCGCGGTTGCGACAACTTCCATCTCTCTACTACTTCAGCGCCGTGCTGCGTTCGGTGTGGTGCCCGTGCCCGCGGTAGCGACGTGTGTGCGCGAATTCACCGAGCTTGTGTCCGACCATCGTCTCGGTGATGAGCACCGGAACGTGCTTGCGTCCGTCGTGCACCGCGATGGTGTGACCGACCATCTCCGGGAAGATGTCGCTGCGGCGCGACCAGGTCTTGATGATCCGCTTCTCGCGCGACATGTTGAGCTGCTGCACCTTCTTGAGGAGGTGGTCATCGCAGAACGGCCCTTTCTTGAGCGAGCGACCCATGGTTACTTGTCCCGCCGGCGCACGATCAGCCGATCAGTGCTCTTGTTGTGACGGGTGCGATAACCGAGCGCGGGCTTGCCCCATGGGGTCTGCGGGTTGCCACCCGCACCGCTCCGTCCTTCGCCACCGCCGTGAGGATGATCGAATGGGTTCATGGTCATGCCACGAACCGACGGGCGAATCCCCCGCCATCTCGACTTGCCGGCCTTACCGACGACTTCGTTCTCGTGATCGACGTTGCCGACCTGTCCAATCGTCGCCCGGCAGCGGACGTCGATGAGCCGCACCTCGCCGCTGGGCATGCGGATCTGCGCGTAGGCGCCTTCCTTGGCGAGCAGCTGTGCCGCGGTTCCAGCACTGCGCACCAGCTGACCACCACGGCCGAGCTTGACTTCGAGATTGTGAATCGTGGTGCCAAGCGGGATGTTCGTGATCGGCAGTGCGCAACCGGGACGGATCTCGGCTGAGTCACCCGAGCTGACCACGTCGCCGACGTTCAGCCCGTGCGGCGAGAGGATGTAGCGCTTGTCGCCGTCGGCGTACACCACCAGTGCGATGCGCGCGCTGCGGTTCGGGTCGTACTCGATCGTCTTCACCTTGCCGGGAACGCCATCCTTCTGACGCTTGAAGTCGATGAGGCGATACGTCTTCTTATGACCGCCGCCCTGGTGACGCACCGTGATGCGCCCGGACGCGTTGCGTCCGCTGTGCTTCTTGAGGTGCTCGACCAGCTGGCGCTGCGGCGCGCTCTTGGTCACGCCCTCGAAGCTGCTCACCGACATGAATCGGCGACCAGGGCTCGTCGGCTTGTATTTCTTAGTGGGCATCAGACGCCTTCGAACAATCCTTCGATCTTCTGACCTGCGCCGAGAGTCACGATCGCCTTCTTCCAGTCGGGGCTCTGACCCATCACGCGCGTCTGACCTCGCGAACGGCGGCGCTTCTTGCCGCGCACGTTTATTGTGTTGACGTCGATGACGGTGATCTTCTGATCCACGAACGCCTCTTCGAGGGCGCGCCGGATCTGGATCTTCGTCGCCGACGGATGGCAGCGGAACACGTAGCGGCCGGCCGCCATCGATGCGTACGACTTCTCACTGATCACGGGCAGGACCAGCACCTGCTCGAAGCTGCGCTCGGTGGTCATGCGAACGCCTCCTCGATGTGCTCGATGGCGTCACGCGTCACGATCACCGTATCCGCGCCGATGATGTCGCGGACCGACAGGTTGCCTGCAAGCGTCAGACGCACCTCGGGGATGTTGCGCGCGCTTTTCTCGAGCATCTCGTTGTGCGAACCGAGGACGACGAGCACTCGGCGGGATCCGTCGACGCTGCGGATCAGCTCGGCGACAGCCCGGGTGCGCGGCGCCTCGAGCTCGAAGCCTTCGAGGACGAGCAGGCCGCCGTCCTGGGCCTTCGTCGACAACGCGCTGCGCAGCGCAAGCCGGCGCTGCTTGCGCGGCATGTCGATGCGATACGAGCGCGGGTGTGGACCGAAGACGATGCCACCGCCTTCCCACTGCGGGGAGCGAGTCGAACCCTGGCGGGCACGCCCGGTCCCCTTCTGGCGATACGGCTTGCGCCCTCCGCCTCGAACGTCGCTGCGGGTCTTTGTGGACGACGTGCCCTGGCGACCGTTGGCAAGCTGGCGGATCAGGGCCTGGTGCATCACAGGCTCATTGGGCTCGATCCCGAAGATGGCTTCGGGGAGCTCGACGGTGCCGGTCTCGACGCCCGACTGATCGACGACGCGCGCAGTGCTCATGGCTGCGCTCCGATGACCGCTGAACGGTCGCTGTCGCGGATCATGACCACCTGGTTCTTGTGTCCGGGGACCGATCCGTGCACGAGGAGCAGGTGGCGCTCCGTGTCGACGCGGACAACCTCGAGGTTGCGCACGGTGACCTGGGTCGCGCCGTGCTGACCGGCCATCTTGAGGCCCTTGAACACGCGGGCAGCGTCGGTGGAACCGATCGAGCCGGCCTGCTTGATGTTGTGCGATCCGTGCGACACAGGACCACGGTGGAAGTTGTGGCGCTTGTGCTGCCCCGAGAACCCCTTGCCCTGACTCACACCGGTGACGTCGATGCGCTGTCCGGCGATGAACATGTCGACGCTCAGGAGCGTGCCGGGCGTGGCGTCGCCGGCATCGCGCAACTCCTTCAACCGTGAGAGCGGCTGCAGCCCGGCTCGCTTGAAGTGACCGCGCATCGGCTTGGAGGTCCGCTTCACGGCCTTGTCGCCAAAACCGAGCTGGAGCGCGTCGTATCCATCGGAGCCGACGGTCTTGCGTTGCACGACACGGCACGTGTCTGCTTCGAGGACCGTCACCGGGACCGACGTCCCCTGCGGTGTGAAGATCTGCGTCATGCCCACCTTGCGGGCGAGAATGCCTCTGCTCACAGCTTGATCTCGATGTTGACGCCGCTCGGGAGGTTGAGACGCATCAGCGCGTCCACGACCTTGGGATTGGCGTCGAGGATGTCCAGGATCCGCTTGTGAGTGCGCATCTCGAACTGCTCCCGCGAGTCCTTGTCGATGAACGGCGAGCGCACCACGGTGTACTTGTTGATGGTGGTGGGCAGCGGAACCGGTCCAGCAACACGCGTCCCCGTGCGCGTAGCCGTCTCCACGATCTTCGACGCGGCCTGGTCGAGGACGCGATGATCGTAAGCCTTGAGGCGGATGCGAATCTTCTGGGGCACGGTATTCCTACGGTTCCTTTGCTCTTTTCAGCGAGTGTCTATTTTTCGATCGATGTGACTGCGCCGGCACCCACGGTACGGCCGCCCTCGCGAATCGCGAAGCGCATGCCGTCCTCGACAGCGATCGGGGTGATCAGCTCGATGCCCATCTCGACGTTGTCCCCGGGCATGCACATCTCCTGGCCATCCGGGAGCGCGATGGTACCTGTCACGTCGGTCGTCCTGATGTAGAACTGTGGACGGTAGCCCGTGAAGAACGGGGTGTGACGTCCGCCTTCGTCCTTGCTCAGGACGTAGACCTGAGCCTTGAACTTGGTGTGCGGCGTGATCGTTCCGGGCTTGGCGAGCACCTGTCCGCGCTCGACATCCTCGCGCTTGACGCCGCGGAGAAGGCAGCCGACGTTCATGCCCGCCTCACCGGCATCCAGCAGCTTGTGGAACATCTCGACACCGGTCACCACCGACTTGACGGTGTCCTTGATGCCGACGATCTCCACCGGCTCGTTGACCTTGATGATGCCGCGATCGATGCGGCCGGTGACGACGGTCCCGCGACCTTCGATCGAGAACACGTCTTCGATCGGCATCATGAACGGACGCTCCACGGGACGCATCGGCACCGGGATGTAGGTGTCAACCGCCTCCATGAGCTTGAGCACACCGTCGACGGCGTCCTTGTCGCCTTCGAGCGCCTTGAGCGCAGAGACGCGAACGACGGGGATGTCGTCACCGGGGAAGTCATAACGGCTGAGGAGCTCACGAACCTCGAGCTCGACAAGCTCGAGCAGTTCCTCGTCGTCGACGGCGTCGCACTTGTTGAGCGCGACGACGATGTATGGGACACCGACCTGGCGGGCGAGCACGATGTGCTCGCGGGTCTGGGGCATCGGACCGTCGGTTGCGGCCACCACCAGGATCGCGCCGTCCATCTGAGCGGCGCCGGTGATCATGTTCTTGATGTAGTCGGCGTGACCGGGGCAATCGACGTGCGCGTAGTGCCGCGTCGCAGTCTCGTACTCGACGTGCGCGGTCGCGATGGTGATGCCGCGGGCTTTCTCTTCGGGAGCGTTGTCGATCTTGTCGAACGAGACGAATGCGTTATCGCCTCCGACGTTCTCGGAGAGGACCTTTGTGATCGCAGCAGTGAGCGTCGTTTTGCCATGGTCGATGTGACCGATGGTTCCGACGTTCACGTGCGGCTTGGTGCTCTGGTACTTCTTCTTGCCCATTTCGTGCCTCTACTTAACTCCTGCGCTCTCCGATGGTCTCAATTACACCCTGGCTTTGGCGACGAGCTCTTCGGCGAGACTCGCTGGAAGCTGCTGATAGTGATGGAATTCCATGCTGTAGTTGGCCCTGCCCTGGGTCATGCTGCGCAGGTCCGTCGAATAGCCGAACATCGCCGACAGCGGCACTTCGGCGTGCACGATGTGCGATGCGGCGCGACCCTCCATGCCGAGGATCTGTCCACGACGCCCGGAGAGATCGCCCATGACGTCGCCCATGAACTCCTCCGGCATGAACACGTCGACGCGCATGATCGGCTCGAGCAGCACCGGCTTCGCTTTGCGAACGCCGTCCTTGAAGCCCATCGACCCGGCGATGGAGAAGGCCTGTTCGGACGAGTCGACGTCATGGTACGAACCGTCGACGAGGGTCACCTTGACGTCGACGACGGGGTAGCCCGCCAGCACGCCATTGGAGAGCGAATCCTGTATGCCTCGCTGCGTCGGAGCGATGTACTCCCTCGGGATCGTGCCGCCGGTGATCTTGCTGACGAACTCGAAACCCTTGCCGGGGTTGGGCTCGATCTCGAGCTCGACGTGGCCGTACTGGCCATGGCCACCGGACTGGCGCACGAAACGCCCGGTGCCGTGCGCTTTCTGGGTGACCGTCTCCCGGTACGACACCTGGGGCTTGCCGACGGTTGCGTCGACCTTGAATTCGCGGAGCATGCGGTCGACGATGATCTCGAGGTGGAGCTCGCCCATTCCTGAGATGACGGTCTGCCCGGTCTCCTCATCAGTGCGAACCCGGAACGTGGGGTCCTCCTCGGCGAGCTTCTGCAGGGCGATGCCCATCTTGTCCTGCTCGGCCTTCGTCTTCGGTTCGACCGCGACCGAGATGACCGGCTCCGGGAAGGTGATCTGCTCGAGGACGATCGGGTGCTTCTCGTCGCAGAGCGTGTCGCCGGTTGTGGTCTTGCGAAGCCCGATCGCCGCCGCGATGTCGCCGGCGCGGACCTCCTCGATCTCCTCGCGGTGGTTGGCGTGCATCTGGAGGAGACGCCCGACGCGCTCGCGCTCGCCCTTGGTCGCGTTGTAGACGTACGAGCCGCTGCGCAGCACGCCGCTGTACACGCGGAAGAAGGTGAGCTTGCCGACGAACGGGTCAGTCGCGATCTTGAAGGCGAGCGCCGCGAACGGCTCGGAGTCGCTGGCGTTGCGCACCACAGCCGTCTCTCCCTCAGCAGTTGCGCCTTCGACCGACGGGCGGTCGAGCGGCGAGGGGAGGAAGTCGACGACCGCGTCGAGCATCGGCTGGACGCCCTTGTTCTTGAGCGCCGAACCACAGAGCACGGGGACGAGCTTGGTGCCGACTGTGCCAGCCCGAAGCCCGCGGACGATGTCGGCGGTCGTCAGGTTCTCGCCGTCGAGATACTTGATCATCAGCTCGTCATCGGCCTCGGCGACGGCCTCGAGGAGATCGTGACGGTACTGGGCGACCAGCTCGCGCATATCCTCCGGGATTTCCGAGCGCCGGAGGCTCGTCCCGAGATCGTCGGTGTAGATGATCGCTTCCTCGGTGACGAGGTCGATCATGCCCCTGAACTCCGACTCAGCGCCGATCGGGAGCTGGATGGGCACGGCATGGGCTCCAAGGCGGTCCTTGATAGAGGTCACCGCAGCGTAGAAGTTCGCGCCGATCCGGTCCATCTTGTTGATGAAGCAGATACGAGGAACCTCGTAGCGATCGGCCTGACGCCACACGGTCTCCGACTGGGGCTCGACCCCGGCGACGGCGTCGAACACGGCGACCGCTCCGTCGAGCACGCGAAGGCTGCGCTCCACCTCGACCGTGAAGTCCACGTGCCCGGGCGTATCGATAATGTTGATACGGTGGCCGCGCCACTCGGCAGCCGTGGCGGCCGACGTGATCGTGATGCCGCGCTCCTGCTCCTGGACCATCCAGTCCATGGTCGCGGCGCCCTCGTGGACCTCGCCCATCTTGTGGATGCGACCCGTATAGAAGAGGACGCGCTCGGTGGTCGTGGTCTTGCCCGCGTCGATGTGGGCCATGATCCCGATGTTCCGGGTCTTCTCGAGGGGGAAGGCGCGCGCCGCCACTGCAACCGCCATGTCAGTAGCGGAAGTGCGAGAACGCTTTGTTCGACTCGGCCATCTTGTGGGTGTCTTCCTTACGCTTGATCGAAGCGCCGACGCCGTTGGCCGCGTCCATCAGCTCTCCGGCGAGCTTCTCCGACATGCTCTTGCCGCCGCGGCCCCGCGCATAGCGGATGATCCAGCGCCGGGCGAGGGCCTGACGGCGGTCATGGCGGATCTCCACGGGCACCTGATAGGTGGCGCCGCCGACCCGCTTGGGCTTGACCTCGAGGATCGGGGTAACGTTGCGGATCGCCTGGTCGAACACGTCGAGCGGCTCCTTGCGGGAAGAGCGGCGGATCTTCTCGAAGGAGTCATAGACGATCTTCTCCGCAATGCTCTTCTTACCGGCGAGCATGATGCAGTTCACGAACTTCGCCAGTCCCACACTCCCGTAGATCGGGTCGGGCAGGATGACGCGTTTCTGGACGCGGGCGCGACGTGGCATGGATCCTCAGCTCGCCTTCTTCTCGCGTTTGGCGCCGTACTTGCTACGGCCCTGCTTGCGGTTCTTGGTTCCGGCCGCGTCGAGCGTGCCGCGGATGACGTGGTAGCGAACACCGGGGAGGTCGCGAACGCGCCCGCCGCGGATGAGCACGACCGAGTGCTCCTGGAGGTTGTGGCCGATGCCGGGGATGTAGGCGGTGACTTCGACCTTGGTGGTCAGACGGACACGGGCCACCTTGCGGAGCGCCGAGTTGGGCTTCTTGGGCGTGGTCGTGTACACGCGGACGCAGACCCCGCGACGCTGGGGGCATCCCCGAAGCGCCCGAGCCTTCGTCTTGTGCGTCGGCTTGGTGCGGCCCTTGCGGACCAGCTGCTGAAAGGTAGGCACGACCGTCCGTTTATTGAGAATTGCGCTCTGCCACGAAACAGCGCGCGCGAATACGAGGAAAGCTCGTGGAGCGAAGCGAAAGCCTACCAGACGTCGAGTTCACACGTCAAACCTCACTACCACCCGTGACAGCGGCGCTCACGGCACAAAGCCTGTGCCTGCTACGCTGTCGCCCTTCCAGATAGACGACTCGCCGTCGTCCGTTCGCCGAAGACCGCAGGTGCGGGGCCGCTCCCGCTCAATCTCCTGCGCAGGTGGGCAAGGCTGCCGGAGCGCACGCGGGCGCGGACCGGGCCGTGATCCCGCCATCGGTGAAGGCGCGGCTCCGACGGAGGCAGCAATGGCAACAACCAGCACCGGCAAGCCGCCGGTGAGGGCAGGTTCGCGCAAGGTCGCGGCCGTGACCAACCTCACCGAAAGGCTCTCGAGGGCAACCTCGGCCGTCGTCACCGACTAC
>JBIOIZ010000049.1:0-20830 GCA_044450385.1 Candidatus Dormibacteria bacterium
CGGGCACGCGCGGATGGTGGTCGACGAGGACCGCAGGGTGATCGTCGGCATGACCTTCGCGGGCCCGGGAGTCGGTGACCTCATCCACGCCGCAACGGTTGCCGTCGTCGGCCAGGTGCCGCTCGACCGGCTCTGGCACGCCGTGCCGTCGTACCCGACGATCAGCGAGATCTGGCTCCGGCTCCTCGAGACGTACGGCCTGTAGGTCAGTTCCCGATGTGGTTCGCGGGAACGGCACCCATCTTGCCGGACTGGTAGTCGGCCAGCGCCTGCGCGATCTCCGCGTGGGTGTTCATGACGAACGGGCCGTAGTGCGCCACCGGTTCGCGGATCGGGCTGCCGCCGAGGATGAGCAGGTCCAAGTTCGGATGCCGGCTCTCCTGGTGGGTGCCAGCGGTGGCCGTGATGACGTCGCCCGCGCCGAGTGCGGCGAGCTGACCGGACTCAATCGGACGTCGCTCCTCACCGACAGTTCCACTGCCGGAGAGCGCATAGATCAGGGCGTTGAAATCACGCGGCCACGGCAGCACGAGCCGCGCTCCGGGGCTGACCGTCACGTGCGCGAGCGATATCGGCGTGTAGGTGACGCCCGGGCCACGATGACCGGCGACCTCGCCGGCGATGACCCGTAACAACGCACCGCCGTCGTACGAGGTCAGCAGCGCGACATTGCCCGCGCGGATGTCCTGATAACGGGCGGGCACCCACTTCTGCGCAGCGGGAAGGTTCACCCACAGCTGGAATCCGTGGAAGAGACCGCCACTCGCGATGAGCTCCTCGGGCGGACGCTCGATGTGCAGGATGCCCGCTCCGGCGGTCATCCACTGCGTGTCGCCGTTGGTGATCAGGCCGCCACCACCGTTCGAGTCCTGGTGCTGAAACGTCCCGTCGATCATGTAGGTGACCGTTTCGAAGCCGCGGTGCGGATGCCATGGCGTGCCCTTGGGTTCGCCGGGCGCGTATTCGACCTCGCCCATCTGATCCATGTGGATGAACGGATCGATGAGTGCGGGGTCGGTGCCGGCAAACGCACGGTGCACGGGGAACCCTTCTCCCTCGAAGCCGCGTGGCGCGGTGGTCACGCTGATCACCGGACGGAAGGTCGTGGCGCTCGGATCCGGCTGCGGGATGTGGGGCAGCGCGGTGATGTCGTCAACGGTTACAGCTGGCATGGTCGGAATTCCTTACAGAGCAAGCGCCTTCACGGGCGCCATGACATGTTCCAGGTCCCAGCTCACACCGGGGACATCGATATAGAGCTCGATCTCGTTGCCGTCGGGATCGACGATGTACAGGCTGTGGGTCACGGTATGGTCACTGGCGCCGACGATCCGCACGCCGGCCTCCCGACAGCGGCGTATCGCCTCGCGCAACTCATCGTCCGTGTCCCCCACCTTGAGGCCGAAGTGATAGAGGCCGACGTGCTTGCCACGCGGCAGGTCCTGAGCGTCCTCGCCCACTTCGATGAGCAGCAATTCATGATGCGTCCGGCCGCTGCTGAACAGCGCAACCGGCACGCGGCCCAATGGGCCGCCGTCGGCGGCGGCGAGCCGTTTCCAGCCGAGGATGTCGCCGTAGAACGTGGCGGATCGCTCGATGTTGTGAACGTACAGGACGATGTGTCCGAGTTCCTTGACTTCCATGGGATGAAGCTTACCCGCACGCTCTCGAGCCAAACAGGGGGGCATCCCGAGGCGCCGATCGACGTCTCTGAGCGAGGATGGTGGCGTGCGCGGGATACGACTCTCCTATCAGCGGATCATCGCGATGATCTACGTCGTCGCCATGTTCATGACGATCATGGATGCGACGATCGTCTACGTCGCACTGCCGGCGATCGCTCGCAACCTCAACGTGAGTCCTGCAGCGACCGACGGCGTCGTCGTCGGGTACCTGGTGAGCCTCGCCGTCTGGATACCGGCCTCGGGATGGGTCGGTGATCGCTTCGGCACCAAGCGCACCTTCATTGCCGCGGTCCTGCTGTTCACGGTCGCATCCGCGCTGTGTGGCCTGTCGCAGTCGGTGCTCGAACTGGTGCTGTTCCGCATCGTCCAGGGCGCGGGCGGCGGCATGCTCACTCCTGTGGGCATGGCGATGCTCTATCGCGCCTATCCGCCTGCGCAGCGTGCGCGGGTCGCGCGCATCCTCGTGATTCCCACCGTGATGGCGCCGGCCCTTGGACCCCTCATCGGTGGCGCGCTCGTCGACAGCCTCTCCTGGCGCTGGGTGTTCTTCGTGAACGTCCCGATCGGCCTCGCCGCCCTGGTCTTCAGCGCGCTGCAGCTCACCGAGCATCGCGAGCGCGCCGGGGAGCGTTTCGACCTGCCGGGCTTTCTCCTGGCGGCCCTCGGCTTTGGACTCTTCCTCTACGCCCTCAGCGAGGCGGCGACCCTCGGCTGGGCGTCGCCGCTCATCGTCGTCACCGCGGTCGGCGGAGCGGCGCTCATCGCCGCGCTCGTCTGGGTGGAGTTGCATGCCGAGCAACCGATGATCGACTTCAGGCTGCTGCGCAACCGCCTCTTCGGGGTGGCCAACCTCGCGTCACTGTTCGCCGCCGCGGGATTTCTCGGGCTCCTCTTCGTCGCGCCGATCTGGCTGCAGACCGGCCGCGGACTCTCCGCTCTCGTGTCCGGGTCGAGCACAGCTCCGGAAGCGCTCGGGGTGCTGGTCTCGTCGCAGCTGGTCGGGCGCCTCTACCCGCGCATCGGGCCTCGCCGTCTCATCAGCGGGGGCCTGGTCGGCGTCACCGTCGCGACCTCCCTGCTTGCATTCCTGCTGAACGGCAACCTCTGGATCTTCCGAGTGGTGATGTTCTTCGTCGGTGTGGGATGGGCGTACGTGGTGATCTCGATGAACGCCGGTGTCTTCGCGCAGATCTCGCCCCGTGACACAGGGCGCGCCACCGCGCTCTACAACGCCCAGCGGCAACTCGCAGCCGCCCTCGGCGTGGCGACGCTCTCGACCATCATCGGCACCCAGACCAGGACTGCCGGCCTCGCAGGCAACGTCACCGTGTTCCGAATCGCCTTCTTCGCCGCCGCCGGATTCGCCCTCGTCGGCGCCATCATCGCCCTCGCCATCAGAGACCGAGACGCAGCCTCAACAATGCGAAGAGCCGCCTCCCCCCCAACCACCATCTCTGTCGCCTAGGACTCTCGAGCCAGCAAAGTCTCCAAAGAAGGCGCCGTTTCCATAGGTCGTCCTGACTGACGGCGGGTCGCCGATGCGCCGGCTGGGCCGCCGAGATCAAGGAAGCGACAAGCCCGCGAGGGAGCGCATCGTCATGCGTGACCGAGTGCGGCGCCGGAGCTGACGCCGAGATCGGCGAGTCCAGCCGGATGCAGCGGCGACCCGCCGCCAGTCAGGACTCCGCCTTACCTCAGTGGGAGCAGGACTTGGCTTCGCCGGCGGAGTCGGAAGTCTGGAACGAGTGGCCACAACCGCAGGTGCGAACGGCATTGGGGTTGTGGATGGTGAATCCGCCACCCATGAGCTCGTCGACGTAATCAATCTCGGCGCCCTGGAGGTACTGCGACGAGTACGCATCCACGTACACCTTGATGCCTCCATCGACGTCGACGACCTGGTCGTCTTCGCGGGGTGGATTCTCATCCAGGCCCATGCCGTACGAGAAGCCTGAGCACCCACCAGACTGGATGAAGACCCGAAGTCCGAGTGCGCGATCGGCAGGCTGGTCGGCGATGAGACCCTTGAGCTGCTCACGGGCGGTGTCGGAGATCGTGACGATCGACGGAGAGGTGATTGCCATGGTGCTGACAATCATACTTCACGCCCCCGTCTGGGAAACCTCGCCACCGGTCCGAGACGCTTCTGCGACTTTGGGCCGACGGGCGAAACGCTCGCCGAGAAGACCCCGAGTGTCCGGCTCCCCGGCGTGCATGCGGTTGGCGACCGCGCCGAGCAGGATGAACTGAGCAAGGAAGTACAGCCAGCTCGCGAGCACGAAGAACAGGGCGAAGGTCGAGCCATACGTCGAGAAGTTGTGGGAAAGGCGGGCATACAGGGGCCACAGCAGCGTGAGGATCTCCATCGCCGTGCCCGCGATGACCACCCCGGGCCAGATTTCCGAAACCCGATAGGTGCGGTTTGGAACCAACCGGTAGACGGCGAGCATGAAGGTGCACCACACGAGCAGACCGACCACCGGCTCGAAGATCCAGATGATTCCAGGAATCGCGACGATCGAGTTGATGCCGACGGTCGCGACCAGAGACACGACGAACAGGATGGTCATGGCCAGCGCCATGCCTCGCTGGCGCAGAAAGCCACGCTGGCGGCCTCCGATGATCACGCTCAGCGCGAACTCCATCGCAGTGAAGAGGCTGCTGCCGCCCCAGAGGAGCCCCACGAGGCTGATGATGCCGAGCAGCCCCGAATGGTGCTGAACGCCGGTGAACGTGGTCACCAGTTCCGCATGGGCTGTCTGGGGGAAGAACCCGAGGATTGCGTCGAGCACCTTCTGCGTCGCCCCGGGCGACTGCGTCGTGAAGCCGAGGATCGCGAGCAGTCCCAGGATCAGGGGGAACATGCTGAGGAACGCGTTGAACGCGAGACCCGACGCGTAGTTGCCCGCCTGGCTCGAGCCGAATGCGGCGACGAGCCGTCCCGGGTATGTGTGCGTTGCCCATCCGGCGATCGACGTCAGGCGCCTCTTCACGACGTCAGATTGACATGCCGTACCGGCCGTGGACGACCGGGGTCTCGGCTTCCGGTGCTCAGTCAGCGGATGACGTGCTCGCGGCCTCGGCAGCGTATCGGGGCAGGTGGACGTCGTCCGATCCCACAAAACGGACCGCCCTCGCAATCAGATGGTGACCGGCGACCTCATCGATGAGCCGGAGCATCTCCTGGCAGATCTGCCGGTAGCTGGGATGGCCCTGCGGCGATGTGCGCAGCTCGATCATGTGCATCGCCTCGCGGGCATTGAGCTTGATCACGTATCGCATGCGGTGACCGAGCGTGACCAGGTACCCGGCCTGCTGGGGGAACGTGTCGGCGATCTCGCGATACGCGGCCTCTGCCTCGCGGACGGCGACGTGCCAGCGTTCCGCCAGGCCGGCATCGACGACCGCGTCCGGGACCTCGTACCCCAGCGACGGCGTCAAGTCCTGCCACTGGATCGTGAGCATGCGGTGGCGCTGCAGGTCGCGGAAGGCGCCATAGTCGGAGACGATCTCGAAGGTGTAGTCGCAATGCTCGAACCCACGGCCCGGGCGGTGGCGGCGGTTGCCGCGGTGCCCGACGGCAGCCTCGAAGAGCGCCTGGCGCCGAGCATCCGAGAGAGGACGCACCGCGGCGAGCAGCCGCTCCTGCGACGCGTGTGAGTACGGGAAGAGCGCTGATGCGAGGATCCGGTCCTCGCCGTCGCCATCCCAATCCACCAGCGTCACGCCCGGGGGACCCCATTCGTTCTCCGGCGCGAGCGCGTCTGCGTCGTGAGCGAGCGCGGCAGCCGTCTCGCGCAGGTACGCAACCCACACAGCCCCTCGATCCGGGCGATCCAGCCGCGTCAGGAACTCAGGGATGAGCTTCTGCAGTTCCGTGTTGATCAGCTCGGCGTATGCGCGCGCCTCCGGTAGCGGGTGCGCACGAAGGCGGAGCACGAGCTGCTCGAACGCCTGGGGAGACGCGAACATCCCGACGTTGCTCACCGTCCCCGCCGGGAGCAGGCCACGCATCAGGTCGAGCGCGAGTGCCCGGATCGCGCGGCGGCGCGCCTTCTCATCCGGTTCGGGCGGCAGGGTCTCGTCGAGGTGCCGTGCGAGTGGCTCGCGCAGCTGGGAATACGTGTCGAAAAGCAGGTCCATCGCCCTCGAGTACGTCGCACCGAGAGGCGATGACAGCAACTCGAGGTCGCGCAGGTAGCGGTAGTGACCGTCTCGGCGGTCCGTGTACGGGATGTACCGCGTCGACTGTTCCAGGTAGGCGCCGAGGCGTCCCCATTCGATCGCCTTGGCAAGCGGTTGGGAGACCTGTTCGCAGGCGAGATGCACGCCCGCGAGCTGGGCAACCGAGTCGTCCCCATACTCGGCGAGCACGCGTCCGAAGAGATCCGACGCACGCTCGCGCCCGGCTTCGGCCGGTGGCCCCGAGCCCGCCGAGCCGCCGGCAAGGAATTCGTCGACGAGGAGACGGCGAAGGCTTTTCGAGCTGCGGCTGTAGCGGGCGAACAGCGCGGCGGCGGTGACCTGCGGAAGATTGGTGAGCGCGAACACCGGGCGATCGAGGTTGGTGACGTGCGGGGCGAGCAGTTGCTGCTCGTCCGCCGTGAAGGCTTCGACGTGGTAGTCCGCGATCATCGACGCAACTCTACGGATCGGCGGCCCGCGCCATCGCCGGTGGAGCGGTTCGCGATCTCGTCTACAATCCGGGCCCAATGGCCGGCGCCGCCGTCCCGACCCCGCGCTTCCTTGCCGACGTCTACGAGGCGGCGAGCGAATGCAACAAGTGCTCGCTGTGTCAGGCCACGTGCCCGGCGTACGTCGTCAATCCCGTGGAATGGGAGACGGCGCGGGGACGGATCGCGCTGATCCGCGATGCGATGGAGGGCCGCCTCGAGCTGCGTGACATCGCCGACGGCCCGCTGTCGACCTGCCTGACCTGCGACAACTGCGTCGCGGCCTGCGCGCCGCGCGTGCCGACCGGGCACATCGTCAGCAGGGCGCGCCAGGAGCTGCATGCGCAGGAGGGGTATCCGTGGGCCCAGTCGTTCGCGCTGCGCAACGTGCTGCCGCGACCAGGTGCGCTGCGTGCGCTCCACGCGTTCGCGCGATTCACCCGGCGCACCGGGCTGTACGCGCTGGCGCACCGTACCGGGATGCTGTCGTGGCTGGGCACGGTCGGCGCGCTCGCCGAGCAGAGCGGCCCCCCGCCCGATCGCACCGTCCACCAGATGCTCGGTGACCTGCCGGCGCCCACGCTGCCGCTGCGCGGCAACGTCGCGGTGCTCGTCTGCTGCCTCGAGAATCTCACCGCGCCGGAGACAACCGACGCAACCATCCGGGTGTTGCTCGCCTCCGGCTACGCCGTCCAGGTGCCGCAGCTCGGCTGCAGCGGTTTGCCGGCGCGCACCCTCGGAGACCGCGACGCCATGGTGGAGATGGCAGTCAAGAACAGCGCTGCGATGAGCCACCTGGACGTCGATGCATACATCGGCGACACCGCGTCCTGCACCGAGCACTACCGCGAGTACGGGAGCATCGCCGGCGATGATCGCCAGGTCGGTCATCGCGCGGTGGAGATTGCCCATCACACGGCCCTCGCAAGTGATTTCCTCGACCGCAACGGCGTCCGCGGCACACTCGGCCCGCTCCGCTGGCGCGTCACCATCGACGAGCCGTGCGCGCTGCCGATCGACGGACCCGAGCGAGGTGCCATGCGACGGCTGCTCGACCAGATCCCCCATCTCGATGTCGTCCCGCTGAACGAGCGTGCGATGTGCTGCGGCGGCGCAGGCACGTACTTCGCGCGGCAGCCCGAGCGTAGCGACGCTATCCTCCGTCGCAAATTCGAGAACATCCGCGCCAGTGGAGCGGAGATCGTGGTGAGCGAGAATATCTCGTGCCTGCTCCAGCTGCGCGCAGGAGCCGCGCGCTACGCGCCGAACGTCAAGGTGATGCACATCATGGAAGTGATGCTCGCCTCACTGCAGGGCGCTGAGCGTCGACGCGCCGTGCTCGCGGGCTAACCGAGGGCTGACAGCACCTCGTCGATATCCATGGCGATGCACGTGAACGACGGCACGTCGCGCACGGTGTGGGTGGATGCCTCGCTGCCGCGCATCTCGTGCACGAGGTCGAGGAAATCCGCAACGGAATCGCTCTCGAACGCAACCACGAAGTCCTGGTCGTCAAGTCCGAACGAGTAGGTGGTGTTGATCTTCACGCCGGGGTACTTGTGCCCCATGGCGATGTGCTCGCTCATCTGGCGCTGCCGCTCGTCGGCGCTCAGCCGGTACCAGGCACGCGTCTTCACGAACGGATAGACGAAGAGATAGCGACGCCCGGTGGGCGCGCTGACCAGGCGGTTGCTCCTCCCCTCCTGGTTCTCATGGCGGTGCTTCTCGACGTACATGCTCTGCTTGGTCATCGAGAAGTAGCTGTAGGGAGTCTCGAGGTAGGCGGCAAGCCGGGTCCGGTTCAGGCGCGCGGCGAACTCATGCAGATCATCGAGACGTTCGCTGACCAGCCAGAGCAGAAGATCGGCGTCACCGCGCGTGCCCACGGTGCTGTAAGAACGGATGAGCACGCCATCGCGGTCACCGACGTCGCGAACCAGGGCAGCGACCTCCTCCCGGTCGGCGGCGCGCTCGGTGGCGGGCCGGAGACGCCATTCGGGCCGCACCCGGTGGAAGGCGAAGCGGATGTGCTGACGCGCGGTGGGGAGAGGCGCCGTGGCGTCCCGAACGGTCAGTGGTGCGGTCACCTCGGACATGGCGCGGTCATCGTACCCGAGGGATTGAGCGGGACGGCAGCACGCCCGTCACTGCGTATCGTGCACGGCGTCGGCGAGCGCGCGCTTGCGCAGCAGGCGCTGCTCGCGGCGGACTCGAGCCTCGGCCTGGCGGCGGCGCTCCTCCTTGGTTTCCGCGATGACCTTGGCGACCTCTGCGGGCCGGCCGTCGCGGTCGAGGCCGACGTAGACGAGGTGCGCGCTCGCCACGTGCAACCTCTCGCCGGATGGGATGCGCTCGACGTCGACCCGGACGCTGATCTCCATCGACGTGCGGTGCGCGTCGTTGACGCGCGCCCGCACCGTGAGCAGGTCGCCGATGTACACCGGGGCGAGAAAGCTCATCTCGTCCATGGTCGCCGTCACGACACGCCGCCTTGCGTGCTTGACAGCGGCGATCCCGGCCGCTGTGTCGACCAGACGCATGATCGTGCCGCCATGCACGTACCCCGAGTTGTTCGCGTGCTCGATCTCCATCGCCACTGACAGCAGCGTCTCGGACTCCGATGACGCGCGCGGGGTGAGATCCACGTTGCTGTACAGGTCGTTGCGGTCCTCGCGCGAGCGGATGAAGTCCATCAGCCGAGCACGTCGAGGCCGGCCCGCACGAGCGTCTCAACTCCCACGGGGAGCGCGGCCTCGTCGATGTCGAAGTAGGCGCTGTGATGCGGTGGGACAGGACCACGTTCGGGATGCCCGGCGCCGACCAGGAAGTAGCATCCGGGGACGCGTTCGAGGAAGCATGCGACGTCGTCACCCACCGTGATGGGCACGGCGATGTCGACATGGTCGTCGCCGACAGTGGCCGCCGCGGCACGGCGCACGAGGTCGGCAGTCGCAGCGTCCGAGACGACCGGCGGGCAACCGCTCCCGCGCCAGAAGTGCGCCTCGGCGCCGTAGCCACTCGCAACCGCGGTGGCGATCTCCGCGACCCGCTTGAGAAGACGTTCGCGCTCGCTCGCCTCGATGGCGCGCGTGGTGCCGAGCAACTCCGCGGAATCGGCGATGACGTTGAAAGCGGTGCCGGCAGTGACCCTGCCGATGGTGATCACCGCCGGCGAGAACGGCGACGTCTCGCGGCTGATGATCGACTGGATCGCGAGGATCACCTGGGCGGTGACGACCACCGGATCGATGGCCGTATGCGGCATGCCGCCGTGGCCTCCACGGCCCTGGATCGTGACCGAGAAGCTGTCGGCACTCCCGAAGATAACGCCGGACTTGACAGCAACGCGTCCGGTTGCGAGCGGCGCCCAGAGGTGGATCCCGAGGACGCGGTCGACACCTTCGGCAGCTCCGTCCTTGATCATCGGCATCGCGCCGGACGCCGTCTCCTCGGCCGGCTGAAAACACAGCCGCACACTCCCCGACCAGCTGTCCCGCATCGCGACCATCGCGGCCGCGGCTCCGAGCGTCATCGCGACGTGGCCGTCGTGCCCGCACGCATGCATGACGCCCTCGACCTCCGACGTGACCACACGACCGTCGCCCCGCTCCACGATGGGCAGCGCGTCCATGTCGGCCCGCAGCATCAGGGTCCGACCCGGCTTGCCACTGTCGAGATCGGCGAGCACGCCGGTCCCCCCGACACGGGTGCGCACCGTGAAGCCGAGGTCGGCACTGCGCTGTGCGACCAGGTCGGCGGTGTCGTGTTCCTCGAGCGACAGCTCGGGATGCCGGTGCAGCGTGCGCCGGGTTTCGACGACCTCCTCTCTGGTCCTGTCAACCTCGGCGCGGATGCGAGCATCGAGGCCGGCGGTGACGGCGGTCACGAGGCGTTGCGCTCGGTGTCAGCCGACCGGCGTAGCGCCACCACCTGGATCGAGCCGTTGTTGACCACCCGGTTCGCTCCGGCAGCACGAGCGCGCCGGCGCAGGGCGAGGTCTCCGTGGTGCGAGAACCCGATGATCTCGAGCCCGGGTCGCTCGCTGCGCAGGCGACCGATCAGCGCGAGACGGGGCTCGACGGCCGTGTTGAGGTCCACGAAGACCAGGCCGACGTCGGGGACGGGATCGCCGGCGACGAGGACGGCGCTTCCGCCGGCTCGCTTCATGGTGGTGCTGAGCTGACTGGCGAACATGAGATCGTCGCTGACCAGCGCGATCGTGCCCGGTGACCCCATGCCGCCCATCATAGGTGCGCGAGCCGCCGGCACTCGGGCAGACTGCGGCACGCGAACGGACGAGCGTGATCCATCGAATGTGTCTCAAGGAGTGTCAGCAATGGAGATCCGGAGCGTTGGGATCATCGGCGCGGGGCTGATGGGCTCGGGAATCGCTGAAGTATGTGCCCGCAACGGGATCCGGACCCTGGTCACCGAGTCCGGACCCGAGCAGCTCGCCGCCGGTGAGCGTCGCGTCGACGCTTCGCTCGAGCGCGGCCGCAAGACCGGGAAACTGAGCGACGAGGATGTCGATCGAATCAACGGACTGCTCACCTTCACGCCGCGCCTCGAGGACTTTGGGGAGTGCGACTTCTGCATCGAGGCGATCGTGGAGCAGCTGCCGGCGAAGGTGGCGCTCTTCGAGCAGCTGGACCACATCGTGGGCGAGGACGCGATCCTTTCCACCAACACGTCGGCGCTGCCCATCATCGAGATCGCCCGCGCAACCCGGCGTCCGGATCGCGTGATCGGGACCCACTTCTTCAACCCGGCGCCGGTGATGAAGCTGATCGAGGTGGTGCGCAGCATCGCCACCAGCGACGACACCCTGGCGGACACGCGCGCCCTCGGTGAGCGGCTCGGCAAGCGCATCATCGTGGCGCAGGATCGCGGCGGGTTCATCGTCAACCTGCTGCTGATCCCGTTCCTCACCCACGCGATCCGGGTGTACGAATCCGGATTCGCAACACGCGACGACATCGACGAGGGGATGCGCCTCGGATGCGGCCATCCGATGGGACCCCTCCAGCTGCTCGACTACATCGGCCTCGACACCGCGATGTTCGTCTGCGAATCGCTCTACGAGGAGTACGCGAACAGCGACTACGCGCCTCCCCCGCTGCTCCGCCGCATGGTGGCAGCCGGCTATCTCGGCAAGAAGAGCGGTCGCGGGTTCTACGAGTATTGACCCGGGGCGACCTGCTCAGTTGGGCCGGTCTGCGGGGACCGGCTCAGGCAGCTGGCGCTCCTCGACACTGAGGCTGACCGATCCGATGCGGTTCCCTCCCGTCCAGAACTCTGTAGCGTAGACACCGGGCTCGCCGAACATCGGCTGGAGGATGGTCACGGTGGAGATGCTCACCTCCTGGCCCGGCACCAGCTTCGCACCGGCCGCCTGGAATTGCAGGACAACCGGTGCGAGCACGAGCTTGCCCTGCGAATCGGTGAGGCGCAGCTCGACCTGGTGCGCCTGCCCGACATCGGCGGCGCTGAAGCGGAATCCCGCCACCACGGCAAACGCCGCCCGTCCGGGCAACGTGGCCATCGAGAGGGCGCTGAAGCCGCCGCCGAGGACATACAGCTTGCCGTCGGGAGGTACCACGGCGCTGTCCGCGAAGAAGGCGAAGCTCAAGTCCATGGTGCCGTACTTTCGCACGCCAGTACAGGGCGGAGCCGCGGCCGCGTGGGCGACCATTGCTCGTAATGAGCGATCCCGCGCCACGCAACCTGCACGTCTTTGTCTGCACCACCGTCGGGCGTCACCACTGTGGTGGTCAGGGGTCGGAGCACATCCTCCAGCGCCTGCGCGACGAGGTTGAGCGCCTCGAGCTGACGTGGGTGCGCACCACGAGGATGGGCTGCAACCAGCAGCATCATCAGGGGCCGATCCTGATCGTCTACCCGGACGGAGTCTGGTACGGGCGCCTCAGGGTTGACGACGTCGACGAGATCATCGCCGAGCACCTCATCGCCGGCCGCCCAGTCGAGCGCCTGCGAATCGTGCCCGACGGTCCATGGTCGGCCACGTCGCTGACCTGAACCGGTGCGGCGGTGTAGGGTGAATTCCCAGAGTTGACAACCGAACAGGAGGCGCGGCCATGGGCTATGTCCGAGGATTCATGCACGGAGCTGCAGTCGGCACCGTGGTCGGCCTTTGTATCGCGCCGCAGACCGGCGACAAGACCCGAGCACAGCTCCGCATCGCGACCGCTGCGGCTCGCGAGGGAGTCACGGCGGCAGGGCGTGCGTTGAGCAGGGCGAAGCCGTTTGCGACCGGCGCGGTGCACATCGTCGCGACTGCGCGCCATCGCGGTGAGCACGCGCCCAACGGCACAGCCGCGGCGAGACCGGCCGCAGTCTAGGGTCGTCCGAGCCTGGATCTCAGACGGCCGCTGTCGTGGTCGCCGGGCCGCCGACGCCGCAGAGGACGCCGAGCGCACCGGCGACGGCGTCGAGGATGTTCATCGGCAGCGTGAAGTGCACGCCAATGATGCTTCTGGTGCCGGCCGCGTCGTCGGGGTGAGCAAAGCCGACCAGCGCCAGGAGCAGGAGCACGACGCCGACCGTGAGCACGATCTCCGGAGCGATCCGCTCCTGGGCTCGAAAACCCGCGAAGGCAAGCACGGCGCCGATGACCAGGTCGAGGACATCGCGGATGTAGCTCAGGTGCAGGACCATCGGCCCGAAGTTGCCGCCCGGCTGGTGATGCACCAGCGTCCCGGCGTCACCGGTCAGGAGCCCACCGAGCCCGACCGCGAGAAACACGACCGCACCGAACTGCGCATAGAGACGTGCCATCAGCGGTCAGACGTTAGCCGATGCAATGGGAAGCCAGCGAGCCGCGACCATGGTCACATTGTCGGTCCCCCCACCCGCCAGGGCAGCGTCGCATGCCCTCGTCAGGGAGACGCCCAGGGGGTCCGCCGTGGCGATGATCGCCGCGAGGGCCGGGTCCGAGAGCGGCTCCCAGAGGCCGTCCGAGCACAGCAGGAGCACATCGCCGGGTTCGCCCTCGATCTCGAAGATGTCGGCTTCGACCGGGTCGCCCATCACCGCCCGCTCGATGAGGTTGCGCTTGGCGTGATGGCGGGCCTCCTCGGCGTCGAGGATGCCAAGCCGCACCTGGCCGGCCGCCCATGAGTGGTCGTCGGTGATCTGGGTCACCGATGCGCTGCTGACCAGGTACGCACGGCTGTCGCCCACGTTGGCGACCGAGGCGTGCATCCCACGGACCATGGCCAGCACCAGGGTCGTACCCGGATTGCCGCCGATCTTTTCTCGTGCGGTGGCCACGCCGTCGTTTGCGGCGGCCACGGCCTTCCGAAGGGTGTCGGCCGGCTGTGACGACGGGTCTGCCCCGTTGAGAACCTCCATCGCGGCCACGACGGCCGCCTCCGCGGATTCGAGGCCACCCTTGTGACCACCCATCCCGTCCGCCAGCGCCAGAACTGCAGCGCGACCGTCGGGGCCGATGTGCGCGTCCCAGACATCCTGGTTCTGGGTGCGCACAGGCCCGCGATCGGTGATCCCGGCGATCTCCAGTGCCTCACCTTCGCCGGTGATCGACCGCGCAGCGCGGTCGTCGGTCATGCCCCGGCCCCGGCCTCGGCAGCGGCGGGATGGCCGAGCAGACGCTGCACGACCTCATCCGCGACGGCGACCGGATCGAGGCACTGGATCGTCTGCATCCCCAAAGCGTCCGCGGCCTCGACGTTGCAGAGCAGGTCGTCGATGAAGAGGCAGCGTTCGGGCGCAACTCCGAGCCGCTCGCACGTCAGCCGGTAGATCTCCGGATCGGGCTTGCGCATCCCCACCTTGGACGAGTCGACGATGACATCGAAGAGCTCATCGACGGGGAAGAGCTTCGTGAAGATCGCCTCTCCCTCACGAGAGATGTTGGTCAGCAGGGCCGTCTTGTACCCGGCAGCGCGGATCTGGAGCACCGCGTCAGCCATGGCGCCGCAGGCGACCATGCCGCGGCCGAAGACGACCTGCTGTGCCTCGCGCGGGTCCACCGGCTCATTGCCGGCCTCGGCGTACCGAGCCATCATCCGATCGAAGAACTCCTCGTCCGAGATCTTGCCCATCTCCAGCAGGTGCAGATCGTGGACGCCCGTGGTCAGGTGATAGTGGTCGCGGAACTCCCCGAGAAAGAAGGCGATCACGCTGAAGTACTCAGGAGGAACGTCGGTCCGGTGGTTGAAGGGGGGCTCGGTCATCACCCCACCGAGATCGAAGATCACGGCGTCGACCTCTCGATCGGCGGTGACCGGCTCTGCGGCTGTCTGCTGTTCTGTCATCTCCCCCATTGTGCCTAACCGTGCCAGGATGCCCGGTCATGCTGGTTCTCAGCAGGCATGATGTCGAGCGCCTGCTCTCCGCTCCAGAGATGCTCGCTGCACTCGAGGCGGGCTTTCGCGCCTACTCCACGGGGCAGGCGTCGGTGCCTCCCCGCACCGCCGCACGGGCCCCTTCGGGCTTGCTCGGGGCCATGCCCGGCTGGGTCGCGGATCGTGGTTTTGCGCTCAAGGCGGTCAGCGTCTTCCCGGACAACGGCGCACGGGGGCTGCCGACCCACCAGGGCGTGATCACCCTGTTCGATGAACGCGATGGCTCCCTGCTCAGCGTCATGGACGGCGAGCACATCACTGCGATGCGGACCGGTGGCGGCGCCGCGGTGTCCACTCGCGTCCTCGCCCGACCCGACGCAAGAACCCTGACCATCCTCGGCGCCGGCGTGCAGGGGCACTCCCATCTCGCGACCGTGCCGCTGGTTCGAGACTTCACGACCATCCGCATCGCCTCCCGTGACCGCGAGCGAGCATCGGCGCTCGCAGCGACCGATCCACGATGCACAGTCGTCGACCGTTTCGAAGCGGCGATCCGCGGTGCGGATGTCGTCTGCTGCTGCACCGATGCGCGCGAGCCGATCACGCGGTACGGGTGGTTCGATCCCGGAACGCACGTCACCTCCGTGGGGGGCACGTTCGGCCCCGAGGTCGACGCCGAGACGGTTCGCAACGCCCGTGTCTTCGTTGAATGGAAGGGCGCCGCTGAGAATCCGCCTCCCGCAGGCGCGCACGAGTTGCAGGGACGGGACCCGGCAACGATCACCGAGCTCGGCGCGGTGATCGCGGGACTGCAACCCGGACGGCGGACCGACGCCGAGGTCACGCTGTACAAGTCGACGGGCAGCGGGTTCGAGGATGCGGTGGTGGCTCGCGTCGTCTACGAGGCAGCGGTTGCTGCGCAAGTGGGGACGGACGTCGCCCTGTGATGGCATCGAGGGGGTACGCGTGACCGGCCTCGGCCGGCGCACACCGCGAACTGCCATGCTAGCCGCCCCACGAGAGGGTCGCGAGCGAAGCAGCCATTGGGCGTTCGCCGTCCGTTGCGCGCAGCGAGAGTTTCAAGGGTGAGGTGGTGAGGGGGCTCGCGATGACGTTGATCGGTGCATGGCTGTTTGCCATGACCGGGTGCGGTACGGTGCCACGGCATCCGATCGCACTCCGGCCGAGCGCGGCCGGCGCAGCTGCGGTTGCCGCCGCGACCCCGTGTGCCGCCGTCTCGACCACCACGCCCGTGGCGCAGGTGACGCTCGGATGCCGGCAACTCTGGTCGCCGTACGGTGTCACCGCGATACCGCCGTCGAACGAGCCGGCCCTGGAGCATGTTCCAGCGGCGCCGCCGGTCGTGAACATGACCGCCGGGGCGGTTGCCGACCTCACCGCGCAGCACTGGGCCGACGCGAGCAATTGGGACAGCGGTTGGTGGCAGTGGGCGCAGCGATATGACCAGCTCTTCATGCTCCGCCACCTCATCGGGCCCGCATTGATCCCGGCTGTCGAGGTCGAGGCGCTCCAGAACGGCGGAAGCGTGGATCAGCCGGTCTGCAACCTCTACCCGCTGAGCTGGAGGCTGTTTCCCGTCGGTTCCGACGGCGCCGCGTATTTCGCCCGCAAGAACCTGCCGGGCAGCGACGCCTACGTCTTCGTGGTCGTGTACTCCGGGCCATGCAGCGAGACCATCCTCAGCTCGAGCGGCACGTCCACCACAGTCGTCGATTTCACCCGGGACACAACCGTGTTCAGTCGCGGTGTCCTCCGCGCCGATCCGGTGCTCGGCGACATCTGGTTCGCTGACGCCGGTGGCACCTGCCAGGATCCGAGCGGACCTCCGGCAGCATGGTGCGGAAGGTGACGGGACGCGTGCGCCGGATGTTCGTCACCGGCATGACGCTCGCCTTGATCCCGAGCGCCACTGCCATCGCAGCCGGTGGCGGCGGCGGTTCGGGCGGCGCCGCTCCCGGGCCGTCGAGCGCGGGCATTGCAGCGGTCACGCACGGCAGGCTTGTCGCCGGAGCCGGAGGCACGTATCTCCCGATCATGCCGTCCAACATCATTCCAACCGGGAGCGACCCGAGCAACCCACTCGAGATCCCGCCGCCCGGGCCGAATCCCCAGGGCATGAGCTGCCCGCCGTCAAACGTGTTCCACGTCGGTCCTGGATCACCGTCGCCCGGTGGTGGAATCGTCGCGGTGATCTCGATCCATCCCGCCTTCACTCGGAATGCCGCGGGAGGCTACGACGGATCCGAAGCCCAGTTCGCGTACGCGATCGCTGGCGCGATCCCGCCGGGCGGCGTGGCGACCGATACCGCGCCGGGCGCGCTCGCGACCGCCGCCAATGCCGGCGGCCATGTGATCGCTGTGACGGCGTTTCTGTACACCCGGGGCACCTGGCAGGACGCGCAACCGGTGGCACCCTTCGGCGGCAGCTGCCAGGGAGCGATGTTCGTGTTCAGCCCCCCGTACCTCGCCGGCAATGCCCCGCCGCCAGTGCCTTCGACCGGTGTGCTCGACCGGCCGCCGTTTCCGACCGGCGCGAACCTTGTCGCCGCGCTGACGAACGCGTGGACCGTTGGACACATCGACATGCTGCCCGGTGGCTCCACGACGTCGCGCACCTTTGTGCACATCCCGACCTGCGCCTGGACCGACTCAACTGTTCCGGCGGCGCCCGTTGCGTCGCACGCGCTCACCACCACGGTCGTCGCCGGGTACACGCTGTTCCTGCTCTACGACGTCACCGTGACGCCTGGATCGGTCGCATGGAATTGGGGCGACGGCACGACAACGACTGCGCCGGGGCCGGCCGAGCGCACACCGGCAATCCTGCCGAGCTATGACCCGTCGACGCAGCGCTGGAACGACCCGTGCGCGGTGAGCCACGAGTATGCCGTGGTCTCCTCCGGCGCGACCGTCACAGCGACGGAGACCTTCACCATCAGCATCGCGGTGAGCTGGAGTGACGGCGTCGCAATCCACACCCAGCCGGTGGCGTGCGACCCGGTCACCGGCGCCGACTGTCACGTGACCCTCGGCCCCGGCAATGGATGGCAGAGCGGTCCGCATCCTGTCGACCAGATCGAGCCGGTCCCCTACCAGTCACCGTCCCCGTCGCCGTAGCGCGGCGGGTTCACGCCTCGCGCAGCGACCGGCCGGACATGGCTGCCTGCACGGGGAGCCCCATCGCGTCCAGCACCGTGGGCGCAACGTCACGCAACCCTCCTCCGACACGGAGCTGGCCGTCGCCGGCGCCGCACAGGATCACCGGCACCGGGCTGGTGGTGTGGGCGGTGAGCACCGACCCGTCACGGCGATCGACCTTGTACTCGGCGTTGCCGTGGTCGGCGGTGATGAGCATTCCACCGCGCGCAGCGTCGACAGCGCGGGCGAGGCGTCCGATGCAGGTGTCGATGAACTCGACGGCGCGCACGGTGGCATCGAAATCGCCGGTATGGCCGACCATGTCGGCGTTGGCGTAGTTGGCGATGAGCAGCGCGTCGTGGCCGCCCTGGAGCCGAGCGATCAATGCGTCGGTGACGCCGGCCGCGCTCATCTCGGGCACCGTGTCGTAGGTCGCGACCCGAGGGGAGGGGACGAGCAACCGGTCCTCGCCGTCGAACGCGTCCTCGCGTCCTCCGTTGATGAAGTACGTGACATGCGCGTACTTCTCGGTCTCCGCGACATGGAACTGGCGCAACCCGGCCGCGCTCACCTCCTCAGCAAGCGTGTGGCGGACGTCCTCACGCGGAAACGCCACTCGCGCGTCGAGGTCGTGCTCGTACTCGGTGAACGTGACCAGGTGAACATCCTGCAATACCCTCGACCGCGAGAACCCGTCGAAGTCTCGGTCGACAAGCGCGTGCGAGAGCTCGCGCGCACGATCCGGACGGAAGTTGAAGAAGATGATCGAGTCGCCGTCCTCGATGCGCACTCGACTGCCGTGTTGGAGGATCGAGGCCGGGGGAACGAACTCGTCGGTGACCCCCGACGCGTACTGCGACTCGATGTAGGCGACGGCGTCGGCAGCGGTGCCGTCACCCGCGCCGGCGATGACCTCGTACGCGCGCTCGATCCGGTCCCAGCGGCGGTCGCGATCCATCCCGAAATACCGGCCGCACACCGACACGATCGCGCCGGCGCCGGTGCGATCGAGCGCGCTGACGAACGTGCGGACGAACTCCGCGGCGCTCGTCGGCGGCTCGTCGCGGCCGTCGAGAAATGCGTGAAACCACAGCGAGTCCTGGCCACGACGGCGGGCGAGCTCGGCGACTGCGACCGCGTGGTCCTGGTGACTGTGCACCCCACCGGGCGAGATCAATCCGAGGCAGTGCACTGCGGCGCCACGATCGCGGGCGCGATCCACCGCCTCGCAGAGCGCGGGGTTCTCGTAGAAGCTGCCGTCCTCGATCGCACGGCTGATGCGCGACAGCGGCTGGTGGATCAGACGGCCGGTGCCGATGGTGAGGTGGCCCACCTCTGAGTTGCCCTGCTGCCCGGGCGGCAATCCCACTGCCTCACCGCTGGCATCGACCTCGGTGTGCGGCCAGCGTCGCTCGAGCGCGTCCAACTCGGGCGTGCGTGCGGCGGCAATCGCGTTGCCATACGGGTCCGCGTTGCAGCCCCATCCGTCGAGGATGACGAGCACGAATGGCCGCACCGGGCGAATCACAGCGCGGCTAGGACACGCGACGGGTGCCGGCGGCCGTCACGGCCGCTGCGACGATCACGCCGAATTCCTCGGCTCGGAGGCTCACGCCACCGACCAGCGCACCGTCGATCTCCGTTTCGGCGAACAGTGAGGCGGCGTTTGCGGCGGTGACGCTGCCGCCGTAGAGCACGCGGGGTGCGCCTTCGAGGAACCTCACCCGGACATGCTGCTTGATGTGCGCGATCACCTCCTGCGCCTGTTCCGGCGTCGCAGTCCGGCCGGTGCCGATCGCCCACACCGGCTCGTACGCGATCACCCATGCGTCCATGTCGGGCGTACCGTCCAGCTCGGCGAAGACGGCATCGAGCTGGCGATCGACGACGTCGAATGTGCTGCCGGCGTCGCGCTCGTCGCTCGTCTCGCCGACCGCGACGATCACCCGGAGCCGGTGGGCAAGCGACGCGACGAACTTCTTTCCCACCTCGTCGTCGCGTTCGCCGAACACGTGACGGCGCTCGGAATGCCCGACGAGCACGAGGTCGCACCATCCGGCGAGCATCGCCGGTGAGATCTCGCCCGTGAACGCGCCCGACTCCTTCCAGTACACGTTCTGCGCACCGAGCAGCACGCCAGTCCCGGCAAGCACGGCGCGCACGGCCCACAGGTGCGTGAACGGCGGCAGGATTGCGACCTCAATCTCGTCGGTCGGTGCTGCGACAGCGCACACCGCGCGTGCCAGAGCGACACCCTCCTCCACCGTGGTGTTCATCTTCCAGTTCCCGGCCACCATCAACCGGGATTGCACCGTCAACGCCGGGCGACCTCGCTATCTCGAAGCGCCGCAACACCCGGCAGCGTCCTCCCCTCGAGAAACTCGATGGTCGCACCACCGCCCGTGCTGATGAAGCCAATCTTGTCAGCAACTCCGGCATCCTGGACCGCGGCGGCGAGGTCACCCCCGCCGATCACCGTGTTGGCCTTGGATGCGGCCACGGCGCGGGCGACATCGCGAGTGCCCGTCGCGAAGGCCGGAATCTCATAGATGCCCAGCGGTCCGTTCCAGATGATCGTCCCGGCGGTGGCGCAATCGGCGGCGATGCGCTGCACCGTGTCCGGGCCGGCGTCGACAACCATCCAGCCGTCGGGGATCGCCTTCCAGGCGACGATCTGAGTGGGCGAGTCGGCGGCGGCCTTCTCGACCACGACCCCGTCCACGGGGAGACGGAGATCGGCACGACGTCCTGCGGCCGATTCAAGCAGGCGGCGCGCGGTCTCCACCTGGTCCTCCTCCACCAGTGAGGTGCCGGTGCTCTCGCCGAGCGCGCGGTAGAACGTGCAGGCCATGGCTCCACCGACCCAGAGCACGTCAACGCGATCGAGCAGGTGGTCGAGCACGCCGACCTTTGTCGAGATCTTGGAACCGCCGACGATGGCGACCACCGGCGTACGCGGATTGTCCATGACGCCGCCGAGCATCTC
>JBIOIZ010000050.1:0-20820 GCA_044450385.1 Candidatus Dormibacteria bacterium
GCTGAGCCGGGAACGCCACGTGGCGGCTGCGTTGTTGATGAATCCGCTCACGTCGACCGATCGTCGATCGCCAGGGACGTCACGTGCCAGCCGCATCAGATCGTCGACGCTCCCCTGCAACCGGTCGATCTCTGTGACAGCGCTGCGGATCTCGGCATCCCGACGATCGGCAGGCGCCAGGAGCGCACCCTCCAACCGGATGCGCATTGCGGTCAGCGGCGTCTTGAGCTGATGCGACGCGTCGGCGCTGAAGGCACGTTCCCGCTCGAGCACCCTGGCAAGCCGTTGCGACGTGTGTTGCATGACCTGCATGACGCTATCGATCTCCTTGACCTTGCTCCGCGCGTAGGATGCAGAGAAGTCGCCCTCACCGAGCTGTGCAGCCCGCTTGGCCAGCATGTCCAACGGGCGGCTCAGGCGTCGGGACTGCCAGATCGCGAGCAGCCCGGCGACGAGAATCGCCGCGGCCCCGACCCCGGCCATGACAAACCAGGTGCCGCGGATCCTGTCGTCGACCGCCGACTGCGGCAGCGCCGCTCGTACCGCACCTACCAATTGCTCCTGGGCACCGACGGGAAGTGCGACGCTCACCTCGCCATTGGTTTTCGCGTCGCTGGGCCTCCCCTGCAGGGCGGCGAGTGTCACCGCATCGGCGCGTAACGGCCCGAGCCCAGCGATGCGCGCTCCATCAGGGGCGTAGACCGCGATGGCAGCGCCGCTCGGCGGCGCCGGGATCTCGACCAAGTCACCTGATCCGAACGGGGCGGGGACGGAGGCGGCGGCTTGAGCCGCATCCGCAAACAGTCCCTGTGCTGCCTCGCCGTTGTAGAGCGCGGAGACGGCCAGCGCCAGCGGAACCATGAGCAACAGGACGGCAATCGTTGCCACGGCAACCGTCGTGCCAACGATGCGCGCTCTCACGATATGTCGAGGCGATAGCCGACGCCGCGCAGTGTCGTGATATGCGCCACGGTTGCCCCCGCAGCAGCAAGCTTGCGACGAAGGCTGACGATGTGCATGTCGAGGGTCTTTGTCGATTTGAACCAGTGCTCGTCCCAGACGACATCGATGATTCGTTCGCGCGACAGCACCTTGCCGCTGTCCCGGCTCAGCAGCGCGAGAAGGTCGAACTCCTTGGGACTGAGCGTCAACTCCGCGCCATTGACGGCAGCGCGACGGCCCTCCACGTCGATGACGATCTCGCCGACGCTCAGCGTGTCGCCTCCGACCCGCTCCCGACGTCGCTCGTGGGCGCGAAGACGAGCCAGGAGCTCGGCGAGCCTGAACGGCTTGGTCACATAGTCATCGGCTCCGGCGTCGAGGCCGAGCACCGCATCGATTTCAGTGTCCCGCGCGGTCACGACGATGATCGCGAGTCGAGGATGCGAAGCGCGCAGCCGCCGGCACACCTCGACACCGTCCATATCGGGGAGCCCCAGGTCGAGGAGCGCTATCTCCGGTGGCTGCTCGGCGGCAGCCGCGATCGCGGACTCACCCGTCCGCCGCCAACGCACCTCGTATCCGCTCTGGGAGAGAACCTGCGTCAGGCTGCCGCCGATGCTTGCATCATCCTCGATCACCATCACGAGCACGGCCACGAAACCTAGCGTACTTTACCGTGTCGCGGCAACGCGCATGTCATACCCTGACCTTTCGTTTGCAATTCCTTGACCGGGCACCGTATAGCCTCGGTCGCATGCACAGCACTCGCAGCCGGACACTCGTCCGCGCTCCTTTCGCTCTTCTCGCGTTCCCGCTCTTTCTCGTTGCCTGTGGAGGATCGACGTCACCCGGTGGAATCACTGCGCCGGCGGGCGGAGGGCCATCACCGTCAGCGAGCCAGGAGGTCAATCCCGGCGGTGACATTCCAGATACCCAGGCATATGTCGCATACGCCTTCCCGTCGGGATCGTTCACGGTGACGGTCCCCGAAGGATGGGCACGAACCGAGACCAATGGCGTCGTCACGTTCACGAGCCACTACAACAGCATCACGCTGCAGACGGTTTCAGCCGGCAGCGCGCCGACGACGGCGTCAGCGCTGGCTCTGGAGGTTCCCGTGATTCGGCGTCAGGCAAGCGGTGTCGTCATGGGCATGGTGTCATCGACCGTCCGAACGGCGGGGCCGGTGATTCTCATCACATATCAAGCCCATTCGCCTGCCGACCCGGTGACCGGACGCTTCGCCGTGGTCGCGGTTGAGCGTTATGAGTTCTGGCGCAAGGGCGTTGAGACAATCATCACACTCGCGGCGCCCGTCGGCGCCGACAACGTCGATCCGTGGCGCACAATCACCAACTCGTTCACGTGGCGCTGACGACTGTCGCGCTGCGCGGCGAGAATCTCTATCGGTTTTACCACGCCGGTGACGACGAGACGCTTGCACTTCGCGGCGTCTCAATCAGCATCTCTTCGGGCGAGATGATCGCGGTCGTCGGGCCGTCGGGCTCGGGAAAGTCGACCCTCCTGGCGTGCCTGGCAGGGATGGATGACCCTGATGGGGGAACCGTATACCTTGCAGCGGAGCGCCTCTCGCGACGGACGGAGCGTGAGCGAGCCCTGCTGCGAGCCCGCAACATCGGCATGCTGTTTCAGAGTGGCAATCTCATCGAAACGCTGACGATTCGCGAGAACGCGGCGCTCATGCAGCAGTTCGGGGGCCGCGTCGATGGCCCGGCGATCGAGCGGACGCTCGACGCGCTCGGCATCAGCGAGCGCGCCGATGCGCTCCCTGGCCACCTCTCCGGCGGAGAGCTGGTACGCGCCGGTCTTGCGATCGCCCTCGCGAACGATCCGCGCGTCATTCTCGCTGATGAGCCGACGGGTGAGGTTGATTCCGTCACCGAGCTGCGCGTGCTCGACCTGCTGCACGAGCATGTGGAACGGGGTTTGGCCGTCGTGGTGGTGACCCACAGTGACGCCGTTGCGTCGGCCGCCGACCGCGTCGTCACGCTCTTGGATGGACAGGTATCGGCATGAACGACACCTCGGTCATGGTCTGCGACTCGGTGAGCCGCTCGTTCGGCGACGTTCACGCAGTACGGCACGTGTGCTGCGTGCTCGAAGCGGGTCAGCGGGTGGTGATCGTCGGTCCGTCCGGCTCGGGAAAGTCGACACTGCTGCACATCATCGCGGGGATCGAGGTGCCCTCGTCCGGGTCCGTCTCGTGGCCATCGCTCGGGCCACGCGAAGAGCTGAGACCTCGTCACGTCGCACTGATCTTTCAAGCGCCGAGCCTCTTGGCCCCGCTCGACGTCCTCGAGAATGTCGCGCTCCCTTTGGTGCTCGCGGGGGTCCACGCAGATGACTCGAAACGTGCGGCACACGAGGCGTTATCGCGATTGAGCCTCGATGACCTCGCCAACAGACTCCCCCAGGAGCTCTCCGGCGGCCAGGCGCAGCGAGTCGCCGTCGCCAGGGTCATCGCCGGCAGGCCGCGGCTCGTCATCGCCGATGAGCCGACCGGGCAGCTCGACCACAGGACCGGCGCGCGAATGCTCGATGTGCTCGATGCCGCGGTCGACGAGATAGGCGCTGCGCTGGTGCTCAGCACGCACGACCCTCGCGTCGCCGCGCGCTTCGACGCACGGTGGACGATGAGCGACGGCAGGCTCGTGGTGGAAGCGGCATGATGCCGGTCGGGTTGTGGCTGCGCGGGCTGCTTCGTCACATTGGCCGGCTGACCGGCATGGCAGTCGGGATCGCCATCGCAGTGGCGATGGTGGCCTCCATCGGGTCGTTCCTCACGGCCTCGCAGACAACAATGACGTCGCGGAGCGTCGCCAACGTCCCCGTCGACTGGCAGGTTGAGACGCAGCCCGGCGCCAACGCGGCGACCGTGCTCGCGACCGTTCGATCGCAGCGCGGCGTCGCCGTCACCGAGCCGGTCATGTTCGCTCGCACCACGGGGCTGAGCGCAACCACGGGCGGCAGTACGCAGGCGACCGGCCCCGGGGTCATTGTCGGCATCTCCGCCACGTATGCGACAACGTTTCCCGCGGAGATCCGCCCGCTGGTCGGCTCTGCATCGGGTGTTCTGATTGCGCAGCAGACCGCGTCGAATCTTCGCGCGAAGCCCGGGGACTCAGTGGTGATCGGGCGCTACGGGCTGACTCCCGTGACAGTGAAGATCGACGGCGTGATCGACCTGCCGCAGGCCGACACGTTCTTTCAGAAGGTCGGCGCGCCGGTGGGGTCGCAACCCTCAGCGCCTCCCGACAATGTGCTCGTGCTCCCGGTGGACACGTGGCATGTGCTCTTCGACGCGCTCGCGACCTCCCAACCGAGCCAGGTGAAGCAGCAGATTCACGTGCGGTTGGAGAGGAATTTGCCGGCCGCACCGGCGGACGCGTTCGATCAGGTCTCTGGCGCTGCGCGCAACCTCGAGGTACGGCTCGCGGGAGCAGGTCTCGTTGGCAACAACATCGGCGCCGCACTCGACGCCGCGCGGAGCGACGCCGCATATGCCACCGTGATGTTCCTGTTTCTCGGGCTTCCTGGTGCGGCGCTGGCCGCCCTGCTGGTTGCGGCGGTCGCGTCGTCAGGAGCGGACCGGAGGCGGCGCGAGCAGGCCATGCTCCGAGCGCGAGGCGCAACGCTGAGCATGCTGGCGCGCCTGAGCGCCGTCGAAGCGTTCGTCGCGGGCGTTGCCGGTGTGGCAATTGGGCTGGCTGCTGCGATTGTCATCGGCCAGCTCGCGTTCGGCTCCGCCGCGTTTGGCCTTAACGCGGGTGGCACTGCCATCTGGGCCGGTGCCGCTGCCGCCGCAGGACTGGCCACAGCGCTCCTCGTGATCGCCATACCGGCGTGGCGGGATGCGCGACACACCACCGTGGTCGGCGCCCGGCAGGGTCGTGTACGAGCCGGAGTGCCACCCTGGGTGCGCCTCAGCGCCGCGGTCGCGCTGGTGGGAGCTGCCCTCGCGATCTTCTTCATCACCAGCCAGCAGGGGTACCAGCTGGTGCTGGCTCCCGAGGGCGTCGCCAGCATCACGGTCGACTACTTCGCGTTCCTCGGTCCCGCATGCCTGTGGATCGGTATCGGCTTGCTCACCTGGCGTCTGGCTGAAGCGCTCCTGCTGCGCGGTCGCCGCATCCTCGCGGCCGCAGTTCGTCCGATCGCCGGTGGTCTCGCCACAACGGTGGCTGCGTCGATGGGCAGGCAGCACCGGCTGATCGCGCCGGCGGCGGTGATGATCGGGATCACGGTGGCGTTTGCGGTCTCGACCTCCGTCTTCAACTCGACGTACATCCAGCAGGCCGAGGCGGACGCGCGGCTCACGAACGGCTCCGATGTCACGGTGACGCTGCCTGGATCGACGGTCGGCCCCAACAATCTGGCGACGACGCTGGCATCGGTGAACGGTGTCCACGGGGTGGAGCCGATCATGCATCGCTACGCCTATGTCGGCGCTGACCTGCAGGACCTGTATGGGGTGAGAGCCAGCACCATCGGCGCGGCGGGCAGCCTGCAGAATGCCTACTTCGTTGGTGGGAGTGCAGCCGACTTGATGAATCGGCTCAGCACCCACTCCGACGGGATCCTTGTCAGTGCTGAGACGGCGCGAGACTTTCAGCTGGCGCCCGGCAGCCACCTGGTGCTCCGAATGCAGGATCGGCTGACCCATGCACTCACGAACGTGACGTTCCAGTTCATCGGCATCGTCAAGGAGTTCCCCACCGCACCCCGCGACAGCTTCCTCGTCGCGAATGCCGGGTACGTGGGCGCTGCGACCCACGACGCGTCGCCCTCGACCTACCTGATCGACACCACCGGGGCCTCGCCATCGGCCGTCGCGTCGGCGGTGCGCGCGGTGGTGGGTGTGGGGCCACAGGTGAGTGACATCTCCTCGACGCGACGTATCGTCGGGTCGAGCCTGACGGCGGTGGATCTCGGCGGGCTCACGCGGGTCGAGCTGTGCTTCGCGTTTGCATTCATGATCGCCGCAACCAGTCTTGTGCTGGCGCTCGGCTTTGCCGAGCGGCGTCGCACCTACGCGCTTGCGGCCGCACTCGGCGCGCGGCCCCGTCAGCTGGGCGCGTTTCTCTGGTCCGAAGCGGGCTTCGTGCTCGTGGCGGGGATCCTGTGCGGCGCTCTGGCCGGCTGGGTCCTCACCGAGATGCTGGTCGCTGTCCTGACTGGGGTGTTCGACCCGGCCCCCGCGGCTCTCGCGGTGCCGTGGGTGTACCTTGCGAGCTTGCTGGTGCTGTCACTCGCGACCGTCGCAGTCGTCGTGGTCGTCGGCGCTCGGCGGATGTATGCGGCACCCGCAGCGCTCATCCGCGACTTCTGAGAGCGGTACGTACGCGGGTCGCACCCGTGACGCCGCTGCCACTGACGTGGGATGCTCCCCGAGTTGTGCTTGTAGGCTCTTGAGGAGGAGAACGAACCATGACCTTCAAAGACTTCTGCATCGTCGTCAGCTTCACGCTGTTCCTGGTTGCGGGAGTGGTCGAGCTCACCACGAATGCCGTGCTCTCTCGGACCGCCGTGGCATTGGCACTCTTCGCGATCGCGTTCTACGTGCTCTCACGCATCGGTCCGATCACGTTGCCGACCGCCAGGGGACCGCAGCCTCCCGCTTGACGTGCCAGCCACGGGCCGAGGGTCATCGCCGCGCCAGGTCACACCTGCCCTACAGTGCCTCTCACGGAGGTAGATCGTGACTGGTGCGTGTGGGCGTTCCATCGTGGGCGCGTTCGTCGTCATCTTTCTCGCCGGCTGTGGAGGCACCGTGTCGGGAACCGGAACGCCCTCGACGAACGGGAACTACATCCAGCAGTATGCAAATGCGGGCGCAGCCCTCGACACCGCCACGACAACCTGGGACACGCTCGGCCAGTCGCTGGTCGCCGCGGGCACGAACACGGTGGCCAACGAGGCACCGATTGACGCCGCCTACGCCCAGGCGCTGCAGACCTTCAGCAGCACGCTGCTCGGCATTCAATTCCCCTCCGCGGCCGGAAGCGACGTGCGCACGCTGGTCAACGCGGTTACGGCGGTTCGCACCGACCTCGCCGGGGTCGCGAGCGGCGCGGTGTCAACGACACAGTTCGTCAGCGACGAGTCCAACCTCCAGGCCGCGATCAACGTCGTCCAGCGAGATCTCGGCCTGGGGTTGAGCACTCCGATTGCCGGCGGGTGACGGATCAACTCATACGGGCGGTGGAACGGGCATCAGTCCTGACACCGGCGCCGGAGGCGCACTCGGCAGCGGAGGGGTTTCGCTGCCACCGGGGTCGAATCGGAATGGCGGATATTCGTCACGCATCAAGAGCGCGTAGACGAGGACGCGAAGCACCCAGCGGTTGAGACCCATGACGAAGTCGAAGATGCCGCGCGGGTACCGAGCCGTGAAGAGCAGAGCGATGGCGGCGAACAGCGTGAGGATGGCGATGAGCCCCCACAGGTGCACTGCGAGTCCAATTCCACCGGTCAGCACTGCGATGACGACATACTGAGGAATCGCGAGCAACCACCACTTGATGAGCACCAGTCCCCGCGACAGGTGTTCGGGATACGGCACATCGAGCGTTGCCGGGTAGTCCGCGTCCGCTGCGAAGGTGAATGGTGGATAGCGGTCGGTGCCGAGTGCGTTGTAGCCGTAGAAGCCGACGCGCCAGGCCCAACGCAGCACTCCGACGTTGAAATCGAAGATCGCGCGCGGATACCGCCCGGTGAAGAGAATCACGAAGAAGGCGATCACGGTGAGCACGAACATCGCGACGAACAGGAACCACAGGACGATGTAGTGCGGAACGAGCAGCACCCACTTCACGAGCCACAGCCAGCGATTCATGGGCTCGTCGAGGTGGCCCTCCACGAGGAGCGGATAGCTGAGCGGAACCGATTGCACCGGCAGCGGTGGTGGCAGCGGGACGCCGGCGGGCGACTGGGTGTTGCGCTGTCGCCGGTTGAGCATCCCGATGCCGAGGGTGAGCAGCACCACCGCCACGACCAGCGCGACGCCGCCTCCGATGAGCAGGGCGAGCGCGATCGCGAACAGGAACGGGGCCGTGGCGCCGACCGACACATCGGCCGCGATCCCTCGTGAACCGTCGGCGTTCATCAAGACAACGATCCACTGGCCCGACGCAACCGGCCAGGTGAGGGTCTGTGTCCCGCTCCCCGAGGCTTGCGCCTGCCAGAAGCCCTGCGACGTCGGAGCCGCGGGCGCGCCGCCGCCGTGCGGCGTGAGCGTGACGCGGTACGGAAGGAAGCGGAGATCCGAGAGTCCGTCATACGCAACGCCACTGAGGTAGCGAAGTGCGTCGGCGCGCGGCGCGATCCCGATGAAGATTCCCGCCGGCGATGCGCTGGATGCCGTGATGCGCACCTTGCCGAGAGCGCCCTGGGTGTCCGGCCACGCACGGCTCGAGAAGTTCAGGTCGACGTCGGGACTCGCAATTGCATAGGACGGCGCCGAGATCGGCCCTGTCCCCGAGGTCAGGTATCCGGATGCATCACGCTGGGTGTGGTCAGCCCACATCAGGAAGCCGCCCGCGCCAAGCAGTCCGACGGACATCAGTGCCAGGACGCTGCCGATAACGATCAGCACCACCGCGCCGGCCCGCGACTGCGGGCGGGGCGGCATCGCGGGCGGAGCCCATTGCGTGGTCATTGCCGAGAGTCCATTGTCTGCTTCCTCCGATGCCAGCCGCGCTTCATGATTGCGAACTGGCGCGGCACGTCCCGGTGAGCTTGTTCGCGATCGATCGCTCCGAGCCTTCGTTGGGTATCAGCAGCCAACCGGCGATGTACAGGGCGACGCCCGCTCCGCCGCAGACGACGAGCATCGCGATGATGATCCGGACGATCGTGACATCAACGTCAAGGTGTTCAGCGAGTCCGGCTGCGACGCCCGCAATCATCCGATCCTGCATGGGACGCTGAAGGCGGCGGCGGGTGCTGGCGACCGGCGGTGGCGGCGGGGGTGTGTTCATGCCCCCACCGTAGGGCCGTTGCCACTGTCTGACAATCGGGAAGTACCCCGATTCGACCCGGAGATGTCCGAGATCGGGTCAGGGTGTTCCCCAATAGCCCGGGGCGCTTGCGAGGCCCATGATGGCTGCATGGCGGAGCAGACGCGGACCAAGAGACGTCGGGGTTCGTGGCGCCGCGTCCCGGAGCAGCGCCGCCTCGGCGGCGTCGCCGCCGGCATCTCGGCAAGGACCGGTATCGATGTCACGGTCGTGCGGACCGTCTTCGTCCTCTTCGCCCTCGCGGGCGGTTCCGGGATCGCGTGCTATCTGGTCGCCTGGCTCCTGATTCCGGCCGTCGGCGAGCGGACCAACATCGGCAGTGCGGCCATGACCGACCGGACCGGGATCACCCTGGCCACGGGACTCGCGTCCCTGCTGATCGCCGTGCTTGTGCTGATGTCGCTGGTCGGCGTGGGCTGGATCGGCTCGTTTGCCTGGTCGGTCGTGATCAGCGTCGTCGCGATCGTCCTGATCTCGAGAAACGCACCCGCGGACGAGCAGGTGACGCTGCGTCGTCTCGCCGACCCGTTCATCGGCTTCACCGGCGATACCCGTCGATCGCGTGTGGCGCTGCGCGCGCTGATCGCGGGCCTCCTCCTGATCGCCGGGGTCGCGACCCTCCTCCTGGGGCACACCAGCGCTGCCGTGTTCCGTCCCCTCGCCGGGGTCGCGCTGATCATCGCTGCGATGGTGGTGGTGCTCGGACCCTGGTGGCTCCGCGTCGGCCGTGACCTGGTCGACGAGCGCCAGGCCCGGATCCGCGCCGAGGAGCGCGCCGACATGGCGTCGAGAGTGCATGACTCGGTGCTCCAGACGCTCGCGCTCATCCAGCGTCGAGCCGGAGAGCCACAGCAGGTGATCCAGCTTGCCCGCGCCCAGGAGCGTGAGCTGCGATCCTGGCTGTTCGATGGTCGCGCGCCCGGTTCGCTCGGCACGGATACCACCTTCGCCGGCGGGGTGCGGCTCATCCAGACTGAGGTCGAGGCCCAGCACGGCGTCACCGTGGAGGTGGTCACCGTCGGTGACTGCGCGCTCGACGAGGATCTCCAGGCAATGCTGGCCGCCGCCCGGGAGGCGACGGTCAACGCGGCAAAGTGGTCAGGAGTCCAGGTGATCTCGATCTACGCCGAGGTGGAGCCCGCCGAGGTATCGCTCTTCGTGCGCGACCGCGGACGCGGCTTTGATCCCATCGCCGTGCCGGCCGATCGCAAGGGGCTCTCCGAGTCCATCCGGGCACGGATGACCCGCCACGGCGCCACGGCGACAGTTCAGAGCGTTCCCGGAGAGGGCACGGAGGTCAGGCTGTCCATGGCCCGAGCTATCGGGGTCAACCCACCGACGACGCCGCCGCCACCACCGGCCCCAGAGCCGCCACCTCCCCCACCACCCGCATGACTGCTCCGATCGGCGACCGTCAACGGCCACGAGTCTTCATCGTCGACGATCACAGCCTCTTCCGCTCAGGGGTACGGTCCGAGCTCGGTACCGCGGTCGAGGTGATCGGCGAGGCGGACGACGTCGCACCCGCGATCGCCGGGATCGCGCGATCCCAGCCCGACGTGGTGCTCCTTGACGTCCATCTCCCGGGCGGGGGCGGACATGCTGTGGTGACTGCGCTGAAATCCAGCCACCCGCACGTTCGATTCCTCGCGCTCTCAGCATCCGACGCGCCCGAGGACGTCATCGCTGTCATCCGCGCGGGCGCTCGCGGCTATGTGACCAAGACCATCTCAGGCGTGGAGCTCGTTGATGCGGTGTACCGTGTCGCCGCCGGCGAAGCTGTCTTCTCACCGCGGCTGGCCGGATTCGTTCTCGACGCTTTCGCCGCACTTCCCGCCGCGGACCGGGAGCGACCGGCATTCGACCCCGAGCTCGACCAGTTGACACCGCGCGAACGGGAAGTGCTCCGCCTGATCGCACGCGGCTTCACCTACAAGGAGATCGCGCGCGAGCTGTTCATCTCCGTGAAGACCGTCGAGAGTCACGTGTCCTCGGTGCTGCGCAAGCTCCAGCTGTCGACGCGCCATCAGCTGACCCGCTGGGCGACGGAGCGGCGGCTGTCCTGAGTGCAGACTAGAGGAGCAGGTGGAGCGCGAAGGCAACACCGAGAGCAACCACCACCGTGCGCAGCACCACGGGGTGCAGGCGGCGAGCCAGCGCGACGCCGATGAACCCGCCGGCCGCACTCATCGGCACCATGACCAGGACGGCGATCCATGACACCGGTCCGAAGAATGCGAAATAGATCGCCGCGACCACGTTGATGACCAGCGACATCATGCCTTTGAGCGCGTTCAGCCTCTGGAGGTCATCGCGAATGAACAGGCCGAGCACCGCAAGCATCATCACGCCGAGACCCGCGCCGAAGAACGCACCGTAGATCCCGCCGAGGAATTGGGCCACCGCGAGTATGGGCGAACGGTGCTGTTCGCGAACTGGTCGGCTCGCGCGGACCCGCGACGTGACCACCGGCTGGAGAAGGAGCAACGCGCAGGCAGCGAGGATCAGCCATGGAACGATCGCAGCAAAGACGTGGTTCGGCGTCCGCGTCAAGAGGATCGCACCGACGATCGCGCCGGCCACGCTGATGGGGGCGAGAAAGCTCACGCGTTCGCGCTGGACACCGAGCTCCTCGCGATACGCGATGCTGCCTCCGGCGTATCCCGGGAGCAACCCGAGCGTGCTGGTGACGTTCGCCGTCAGCGCCGGGAATCCGAGCAGCAGCAATGCTGGAAACGACAGCAGGGTCCCGCCTCCGGCAACCGCATTCACGGCACCGGCGATGAGCGCCGCGGCAGCGACGATGAGCAGCCGCGCCGCGTCCAGGTGAATCACTGCTTGCCGGACTCGGTCCTTATGCCTGCGGCGGCATCCCGCAGCCCGAGGATGTCAGCGCTCAACTCCCCAGCTGCCAGGCGCGCGCGCATCGAGCTCTCGTGCGCAACTCGCTCAACGACACCTCGTGCCACGTCGATGGCTGAAGCCGCAGCGATGCACGCAACCCCATCGTCGTCGGCGACGATGATGTCACCCGGCTTGACCTCCTGCCCGCCGCACACCACCGGGCGGTCCACCGCGCCCGCGCCGCGCTTCGTCGTTCCCTGCGCGGTGATCCATCGCGACCAGACGGGGAAGGCCATAACACGCAGCTCGGCGATATCGCGAACCCCCGCATCGATGATCGCGGCGACGACCCCGTGTGCGCGCAATGCGGTCGCGAGCAGTTCACCGATCACACCCGAGGCGTCGCCGGGCGGCATGGTCGCGACCACCAGCACGTCGCCGGGGCGGCAACGCTCGACGGCCATATGGATCATCAGGTTGTCGCCGGCCGGGCAGAGCACGGTGACCGCCGGACCGGCCAGGCGGACGCCCTCCTGGATCGGACGGATATGCGGATCGAGCAGACCCGCTTTTCCGTACACCTCGTGTGCCGCGGCGACGCCGTACGCAGCCAGCGTTGGCACGGCCGACGACGCGTCGGCCAGCGTCAACCGCTCGACGCCCGACATCAGGCCGGCGACGCGACCACGGCGTTGCGGAGCTTGCCGATTCCCTCGATCTCCGACTCCATCACGTCGCCGGGCTGCAGGTACTCCGGTGGAGTGCGCGCAAACCCGACTCCCTCCGGTGTGCCGGTTGCAATCAGCATCCCGGGAAGCAAGGTCATGCCGACCGACAGCCACTCGATGATCGCGTCCACGGGATAGATCATGTCGCGGCTGTTGGCGTCCTGCTTGATGTCGCCGTTGATCCGAAGCTGCAGGTGCAGCGACTGCACATCGGTGACCTCATCACGCGTCATCACCCAGGGTCCCACCGGGCATGACCCGTCGAGGCTCTTGCCCTTGAACCACTGGCCACCCCAGCCGTTCTGAATGTCGCGCGCCGTCACGTCATTGACGACTGTGTAGCCGAAGACGTGGCTGAGCGCATCCTCTCGCTTGATGTTGGCGCCGCGGCGCCCGATGACCACGCCGAGCTCGACCTCCCAGTCGATCTTGGTGCTCACGGATGGGTCGATGCGGATGTCCGCGTAGGGGGCGGCGACGGTGGTGATCGCTTTGGTGAAGATCGTCGGCGGGCCGACCGCCGCGTTCGAGGCGCGTGCCGTCTCCTCGGCGTGCTTCTGATAGTTGCGCCCGATCGCGAGGACGTTGCCGCGCGGCGGATCGAAGGGAGGCAGCAACGTCAGGTCAACGAGCCGGCGGATTGCATGCGCAGGTGCAGCGGACGCGACGGTGCGCAAGCTCTCGAGCACGGCCTCGCCGGCATCGATCACACCCAGGATCGTCGTTGGCAGTGTCCCAGTCGTCCCATTGACCGCAGCGGCGACGTCGACGATCTCGTCCGGCACGCCATCGCGGCCGACGCCGAGACGCGCCGCATCACCATCGCGAAACATCAGCAGCTTCATACCTTGTTCGCCTCCGAGCCGGACGCCGAGCTGAGACTCGTTGCGGCTCCCAAAAACAGTTCCTCGAAATCCTGGCGATCGAGGAGTTCGCCGGGCCGGCCTTCCATACGAATGGATCCAGACACGAGAACGGACGTGTACGCGGCGATCTCCAGCGCCGCACGTGCCCGCTGCTCGACCAGCAGTACCGCTTTGCCCAGCGCACCAAGGCCCTTCACCTGCTCGCGGAGCAGTTTGTCCGCCAGCTGGGGAGCGAGGTTTGCGGTCGGCTCATCGAGGATCAGCACCTTCGGATCAAGCATCAGGACGCGAGCGATCGCCAGCATCTTGCGTTCGCCACCGCTGAGCTTGTCCGCTCGTCGTTTCAGCATCGGTGTGAGTGCCGGAAACACCGTCAGCACCTCCTCGACACGCGGGCGAATCGTCGCGGTGGGAAGGAGGTATCCGCCCATCTCGAGGTTCTCGAGCACCGTGAGCGGCTCGAAGATGTCCTGCACCTGAGGCACGTATCCGACTCCCCGGCGCGCGAGCTCCTCGGGCCGGCGGTTGGTGACCTCCTGGTCACCGAGCATGATCCGCCCGCTGGTCACGCGGAGAATGCCGACGAGTGCTTTGAGCAGCGTGCTCTTGCCCGCACCATTGGGCCCGATGATCGCGACAATCTCGCCTGGGCCGACGCTCAAGCTGATGTCCTGGATGACAGGGACGCCACCGTAGCCGGCGGTGATGCTTTCTGCTCGCAGCAGCGGAGCCGGCCGTTCCGCGGCGGCCCCCGCTGGGTTATCCGACAAGGTACGCGTCAACAATTTCGCGCTGCTGCCGAAGGGCGGCCATCGTCCCCTGGCCGATGACACTCCCCTGTGCCATGACGATGACCGGGTTGCACATGCGCTCGATCATGTGGAGCTCATGCTCGACCATCAGGATCGTCAAGCCCTCATCGCGGAGCGCCTCGCAATAGTCGGCGATCTCCCCGACGATCGAAGGATGCACGCCTGACATCGGCTCGTCGAGCAGCAGCAATCGCGGCCGCAGCATCAGCGCGCGCATGATCTCGACGAGGCGCTTCTGGCCGCCGCTGAGCGAGCTCGCGTACTCCGACTCCTTGGCGCTCATCCGGAACCGGTCGAGCAGCACACGCGCCTGTTCCACCAGGCGTTCCTCATCCGCCTTCCAGTAATGCCTGCCAAGAATCGCCCCGAGGAGTGAGTCGCCACGATTGTCCGGCGCCGCCGCGAGCAGGTTCTCGAGGACCGTGAGCTGTGCGAATTCCGACGGAAGCTGGAATGTGCGCACCAGGCCGCGCCGTGCGCGGCGGAACGCAGGCAACGCGCTCACATTCTCGCCATCGAAGGTGATCGCGCCGGAACTTGCCGGCAGCGTGCCTGCGAGGACTGCCAGGAAGGTCGACTTTCCGGCGCCGTTGGGACCCATGAGACCGGTGATGCGACCCGGGAGCACGTCGATCGAGACGTCCTCGACTGCGCGGACTCCCTCGAAATGCCGGCTCACGTGACGAGCGACCAGGAGCGGTCTCTCGGCAGAGGTCTGCTGACGAGGAGCCGGGGTGGCGGCGATGGCGTCAGTCTCGACCGGCATGAAGCTCCCCGACCTCAAGCGCTTTCACTCGCGCTGGGAAGACTCGACGGCGCTCGGGGAGCACGCCGCGAGGCCGGAACCAGAGGAACCCGAGGATCAGGCCGCCGATGCACACCCACTCGAGCGCAGGAATGAGTCCGGGCGGCCCGAAGGGCGGCAGGTAGCGCGTGGCTTCCTCGAATCCCACGGGAACGAGCAGCGCCCCAAGCACCGCGCCGAAGTTGTTTCCACGACCGCCGACGATCACGGCCGCGAACAGGATCAGCGTTTCCGGGTAGAGCCAGGTTGACGGCGCCCAGGTCGTGATGAAGCCGATCAGGATGGCGCCGCTCAATCCGGCGATCGCTCCACCCAGGACGAAGACCGTCATCTTCAACGCCACCGCATTCTTGCCGAGCGCATTCGCCGCCATCTCGTTCTCGCGCATGGCTCGAAGTGAGCGTCCATATGGCGAGTTGATCACCCGCTGCGCGATGAAAAAGACGATTACGGCCAGAACCAATGCGCCCGCCGTGTAGGCCCAGAGGTACCCTTCCGAGTACGGGTTGAACTTGTCTGACAGCGGCTGCGGAACGAGCGAGAGGCCGGCGGCGCCATCGAGGAAGGCTGGAGTGTTCGTGACCACCAGACTCGCGATGACCGAGAGCACCAGCATCGCAATCGCCTGATAGTCGCTTCGCAGCCGGCGCAGCGCAACGAGTCCGATCGGGATGGCGAGCAGCGCGCCGACCAGCGTGGCGCCGATCCACGGGAGAGGAAAGCTCAGATGGAGGCCCAGGATGTATGTCTGGAAGCCGCCGTTTTCGGTGTCCGACGGCAGCGAGAGCACCCCGGCGGTGTACGCGCCAGCCGCCTGGAAGATGATGAAACTGAAGTTGACGATTCCGGAAACGCCGAATTGCAGGCTGATCGCGAGACACGCCAGGATGTCGACCGCCGCATAGACGAGAATCGTCGTGAGGTAGTAGGTCACCCGGCGGCCGCGAGTGCGCCTCGCTTGGCGAGCAGGCCCTGAGGCCGCAGCACCATGACCAGTACCAGCACCGCGAAAGCGACGACCTGCTTGTACTCGGGCGAGATGATGGCGGCGCTGATCTCGGTCATCTCACCGATGATCACCGCCCCGATCATCGCCCCGTAGGGACTCCCCGCCCCGCCGAGGATCGACGCGGCAATGATCGGAATCAAGAACTCGGATCCGCTGGCGACGGAGAACGAGTCCGAGTTCATGCCTGCGACCGCGCCCGCAATGCCACAGAGCGCGCCGGTGATGAGCCACGCCAGATCGATCACTCGGGAGGTGGGAATTCCGCAGTTGCGGGCGAGTGTTGGATTGGCGGCGGTGGCTCGCATCGCCTTGCCGAGCCGGGTGAATCGGAGCAGCGCGTGGATGGCGAGCATCACGACGACCGCGACCCCGATGATCGCGAGCTGCTCTCCCGTCAGAGCAATCGACCCAAGGTGGTACGTCGGGCCAGGGTTCTGATGGTAGGAAACGCTGTAGTAGCCGGCGATCGGCAGCATGACGTTCGCGATGACCAATGACACGGCGAGGGAGATGATCACCATGCCGATGAGGTTCGTTCCCTTGCGCTGGAAGGGAGCATAGACCAGGCGGTTGAGTAGGAACGAGAAGACCGCGCCGAACACGGCGGCGACCGGTAGTGCCAGCCAGATGCTCACTCCCGCGTTGTTCACCGCGTACGCGGCATATGCGGAGGCGATCATCACCTGCCCGTATGCCAGGTTGATCATGTTCGTGATGCCGAATTGCATCGTGAATCCAACCGCCGCGATGGCGATGATCGACATGGATACGAGGCCAAAGCCGAAGGCGGCGACGATGAGACTCATCGCCGCCGCCCCCGACCGATCTGTGGTTCAGCCACCACCCGCCGTGATGATGGCCGCGGTCTGCGCCTGGGTGAGCGTTCCGATGGTGATCTCATTGCCCGACGCGTCATAGCGAACCAGGATGTATCCCTGCTGGGAGTTGTTGTACTGGTTGTAATTGGTCAGCCCACCGGCGCCGACCCAGCGAACCTTCTGGCCGTTCTTGATGGCGGCCACGCCGGCTGCGTAGGTGTTCACGGTTGTCGCTCCGGCGACTCCGTTGCCAACGTCCTTGATCACCGAGTTGTACACGGTCGGGTCGGTGCTCTTGGTCTCGTCCATGGCGAGCGCCGCCTGGATGATGCCGTCGTAGAGGTGGAGCGTCGCCCCGCGCTGTGAGTACGTCGGTGCGGCGGGGAACTGCGTGGCCACGGCCTCCAGGTTGGTCTTGAACTCGTCGTAGCCAGGCCCGCTGAAGCTCACCCCGAGGTCGACCGCGGTGAACTTGTCGACCACGGTCTGAACGCCGACCGCGCCGGTGACGGCTTTGAACCACACCGGGTCGATGGTCGCCGACGTCCCCATGAAGGGGAGCATGGCGCCGTTGTTCAGCTGCTTGACCTCGGCCAGGTAGGTCGCATCCGTCGGCCCGAGTGCCTCGGTGAAGATCACGTCCGGATGGGTGGCCAGCATCGCGGTGACCTCGGTTCGATAGGACGGCTGACCGAGGGCAATCGCCTGGTTGATGGTCACCGTGGCGCCGAGGTGCTGCAGGGCGGTCATCGCCGGGCCGACGAACGCCTGGGAACCGATGTCGTTGCCGAAGACGAGCGCGACCTTCTTGTAGTTGAAGTGGTCGAGCGCGCTTCCTACCATTGCAAAGGCGTCGAACTCATCGGGAGGGACAAGGCGATGGAAGTAGGTCAAGCTCGTCTTGTTGAATTCCGACTGGCCGGTCATGCAGAACATCGGGATATGGGCCTGGTTGAGGATCGGTGCCACGCTCGCAGCCTCGTCAGACGTACAACCCACCACAGCCATCAGGTTCGAGTGGCTCGCGATCATCTGCTGGGCGGCCGGAACGGCGTCCGCCGGTTCACCGCGAGTGTCAAACTCCTGGCAGCTCACCATGTGCCCCATGACACCGCCTGCGTTGTTGATCGCTCGGGCGGCGGGGAGGCAGGCCGCGAAATACGCGGGTCCAAGCGCAGCGTCAGCGCCCGTGAACGGCGCGATGACCCCGATGAGTAGCGCCGACGGGGTCGCCGTCGCTCCGGGCGTCGAACTCCCGCACGCGGCGAGCGCGATGGTGAGCATCGCGAAGAGCACCCCTACCCCTTTGCCGACCCGATGATGGCTTGCGAGCATCAGATGCCTCCTAGCGCCCAGGGCGCGGCTGGCGAAGATTGTCGACAATACTAGCGACAGTCTTGTGAACAATCTAGCCCCCCCGCTCACGCCAAGAAGACGGCGCATCCGCGCCCTTGCGGACCCTTGCGACCGGCTCCGTCAGGCGATTATCAGAGGCGAGTTTCAACCCAATGAGCGCCTCGTCGAGGCGGATCTGTCCGTTCGGTTTGGCGCGGGACGGACGGCGATTCGCGCCGCCCTCGCGATGCTGGATCAAGAGGGCCTGATCGTCCGCGAGCCGAACCGCGGCGCCCGAGTTCGGCTGATCTCAGCACGTGAAGCGCTCGAGATCGAGCAGGTACGCAACGCACTCGAACGCCTCCTCACCCGCAGCGCCGCCGGGCTGGCCACCAGCGCGGACCTCGCTGACCTTCGAGCGATCCTCGACGCGATGACCGAGCGCCTCCGCGAATCAGATTCGCTCGGCTACAGCCAGCTCAATACGCAGTTGCACCGGCGAATCTGGAAGATCTCCGACAATCAGGTGGCGACCAAGGTTCTCGTCACCCTCAAGTCGCAGAGCATTCGGTTCCAGTACGGCACGATCCTCCGCCCGGGCCGGCCAGAGCAATCTCTTCGCGAGCACAAGGCGATCGTCGCCGCGATTGCCGCGCACGACCCCGATGCATGTGATGCGGCCATGGCGGAGCACCTCAGCCACGTCCTCGAGACCCTGCAGTGGGCGATCGACGCGCAGGATCGTCAGCGGTCCTGGTCGGCGTTGCGGGATCCTGGACTCGACGCGCAGTCCTGAGGTATCCGCGCGCGTGCTCGAGCGCAACCCCGCGGACATCCGCGACAGGGTGTCGCTCGCAACCATCGGCCGCGAATGGTTGCGCCTCGGGTGCATCGGCTTTGGTGGTCCACCGGCGCACATCGCATTGCTGCGCCGGCTGTGCGTGGAGCAACGCCACTGGCTCGACGCTGAGCAGTTCGAGGACGGTGTGTCGGCCACGAGCTTGCTGCCCGGTCCGGCATCGACGCAGCTGGCCATCTTCTGCGCCTGGCGATTGCGCGGCGTACCCGGCGCGCTCCTCGGCGGCATGTGCTTCATCGCGCCCGGCCTCGCCCTCATCCTCGCTTTGTCGGCAGTCTTCCTGGCGACACATCCGCCGATCTGGATTCTCGGCGCCGCAACCGGGGCCGGCGCCGCCGTTCCCGCGGTGGCGCTGCACGCCGCATGGGGACTGGCGCCCTCGAGCTGGAGGCGCGCCGGCACCGGACGGGCGCAGCGAGCTCGATGGCCGGCCTATGCCGTCGCCGGGGCGTTGGCCGCCGCCGTGGTCGGTCCGTTTCTGGTTCTCGTGCTGCTGCTGTGCGGGCTCGCCGAGGTTGCCGTCCGGCATCGGAACGCGGGATCAGGCAGGCCCCGTTCCGTATCTAATTTGCTCGTTGCGGCAGGTGTGCATACGGTCACGCTCGCCGGCCTCGGCGCCCTCGCGTGGGTGGCGTTCAAGGTCGGCGCGCTGTCCTACGGCGGCGGTTTTGTGATCGTCCCGCTCATGCAGCACGATGCGGTCACCACGTACCACTGGATGACCGGCGCCCAATTCCTCGACGCTGTTGCGCTCGGTCAGATCACGCCGGGGCCTGTCGTGCTGACGGTCGCTGTCGTCGGCTACGCGGCCGCAGGTATCGCCGGGGGTCTGCTCGCCGTGGTGGTTGCGTTCGCTCCATCGTTCTTGTTCGTGATCGCCGGGGGCCTGCGATTCGATCAGATACGGACAAGCTGGTCGATCAAGGCGTTCCTCCTCGGAGCAGGTCCGGCAGTGATCGGCGCGATCGCAGGCTCGTCGATCCCGCTCGGACTCGAATTCCACGTGAGCTGGCAGATTCCGGTGCTGGCCGGCGCGCTGCTCTGGTTCTTCGTGATCCGGCGAGGCGTCGTCAGCGGGCTCGTCCTCGCCGGGCTGGTTGGTGTCCTGGTGGCTCTCTCAGGCGTACCCGTGTGAGTGATGCGGACGGCGCGACTGGGGGATGCCGTAGCAAAATATCGCGCATGAAACGGTCGAATCATCAGCGACTGATTCGATGTGCACGTTGCGGCGAGAGCAAGCTGCTCCCGCTGACAGTCCACGTCCCGCCGCCGGACTACAAGGAGATGCAACGCCATGTCCCGCCGGTCCGCGCTGAGTTGAAATGCGTGGCATGTGGGCACCGGCACGTCGTGGAGCCACGCGTCCTTCTCGCGGGCTGAGGCCCGTCCTCCCTCAGCGAGCGACGAGCTGCACCAGGCCGACGAGATTCCCCGCAGGGTCGCGCACCGTCGCCAGGAGCCGGTCGGGACCGTCCGGCGTCGGATGCTCGAGCACCTCCCCGCCATGTGCTCGAACCAGTTTCATCGCGTCTTCCATGCTGACGACATTCAACCAAGGGAGCAGGCCCGCATCGTGGGTCGGTGGCTGGTCTGTCACCCACTGGCCGATGAGCCCGGGAGCGTCGAACCCGGGGTGCGGGTGCTCGACGTGCCACCCGAAGACTCGCGCGTAAAACTCCGCTGATCGCCGCACGTCGATCGCCGGGATCTGCAGGTATGACAGCTGTCCGTGCACCGGTCTGAGCGACTGGTCGGCCTCCTCC
>JBIOIZ010000051.1:0-20713 GCA_044450385.1 Candidatus Dormibacteria bacterium
ATCACCGTTGGAGTCTTCCTGCTCGCCCCGCAGTTCAACAGCCTGCTCCATCTCTATGCGGGATCTGAGCCGGCGTTGCAGATCCTCTCGCTCGCGATCGTGTTCATGTTCGCCGACAACACGTTCGCGGCAACCCTGAATGCCATCGACAAACAGAACGTGTTCGCCTTCGTTGCCATGGTGGGGCTGGTGATCAACGTTGCTGTCAACCTCGTCGTGATCCCTCGCTATGGGTACCTCGGTGCCAGTTGGGCGGTGGTGGTCACCGAGGCAGCACTCGTGGTGGTCGGATGGCTCGTGTTGCGGGCGCAATTGGGCACCATTGACCTGCTGCGCACCTCCTGGAAGGCGGTGGTCGCGGGGCTGGTGATGGGCGCATTCATCTACGTCGCCAACCCGCATCAGAGCCGCGTCCTGCTCTTCGTGATCGTGGTGGCGTCTGCGCTCATCTATGGCGCGGTGCTGCTCGCGCTCCGTGTTGCCGATCGCGAGGAGATGAGCCTGATCCGCAACGCGCTCAGGCTCGGTCGCTAGCGCCCGTGCCGCCCGTGTCGGCCAGGACCGCCATCGCACAGTTGCGCCCATTGATCGCGATGACGCTTCCTCCGGGGTGGGTGCTCGCCCCGCACATGTACAGGCCGGCGATCCCCGTGCGTGGCGAGAAGCGGCGATCCCACATCTGATCCGGAAGGCACTCGCCCTGGAAGATGTGGCCGCCGGAAAGCCCGACCGCCCGCTCGATGTCCGGGGGCGCGAGCACCTCGCGCGCGATCACGCACTCAACGATGTCCGGTGCGAATCGCGCGATCTCCGCGAACGCCTCGTCGGCCACCGCCTCCCGCCGTTCATCCCACGACCCCTCGGCCAGCGTGTAGGGCGCGTATTCGGCGAACACGCTCATGACGTGCTTTCCCTCGGGGGCAACGGATGGGTCGTACGCGGAGTGGAAATACAGCTCCGCCCAACGAGGTGCGGGCACGCCGGTCCGGCTGCGCTCGTACGCGGCCTGCGTCTCATCGAGGCTTCGCGCGATGGTGACCATCGCTCGATGCGGAGCGTCCTCCCGCCCTGCGGCCGTGAACGTGGGCAGCCGCGACAGCGCGCAGTTGATCTTGAGGACCGGCCCTTCCATGCGCCAGTCGTGCACCTTCCGGGCGAAGGCATCCGGCGCGTCCGAGAGCAGGCCGAGCGTGGTTCGCGGGTCCGCGTTGGAGACGATCGTCCGGGCATGGATCCGTGACCCGTCCTCGAGCATGACCGCTTCTCCCGGGACGATCTCGGCAACCCTCGCATCGCGCAGGATGACCGCGCCGGCCTCCTCCGCTGCGCGGGCCAGCGCAAACGACACGTTGCCCATGCCGCCGTGGACGTACCCCCAGGCGCCCTCCCGTCCCTCGATGGTGCCCATGGAGTGCATCGCGTGGATCGCAGCGGTCCCGGGATCGCGCGGCCCTGCCCATGTCCCGATCAGCCCCTGGCCGTGAAGAGCGGTGCGCAGGCGCTCATCCTGCATGTGGCGTTCGATGACGGAGGCGATCGATTCCTCGAACACGACCTCGACAAGCTCCGGGTCGTGGTGCAGGAGCTCCTCGAGTGCCGGCCGATCCGGCGCATCGCCGACCCAGGTGTCGTGCGGCTCGGAGCGGAGCGCGCGTCGAATGCGTCCGAAGAGCTGTTCGTACCGGGTGTAGCCGTCGGCGTCTCCCGGACTCATGGACGCGACGACCTGGTGGTTGCGCTCCGAGTCGTCCCAGAGGCTCAGTGCGGTCCCATCGTCGAACGGGCACCAGAGATGCGGGTCGACGAGGTGCACCCGATAGCCATGCCTGCGCAGGTCGAGCTCGTCGATGACACGGTGATGGAGGAGACCGACGAGGTAGGCGCAGGGGCTCACGACGAATCCCGTGTCCTCAAATGGATGCTCAAGAGTGCAGGCCCCTCCGATACGGTCACGAGCCTCCAGCACGAGCACGGTGCGATCCGCCCTCGCGAGGTAGGCGGCGGCGGTCAGTCCGTTGTGGCCGGCGCCGACAACAACGGTGTCCCACGTGACGTCATGGGCTGCGGGGCTCATCGCCAGGCTCGGAGATATGTCATGGCGTGGCGGCGTTCCCCTCGGCCCTGGCGCATCGCGTCGTGCAGCGCCGCAGCGAAACGCTCTGCCTCTTCGGTCGTAAGGGCTGCCGCCATGAGGGCACGCGTCGTGGGCGCGAGCGGATTCGGGGCGCTATCGAGGAAGACATCGAGGTCATCTCGCGCCGGCGGTGGAGCGATCGCCAGCTCGGTGGTCGCCTCGACGCGACCAAATCCGGCCGTGCGCGCCATCGCGATCAGGTCGCGGTCATCGAACCCGCAGAGCAGCTCCCATTCGGTCGCATTGGCGGCGCGGTCCGCATCGTGCAGCTTTCGCTCGAGGTCGGTGACATCTGTGATGTCGTAGCCCCAGAGATACCCGGGCCGATCGGCGCTCATCCAGCTGTTGATCGGCTCGGCGAGTGAGACGCGCCCTCCCGGACCCAGCACCCGGTGATACTCGGCAAAGGCACGGGCACGATCTCCGACAAACAGGAGAACAGCGCGCTCGACGAGCACGTCGACCGATGCGGTGGCGATCGATGAAAGGTCGGTGGCCGCCGCGCGGACGAAGGTTGAGCGTTCGGTGGATCCAATCGCTGCCGCGGCTGCCCGCGAGTCGTCGAGCAGTGCGTCCGAGATGTCGGAGAAGATGACACGGCCCAGCGGTCCGGTCCGTTCGAGTGCGCCGACACCGAGCAAACCCTGGCCGGTGCCGACATCGAGCACGGTCTCGCCGGGCTGGATCTCAGCGCGATCGAGGATGCGGTCACGCGCAGACGCGAGGCGGCTGAGATTCTCCGCGCGCATCGCGGCACTGCCCCCGTCGCGGCCTGTGCGCAACCACGTCGCCCAGACGTCGGTGTCAGGCACGGGACGACGCGTCGAGCACGATCTTTCCCACGAGCTCACCGGCTTCCATGAGCCGGTGCGCTTCGCCCGCGTCTCCCAGCGGAAGCACGCGATCCACCACCGGCCGCAGAGTGCCGTCGGCGAGTGCAGGGAGCACGTCCGCCGCGAACGCGGCGACGATCGATGCCTTCTGGGCGGCCGGGCGGGCGCGCAAACTGGTGGAGATGAGCGAGATCCGGCGTCGCATCATCAAGCCGAGGTCGATCTCCGCATGGTTGCCGCCCTGCATGCCGATCACCACGATGCGCCCGTCACTCGCAGCGACATCAAGGTTCTTGCCAAGGTATGACGCTCCCATGATGTCGAGCACCAGGTCAGCGCCGCGTCCATCGGTCAGGTCGCGAGTCCTGGCGACAAAGTCTTCCGTCCGGTAATTGATCCCGAAGTCGGCCCCGAGTGCAAGACAACGCTGCAGCTTCTCGGCCGAGCCCGCTGTCACCAACACTCGACAGCGGTGCTGCCGCGCCAGTTGAATCGCCGCTGTGCCGACCCCGCCGCCGCCGCCATGGATGAGCACGGTCTCTCCATCCTGCAGGTGTCCGCGCGTGAACAGCGCGTCGTGCGCCGTGATGAACACTTCGGGAATGCCTCCTGCCTCGATCAGGTCGAGGTTGGCCGGAACGCGAACCGCTTGCGCAGCACGGACGGCGACGAGCTCGGCATACCCGCCGCCCTCGACGAGGAGCATGACCCGATCTCCTGAAGCGGGTGAGTTGACTCCCGGACCGACGCTCGACACCGTGCCCGACGCCTCGAGCCCGAGGATCTCGCTGGCGCCGGGCGGGGGTGGGTACAGCCCCTGGCGCTGCAGCAGATCGGCGCGGTTCACACCTGCACCGGCGACGCGGACGACGATCTCGCCCTCGTGGGCCACGGGGTCGGGGATCTCCTCGAGGTGCAGTTGCTCAGGACCGCCTGGCGCTGCAACGACGACAGCGCGCAACCTCAGCAGCCCTACTCGGCCGGAGCGATGGTCAGGAGACCTGGCCGGGCAGGGAGGCGACGCTCACGGGAGCAGTCCACACCGCACCAAGACCAGCGGTGTTCGAGAAGGCTGCGAACGGCAGCTGCCAGTCACCCTCGCCGTCGGAATAGCTCGCGTTGTATCCGGTGTTCTCAATCTGGACCACATCCCCGGGGATGCTCCAGTTGTAGAAGGTGGTGGCGCGGGCGTTGCTCAGGTTCACGCAGCCGTGCGACACGTCTGCCCGACCTTGCGAGCCCACCGACCACGGAGCGGCGTGGATGAAATACCCGCTCGTCGAGATGGCGGTGTCTTCGTACACCGGATCGTTGTAATACTGCGCGCCGCCTGGAATGCAGGCCGCCGGCGTATGGAACGTCGGACAGGACTTCATGACAACGACCGGCGTCTTGTAGAGGACGATCAGGGTCCCCTGGATGGTCGCGAAGCCGCCCTTTCCGAGGCTGACCGGATAGCTCGCGATCAGCTTGTCGTTGTTGAACACCTGCATGGTGTGCGTGAGGTTGTTGATGATCGACAGGTGCTTCGCGCCGACGCTGAAGCTCGACGTCCATCCGGCGAGGCCCCAGATGCCGTTCCCGGCATTGAACCCCTTGAGGTTTGCGGTAACCGTCACCTTGGTGCCCGACGGCCAGAACGTGGCGGGACGGAAGTGAACAACATTCGCGGTGAGCCAGTGCCAGCCGCCGATTACGGCCGGCGTCGACGTGACCTGGATGCGCTCGAGCAGAGCGGCGCGCTCGCTCGAGGGGATGGAAGTGTTGAAGCGCAGATCGATGGTCTCACCGACGCCGACGACCGCACCGTCGAGCGGGGTCATCCCGGTCAGGAGGCGGCTCCTTGCCGTGGTGGTGACGAACGTTGACGTCGACGTCGATGTGGAGCCCGCGGTGCTTGTCGCGGTGGCGACAACTGTGTAATGTGCGCCCTGGTCGAGCGGCTGACTCATTTCCCAGGACTGGCCGTCCGGCGCCATGACACCCGGGAGCGCTGTTGATGAACCGGCCTCGCTCAATGCGACGGTGTCGAGGTGGCCGGTGCTGACACTGACCCTCACCGGAGCATCAAGACCCACGCCCTGCGCGGAGTTTGACGGGGTCACGACGATGGTTGGAGGGGCGGCGACTGCAGGCAGTCCTGCCACGTGGACGGTGCCGATGCTGCCTGGTGAAGTCGAGGTGCCAGGCAGCGCACACGACGTGAGCAGCAATCCGCTGAGGGCAACGCCTCCGGCGAGCATTAGGCCTCCGCGGCTCCGCCAAGTCTGGTCAGCCATGCATCTCCACCGTACCATTGTTCGGTCTCATGACGCGTTTGCACCTCCGCGATCGGAGAGGTAACGCCATCGCCCTCTCTGAGGTTTCGTCCGCCCGCGCCACCAGGGGATCCTGTAGCAATGGTATCGCTCCTGATCGATTGTCACGAACTCGCGGCACGACTTGCGACAGACGACCCGCCGGTGGTCCTCGATGTGCGCTGGACGCTGGGAGGGCCCTCGGGCGAGGCTGACTTCCGATCAGGCCACATCCCAGGCGCGCATTTCGTCGATCTTGATCGTGAGCTCAGCGCACCGCCAGGCCCCGGACGCCACCCATTGCCCGATGCGGCCTCGTTTGTCGCGGCGATGCGACGCCACGGCGTGGGTCGTTCGCGCCCCGTCGTCGTGTATGACGCCGTCACCGGCACCTCAGCAGCGCGAGCGTGGTGGCTGCTGCGGTATTTCGGCCACAGCAACGTCGCCCTGCTCGATGGAGGCTATGCGGGATGGACGGCGGCGAATCTCCCGGTGGAGGGGGGTCTCGATTCGGATCCCGTCGCCGGCGACTTCGATGCGACACCCGGCGGCATGCCCCTGCTCGACGCGGAGGGTGCGGCGGCAATGGCCCGGACCGGAGTCCTGGTGGACGCGCGCGCCCCGGAGCGCTTCCGCGGTGAGACCGAGCCCGTCGACGCGATTGCGGGCCACATTCCAGGCGCTCGGAACCTTCCCGCACAGCAAACTCAGCGCCCCGACGGCAGCTTTCTCTCACCAGGAGAGTTGCGGGACCGCTACGCCGCGATCGGAGTTGCGCCGGGCGACCCGGTGGCCGTCTACTGCGGATCCGGAGTCGTGGCGACCGAGGGTGTCTTCGCCATGGGTCTCGCCGGGATCGAGGCGGCGCTGTACGCGGGATCCTGGAGCGAGTGGATCACCGATCCGGCCCGTCCAGTCGCGGTCGGCGGGTAGCCTTCCACTGAAGAATGAGGCCGACGCTCCCCCGAACGTCGGCCCCCCAAGTAAGTGCTCCCGTCCCCTCAGACCCGCGAACGCGTCGCACGACGCTGGCGTGTCAAACGGAGAGTACTGCGCAACGCGACGCTCTGTAAAGCAGGTGGGCACGTCACGTTCAGCGGAGGTACGCTACCGCGCATTGCGGAGGTTCAAGGGTGACCGCGGTACTCCCAGATCGGTGGCTCAACGAGCTGAGTCGCACGTCACGCGACCTACGCCTCATTCGAGGTGACGGGGCATACGTGTGGGACGACGAGGACCGCCAATACCTTGATCTCACCTCCAGCGGCGGCACAACGCTCCTCGGGCACAACCACCCTCGAATCAACGAGGCGATCACCGCGCAGCTGACGGCGTTCAGCGGCGTGCCTCCGGGGTTCGACTACGACCTCCGCGAGGAACTTCTTGAGGCGCTCAGCTTCATCATTCCGGTCCCGTTGACGCACGTGAGCTTCACCGCCTCCGGGTCGGCTGCTGTCGACCTGGCGATCACCTGGGTTGCGTCGGCTTCAAATCGATCGCGCCTGATCGCCATGCAGCGCTCAGACCACGGATCCGGCATCGGTGGACGAGGAGCCAGCAGCGGCCGCCGCCTCGGCGAGATCGCAGGCCGGACCCTCGAGGTCGTGCGCGTGCCATTCGGCGACCTCGATGCCCTCCGCGCTCAGCTCGATGAGCGTGTTGCTGCCGTTCTCATCGAGCCCGTGCAGGTCGAGGCCGGAATCCGAGTCCCGGAGGAGGGGTACCTCGCGTCCGTCGGGGAGCTGTGCAGGAGCAGTGGTGCCCTCCTGGTCGTCGATGAGGTCCGGACAGCCTTGCGCATGGGACCAACCCTGGCGTCTGGTGCGCGGGGTGTCGGCCCCGACATCGTTTGTCTTGGGTCGTCACTGGCCAACGGCATGCCCTTCGGTGTCACCGCGGTGGGTCCGTCGATCTCGCGACGGGCGCGGGTCGCACGACGCGATCATGAGGAGGCATGCCCGCCGCTGGTGTGCGCGGCAGCGAACGCGACCATCCGCACCGCGCTCAGCCCCACACTTCGGGCGCTTGCCGAACTCTCGTCGGAGCGGCTGCAGAGCCGCCTTCGGGCGCTTCGCCTCGGCGAGATCCGCGAAGTTCGCGGCTGTGGAGCGATGGTCGCGGTTGAGACGAGCCTCAACGCCCCGCTGCTGCTGCGCCGTCTCGAGCAGCGTGGAATCCTGACGCTGCCCGCGGGTACCGGGAGTGTTCGCATCCTGGCCCCGCTCATCCTGGATCGGCGAGAGGCCGACGGTCTCGTCGAGGCGCTGGCGGCGATCATCTTGGGGAGCCGCCCTCCACGGCGCCGGACGGTCAATCCGACCGCCCCGGCGGAGATGGAGGTGGTGATCCCCGGCAGACCGGTTCGGCCCCGAACGCGAGTGGCGCTCTGAGGGTCGTCCTCAGTTCAGGCGTTCAACGATCATCGCCATGCCCTGGCCACCACCAACGCACATGGTCTCGAGGCCGATCGTGGCGTCCGCCGTCTGGAGGTCGTTCAACAGGGTGCAGAGGATCCGGGCGCCGGTCATGCCGAAGGGATGACCGAGAGCGATTGCCCCGCCATGCGGGTTGAGGCGATCGTCGAAAGGATCCAGCCCGATTCCGCGGGCGGACGGGATCACCTGCGCTGCAAAGGCTTCATTGATCTCGACGATATGGACGTCGTCGATGGTCATGCCCGCCCGCTCGAGGGCTTGGCGGGACGCTTCGATCGGCCCCAGTCCCATGAGCTCAGGTTCGAGCGACGTCAGCCCCGTCGAGATGATTCGGGCAAGCGGCGTGATGCCGAGTTCCTGCGCACGGGTGTCCGACATGATCATCACCGCCGCAGCCCCATCATTCAGCGGGCATGCGTTGCCCGCGGTGACGGTGCCGTTCTCGCGGAATACCGGTTTCAGCTCCGCGAGCTTCTCGAGCGTTGTCTCGCGGCGTGGACCGTCATCCTTCGTGACTGTCCCCGCGCCGTCGGGCAGCTCGATCGGCACGATCTCTCGAGCGAAGAACCCGTCATCCTGGGCTGCGACCGCGCGCTGTTGGCTACGAAGTGCGAACCGGTCCATCTCCTCGCGTGAGATCTCTTCGCGAGCCGCGACATTCTCCGCCGTCTGGCCCATCGCGATGTAGATGTCGGGATAGCCCTCCGGATTGCCCGGTTCGAGGCGCTCGTTGCGGCACTGGGGCATGTCGCTCGAACCATTGACGAACCGCGACACGCACTCGACGCCGACGCTCAAAAAGACGTCGCCCTCGCCGGCTCGAATCGCGTGCGCAGCCATGCGGGTCGTCTGCAGCGATGACGCGCAGTAGCGGGTGACCGTCGTCCCGGGGGTGTTGATGCGCGTGAGGATGCTGATCACGCGACCGAGGTTGAAGCCCTGCTCGCCACCCGGAAGCCCGCAGCCGCAGATGAGGTCGTCGATCGTCGAACGATCGAGTTGTGGAAGACGATCCAGCACCTGGGTGACCACGCTGGCGGCGAGGTCGTCCGGACGGACGTTGACCAGCGACCCCTTCATCGCGCGCCCGATGGGGGACCTGCCAAGGGCGACGATGACTGGCTCAGGCATGGCTCTGTCTCCGATTGTCGTAAAAAGCTATTGTCGGCCGCGTGACGTACTTCATCACGGGGGCGACCGGATTCATCGGCCGGCACCTCGTGCCGCTGCTCCTGGCGAGAGGCGACAACGTCTTCGTGCTGGTGCGTCCGGGTTCGCGCGCCCGATTTGCCGCGCTACGCGAGCGTCTCGATCCAGGCGGCAAACGGCTGCATGCGCTCATCGGTGATCTCGGCGAGCCCGGCCTTGCGCTGGCCATCGACGATCGCGAGCAACTCCGCGGCGCTCAGGTGTTCCATCTGGCGGCCATCTACGACCTGACGGCGCCGGCCGATGAGACGGAGCGGGCCAATGTCACCGGCACCCGGAGCGTCGTCGGGCTCGCGAATGAGGTCGGCGCCGGCTGCCTCCATTTGGTGAGCTCGATCGCCGTCGCCGGGCGGTACAGGGGGACCTTCACCGAGGCGATGTTCGACGAGGGCCAGGAACTCGACCACCCCTACTACAAGACGAAGCACGAGGCCGAGCACATCGTGCGCGCCGAGGCCACGGTTCCGTGGCGTGTCTACCGCCCCGGAATGGTTATCGGCTCGTCGGAGTCCGGCGAGGCGGATCGCGTCGATGGTCCGTATTACGCGTTCAAGCTCATCCAGCAGATGCGCGACGCCTTCCCCCAATGGGTGCCGTTCATCGGCCCTGAAGGCGGGCCGTTCAATCTTGTCCCGGTCGACTTCGTCGCCAAGGCGATCGACCACATCGCGCACGTCGAGGGTCTCGACGGTCGCGCGTTTCACATAGTCGACCCTGCGCCGCTGTCGCTCGGTGACACGCTCAACACTTTCTGCAGAGCCGCGCACGCTCCGGAATTCGCGCTGCGGATCGACCGGCGCATGGCGCGCATGCTTCCCGGCGGACTGTCGGCAATGGGGTCGTTGCCCGCGGTGCAGCGCATGCGCCAGCAGGCGCTGTCGCGCCTCGGCATTCCCGAGGCGGCGTTCACATACATGGACTATCCGGCAACCTTCGACGCGAGCCAGGCGCAGGCCGCGCTGGCGGGCAGCGGGGTGACGTGCCCTCCGCTGCACGATTACGCGTGGAAGGTGTGGGACTACTGGGAGCGACATCTGGATCCGCAACTTCCGAGCCCCGCGAACGTGCGTCGAGTCGTCGGTGGCAAGGTCGTGGTCATCACCGGCGCTTCGAGTGGCATCGGGCGCGCTGTGTGCCAACACCTTGCGGCATCGGGAGCGACGATCATCGGCGTTGCCCGGCGCGAGGAACAACTCGAGGTGATGCGCGCCGAGGTCGAGAGCGGCGGGGGCAAGGCACATGTCTATCCCACCGACCTCAGCGACCACGACGCGTGCACGCGCCTCATCGAGCGCGTGATCGCCGATCACGGTCGCGTCGACGTGCTCATCAACAACGCCGGACGGTCGATCAGGCGCTCCGTGCTCGACTCGCTCGATCGTTTCCACGATTTCGAGCGGACGATGAAGTTGAATTACTTCGGCGCCATCGCATTGATCATGGCCGTGATCTCGGGAATGCGCGAGCGCCGGGACGGGCACATCATCAACATCACGTCTATCGGCGGACAGGCGTATCCACCACGTTTTGCGGCGTATGTCGCCAGCAAGAACGCGCTGGATGCGTTCTCACGATGCTTCGCGCCGGAGGTCGCGGGGGAGGGCATCGCGGTCACGACGATTCACATGCCATTGGTGCGCACGCCGATGATCGCCCCCACCGGGATGTACAAGAACTTCCCCACGATCAGCTCCGACGAGGCCGCTGACATGGTGGTTGAGGCGCTCATCAAGCGACCCCACGAGGTGTCGACACGGGTTGGGAAGTTTGGCGAACTCGTGCACGCCATTGCGCCCAACGTCCACCAGCTGATCATGGCCGGCGCATTCCAGATGCTTCCGGACAGTGCATCGCAGTCGCATGCAGATGATGACCCTGGCGAGCAGACGGTGACTCCTGAGGCGTACGCACTGGGGATGCTGATGCGAGGCATTCATCTCTAGATCGTAGAGGCGATTGATTCACGCATGGCCACCCATCTGACCTACGTAGTTGGTACCAAGTGACCGACTACAGCCGTCGACACCCGCGGCCCCTCGCGAGTCGTGCCGACCTTCATCACGACGCCGGCATCGGGTAACCGGCCGCCTCGAGGACGAGGTCGTGGAGTACGCCGTTGGAGGAGATGCCCGTGCCACCGAGCACCGGATCGTCGGCGCTCCGGTCCGTGAACCGGCCGCCCGCCTCGGTGACGACGAGCTTGAGCGCCGCGTAGTCCCAGAGGTTCGCACGCGACGTCCAGCCGATGTCCGCTGTCCCGCGAGCCACCGCGAGGTGCGACATCGAGTTGCCCACACCGCGCGCGTCCCAGCATCGACCGGCAAGCGCGACGAGCCTCTCGGCCTGCTTGGTGATCACGAAGCCGCGGATGGCCGTATGGGTGATCAGCGCTTCGGAGACGTCCGAAATCTTCGACACGTGGATGCGGCGCCCGTTGAGAAACGACCCGCCGCCGAGGGTTGCGTGGAACCGCAGTCGCATCGCGGGCGCCGATGCAACTCCCACGACGGATTCGCCGTCGCGCTGGAGGGCGATCAGGGTCGCCCAGGTCTCGTTGCCCCGCACGAAGCTCCGGGTCCCGTCGATCGGGTCGATGACCCATCGCCAGGTCGCGCCGCGATCGCCCACGACCCCAAACTCCTCGCCGATGATCGCGTGGTCCGGGTGCGCGGCGCCGATCCGATGGCGGGCGTACGTTTCGATCGCCCGATCAGCCTCGGTCACCGGCGAGAGGTCAGGCTTGGCGTCAATCTTGAGATCGTGAGCTCGGAATCGCTCCATCGAGATCCCATCGGCGACGTCAGCCAGCTCGAGGGCGAGCGCCAGGTCGTCTGTCACCGAGACCAGCTTATCGGGCGTGGATGTGCCACGACATGCACCCGCGTGTAGCCTTAGCGACTGACTTCGCAGTGGCGGCATTGCGTTCAGACATCGAGAGGTACTTCCATGGCTCACCCAAAACTCGACGTGCTTGCTGAGAAGGGATTCGCCATCCTCGGCGACGGCCCGGCGATCCCCCCGGAGGAGTGGGAGCGTCTCGAGTACGTCGACTGGAAATCCGGCGGCGACACCAACTTCGCGCCGCTCGCATCGGCGAAGGGCGAGATGGAGTGCGCCGGCTTCTGGGATCACGGCAAGCCCGACAAGGACGGTATCTGGACTGCCAACCGCGAGATCGCCCCGACGCTGTGCAGCTACGTGGAGGCGGTTGGAGCGAGATACGGACGCGTCCGGGTGATCAAGCTCAATCCGTCGTCGGAGGCCGATGCGCTGCGCCAGCTTCACCAGGACGACAACAACCGCCTCAACCCCGACGGCGAGGGCTGGGTGGTCCGGTCCTGGCTCGAGCTCAACGCTCCCGAGGGCTCAGAGTTCATCCTGCGCGAGGTTCGCGACGATCCTTCGACGGAGAGCCGTATCGCGCTCCATCCGCGCCGTCAGCTCGTGATCGACACCGAGCGGCTGTATCACGTCGTGCACAACCCTGGCCCGAGTCCGAGGTACGCGCTGATCACGTCCTTCGAGTCGGGCCCCGTGCTGGATCGATGGATCGCGTCGCAGCGGCTCGAGGCGGCACACCCAGTCTGATCTCGCCCGGTGCCGCGCTTCGGCGCCGATATACTCTGGCCTTCGCGCGAAACGAGCGGGAGTAGCTCAGTGGTAGAGCACTACCTTGCCAAGGTAGGGGTCGCGAGTTCGAGCCTCGTCTCCCGCTGTCATTGCCGCATCGCGTTTCGATAGGGCGGAAGGTCCCACCTGGCAAGGTCGTGGTGCCAGTTGAGACCCAGGTCACCACAGTTTGAGTGACGCCGCCATCCCAAGACTGCAACGCAAGGCGGACCGGTCCGCTCGCCTCCCATGCTGAACTGCTGTGACAAGGAGCGCTACCCCGAGACGAGACAATGACCCTCCGGTAGCGGGAGACGATGCTCAGGTGCCTCCGAGCCGCAAGAATCCACGGGCCGCTCTCTCATCCGGCGTCGTGGCCTTCGAACGTGCGCTGAGCGATGCGGACTTCAGGCTGATTGCCGAATCGATCCCCCACATCGTCTGGGCGGCAGCACCTGACGGATCGACAGACTACTTCAACAAGCAGGGCACTGACTACACCGGTCGCACAGCGGACGCGAACTATGGGTGGGACTGGCTCAACCTTGTGCACCCTGGCGACGCTGAGCGTGCTCGTACGGCTTGGGAAGACGCAACGCGCACCGTGACCCCCTACCAAATGGAGTACCGCCTTCGTCGTCACGACGGCGAGTATCGATGGCATACGTTCCGCGGTTTGCCACTTCGCGATCCCAGCGGGCGTGTCCTCCGGTGGATCGGCACCGCGACGGACATCGATGACCACAAGCGCGCTCAGCGTCAGCAGGCCGAAACCCTCTCCCTCCTCGAGACACTGTATGCGACAGCGCCCATAGGGCTGGGCTTCATAGACCGTAACATGAGAAAGCTGCGCGTCAACCAGAAGCTGGCTGAGTCGAGCGGCGGTTCTATCGAGGCACAACTCGGTCGCAGAGTGAGCGACGTGGTGCCAGGGCTCTGGCCCTCGCTCGAGCCGGTTTTGCGGCGCGTGCTAGATGACGGTGAGCCGGTTATCGACCTTGAGATGAGCGGTGAGACAGCTGCGGATCCGGGCCGCCCCCACCACTGGCTCAACAGCTACTACCCCGTACGCGTCCACGATGAGGTCATCGGCATCGGCGTCGTGGTCGTGGACATCACCGACCGTAAGGAGGCCGAGCAGGCGCGCATCGAGGTGAGTCAGGCCGCAGTCGCCGCGATGGCCGCCACGGTCGAAGCACGCGACCCGTACACCGCCGGCCACCAGCGCCGGGTGGCCGATATAGCCAGCGCGATCGCCGCTGAGATGGGGATTTCACCCTTCGAGGTGGAAGGCATCAGCCTCGCCGCAAGCATCCACGACGTCGGCAAGGTCCGCATCCCCGCGGAGATCCTTGCGCGTCCTGGCCGTCTGCATCCGGCGGAGTTCGAGCTGATGAAGACCCATTCTCAGGCGGGTTACGAGATTGTCCAGGGCATCAAGTTCCCCTGGCCGGTCGCTGACATGATCCGCCAGCACCACGAGCGCTTCGACGGCAGCGGTTACCCTGATCACATCAAGGGCAATGCGATCGTATTGGGTGCCCGCATCATCGCCGTCGCCGATGTCCTCGAGGCGATGTCGGCTCATCGACCGTACCGTCCCGCAGTCGGAATGGACGCCGCCATAGAGGAGATCAGCCGGGGTCGCGGCTCGCTGTTCGACCCCGAGGTGGTTGATGCGTTCAAGCGCGCGTTTGCACGGGCCGATTTCCCGGTCCATCGGAAAGAAGACTTCGGGCTCGCGCTACAGCTACCACTGACGTGACGGATTCTCAGATATCGAGCGATGCTGCCCGAACGGTCGCCGTCACCGGCGCCACGGGCTTTGTCGGACGCGCGCTCGTCCCAAGTCTCGTAGAAGCCGGCTATATCGTCCGTCGCCTTGGCCGTCACCCCGAGACGTTCAATAGGTTGGAGGGCATCGAGGATCGGCGCTTCGACCTCGATGACGAACGACCGGATGCGGCAGCGCTCGTCGGGGTCGACACGGTCTTCTACCTGGTCCACGCGATGGGCGGCGGCGGAGGGTTCGCCGCTCGCGACCGCGCATATGCACGGCGTTTTGTTGATGCGGCGCGAACGGCTGGCGTCCGCCACGTGATCTATCTGGGCGGGCTGTATCCCAAGGAGACCGCGCTGAGCCAGCATCTGGCAAGCCGTCGCGAGGTCGGAGACATCCTCCGGCGTGGGTGCGGTGCACTGCACGTGCGTGCGGGCATCATCGTCGGCTCAGGAAGCGCGTCGTTCGAGATCATGTGTGACCTGGTCCGGCGCCTCCCCGTCATGGTGACGCCCCGCTGGGTCGGCAACCGTTGCCAGGCAGTCGAACTCACCGATGCCATCGCCGCGCTGGTACGCGCGGTGGACGTGGCCGGCAATCGCGAAATCGACTTGGCTGGTCCCGACGTGCTGACATACCGCGAGATGCTCGAGCGCATGGCCCTGGCGCTGGGTTTACGCCGCCGCCTGATCATCAGCGTTCCAGTGCTGACACCCCGGCTCTCGGCACACTGGCTGCGCTTCGTCACCTCCGTGCCCCTTCCGGTCGCGCAGGCACTGGTCGAGAGCCTTCGTCATGACGCGCTCGCGGACGGAGCCGATCTCTTCGCCGAAGTGGGTGTTGTGCCGTGTGGGTTCGACGAAGCCGTGAGGCGCGCACTCGCGAATCGCCAGCATATGGTTCGCATTGCACACACATCCTTCTGGGACGGTCGTCGTTACCATCTGACGCAGCGGTTTCAACTGAGCGCGACGGCCCGCTGTGACTCGCGCCTCCTTGGCCGTGTCGACAAGGAACTCCGTCAGCTGACATCTCGGCTCGGACTCGGTGTGCTCCGCTGGCACGGTGACGAACTCCGCCTCGCCGGCTGGTCGGTACTCCGGCTCGGCTCCCCGGTGCACGACGCGGCGACATGGCAGCGCACGATCGACGGAGGATGGCTCGTCGCCACTCCGGGCGGCGTGCTCAGCTTCTCGTGCCAGCACAGTTCCGCGGGACCGGTGATCGAAGCGAGCCTCGCAGGATACGCCCCCAGGCTCCCGCCCATGGCCTATGTCTTGGTCCAAGAGCGGTTGCATCGCACCTTGGTCACCTCAGCCGTCCGACGTGCCTGTCGACTCGTAAGAGCCGCGCCGTCGCGTTGCGGGGCCACGTACCCGTAGCATCGTCAACGCTAGCGTGCGATTTAACACACCAGAATCGCACCTAACTTATCGGTTAGGTGTCCCCAGGGCCTGCTGTTGATCCCGAGCCCGCTCGAGCTCGACGAGCCGGAGTCCGGTGCGTGGCACCGGCAGTTCATTCCGCTGGATGCCCGCCGGTATCGGATGCGACATCGAGGACAACGGTTCGAAGCGTCGGCGGATCGCAGAGCCTCGCACCGAGAGTCCCTGCGCGAGTGCGAGCCGGTCACCAGCAGTGAGCATTTTCGAGGTTTCCTCAAGCCGTCTGGCGTCCAACGATACCACTGGCTTCGAAGGATCGTTGCCTTGGCGCGGCGGTACCTGGCAACGAGCGATTGTCAATAGGGGCCCTTGCCGACCACCGCTGGAATGAGATTCGGACGACATGGCGAAGTAGCTCCTGGTCGCCGTGCAGCGGCTGGTTGCGCGGCGGGCATTGCGGGTAGTCCTTCTTGCGCACGGCGGAGAGTCGGCTATGACACCATTCGCCGCGTGGCGGCGGAATTCGACATCGAGCTGCAATCGGGGCGGCTCCACGCGAAGCGGTACGGGCCTAGGGATACACCCCTCGTGCTCGGCATCCCCGGCCTGACGGCGAATCTGCAGAGCTTTGAGTTCCTCGGCGAGCGGCTGGCAACCGTGGGGATCCAGTTTGTCGCGCTGGACCTGCGTGGACGCGGCCGGAGCGACGTCACGGAGGTCGGGTCGTACGGATGGGTCAAGCACGCCGCGGACGTCTTCGCTGTCGCGGATCATCTGGATGCAAAGCAGTTTTCGCTGATTGGGCATTCCATGGGAGCGGCGGTTGCGATGGCTGCCGCAGCTCAAGATGCCGCCCGGCTCACACGCGTCGTCCTCGTCGATATGTGCGGCGTCCCGGACCCATCGACTGCGGCGCCGATCAGCGCGTCGGTCGCAAGACTCGGCACGGTCTTTCCGTCAGTCGAAGCATATCTCGACCTGTTTCGCCGCAGCGGCATCATGGAGCCGTGGAGCGACTACTGGGAGCGCTACTTTCGGTACGAATTGCAACCAGTCAATGGTGGTGTCGCGGCACGAACGAGTCGCGCGGCGGTGATGGAGGATGTCATATTCGGGGCCGGAGCCTGCGCCTTCGACGATGCCGCTGGGGTGTATGGACTCTGGGCGTCGCTCTCCATGCCGGTGCTCCTCCTGCGTGCGACGCGCGAGATGACCCCCGGCACCGGATTCATCCTGTCGAAGCGCGACCGGGATCGGTTCCCCGTTATCGTCGAATCAGCGACGGTGGTCGACATCGACGCGAATCACTACACCATCGCCACCAGTGAGGCGGCTGCGAGCGCGATCATCCGGTTCCTCGAACCCACGCACTGATTCAGAAGTCAGCCAGCTGGCCGGGCACACAGTGCGCATGCGATTGACGATATCGGGACTCGGAACCCGAGAATTGGTGTATGCCAAATCCATAAACTCTCGTCAAAATGGTCCGGCGCACCTATGCGCCGAGTCGGAGCGCGTGTCACCTGAACGGCGGACATTCGCTCGGCTCGACGGTCCGGGACGTCTTCGGCGAGATAGATGCCACGGTATAGTCGCGCACAGGAAGCTACACATGGGCACATCGGACCAACCGCGTCGATACAAGCTCCTAGCGTGGCTGGCAGGCTTCGTAGTCGTCGTCGGCGCTGTGTCATGGCTTGTCACCAGAGGCATCGGTATCCACGTCGCGCCAACCGCTACGCCGGGGCAGACACCGATACCTCTGGCGGATTGCCCGTCGAACGATCTGGAAGTCGTTGGGGTCTTCAACGAATGTGCCGCGTCGGCTCCAGATGCGGCCGTTATCTGCACGCTCAGCAACCAGGGGCTCGATGACCTGCTCCGATTTACTGGGAGCAACCAGGTGTTCGGGCTCGACATCGAGATCGATGGCAGCTTTACCGGTGCCGGCAAATACGACCTTCCGCCGTGGCCCCATGGGATGGGTACCAGGGATGGCGTGCCAAAGGTTGAGATCGAGGAGTACAGCACGGAGACTATCTGGCAGTCGGTCGCCGGTCTTCTCACCTTCACAAGCAGCGACGGGCGGTCGGGAACCGTGAACGCAATCTTCGAAGCCTCCAATGGCACCTCTGTCCCGCCGGGTCCCACGCTCAGCGTGATTGGGCCGTGGAGTTGCCCATGAGCGATCGAGCCTCGCGTGACGTACGCGTGCAGGCGGCGATCTCGCGAGACGGTCGCCGTCCGGACGTCAACGCGTATCTGCTGACCTTCGGCGGCTTCCTGCTGGATGGCCGGTCGCCGACGCTGCGCAGGACGACATGGAACGCGAGGCGGCGTGATCGCCCCTGAGGGAGCAGCGGGAAGCGACTCGGCTCCGTAACGGGCCGGATTGCGACTCGACGTCCCCCTAGGCTGGGGCGAGTGTCGAGAGTTATCACATCATTCTCGACGCGCTGGGCTGCGATGCTCGTTGAGACTCGCAGCGCCACACGGCTCTCGTTCGGCTCCGGGGACGCCACGCTGCTGGCAACGGTCGCGATCGTCCTTGCATTGATGATCAGCGCAGGGTCGGCGAATCCTGCAGCGCTGCTGCTGCTGGCGATCGCAGGCGCGCTTCTCCTCGCCGCTCGATTGATGGTCGCTGCCGAGCCGTCGAAATCCACCTGGGTCATCGCGATCGCCTGCTGTGCGCTCGCGTTCTTTTTCAATGCCGATCTCTTTGGCGGACCGCAGGTGATCTTTGCCGCCGGTGTGGTGGTCAGCGTCGTGATTGCGTTGCGATGGCGCTTTCGCACCGGCGTCGCTCTGTCAGCCGCTGCCTCGGTCGCCGCATCCACGGTGCCGTGGCATTGGGGACATGGGCTGTTTGATGTCTTCTACATCGAGACCGCCAGCGCGCTCAGTCTTCTGCATGGCGGCAATCCCTACAGCGCGACGATCTACGACCGTGTCCCCGTCGCGCCCAGCGTTGTCGTGATCGGTCCCGAGCATCTTCCCTACGGACCAGCGGTGGCCGTGGCGTCACTTCCCGGGGCATTGGTCGGGGACATCCGCGTTGCATCGGTGGTGTGGGCGGTCGCCGCCGTTGCCGTCGTCTTCATCGTCGCGCGTCAGGGAATGCTCTCGCCGCTCAGCCGGCGATTCCTTCTGGTGCTCGCCGTCGCGCTGCCGCTCGCGCCATCGATGGTGGTCACCGCGTGGCCCGAGACATTGATGGTCGTGACGTTCGGCCTGACCCTCGCGCTCCACAGGCGCCATGCGGTCTGGACCGTGGTTGCCATCGCGGCGTGCCTGCTGGTGAAACCCACGGCGCTGGTGCTCTTCCTCCCGTTCTTCGTCTGGTCGCCCTCATGGCGCGTTCGGATCGTCGCGGGCAGCGCCCTGGCTCTGGCGATCATGCTGATCTGCAGCATCGGGGTGGGCGTCCAGGCGATTGCGTTTGCGACGTTGGTACGTCACTTCTGGGAACCGGCCTACTACGACGGTCTCACGCTGGGGGCGATCGTTCACAACAGCGGCGGAGCACCGCTGCCGGGGTGGATCTTTCCAGCTGCGGTCGGCGCCGCCAGCCTCGCGGTGCTGCGCTTGCGGCCTCGAGACGTCGCCGATCTCTGCGTTGCTTCGGCGTTTCTTTTCCTTGTGTCAACCGCGTTCGCCTCATATGCGCGGTTCAACTTCTATTACGTCGTCGCGTTCATGCTGCTGCTGGCCCTCGGCTCACGCGGGGTGTCTGCAGAACCGGCAACCCGTCAGATCACCGTTGCTCGTAAAGGGTCACGACGGCTGAGATATCGAGATCCGGCGAGCGCTGCCTGGTTTCCGCGAACGCTTCGCGCGCCTGGTGTGCGAGCGGCGTCGCGCCGCCGAAAGTTTCCAGTGCGAGATCCAGGTCCTTGACCAGGTCGCGCACCGCGAACATCGTCGGCGTGTGCTGGTCGTGGAGGAATCCGCGTTCGCGCGCGGAGAGCCCCGGTGCAAAGCGCGCGAGCACCGCAAAGACCTGGGCACGATCGAGACCCGCGGCCGTTCCGGCGGCGAGCAACTCGGCGGCTGCAGCGCTGACGATGCCGAGCATGCTGTTGGCGATCAGCTTCAACCGCTGACCATTGCCCCACGGCCCCGCATAGACGATGTCACCCAGGTGTTCGAGCACCGGCCGTGCATCTTCGACGTCCGCTGGATCGCCTGCAGCAATGATCAGCAGTTTTCCGCTCTCCACCGCGGGAACGCTGCCGACCACCGGCGCTTCGAGAAAGCGCGCTCCGGCGGCACGTGCGTCGGGGCCAAGCTCTTCGGCGATTCGCGGGCCTGCGGTACTGGCCTCGATGAGGAGTTTCCCAGAGGCATTCCGCAAGACGCCGTCGCCGCTGAGGTAGACCTCGCGGACAGCCGCCTCGTTGGTCAAGCTGCTGATCACGACGTCGGCGTCGCGGGCCGCGTCGGCCGGTGTGGGGACGACGCGGCCAATGCCGAGCTCCTGTGCCCGTGCAGCCGTGCGATTCCACAGAATCAGGTCAAACCCTGAGGACGCGAGCCGGCGCGCTATGGCGCCGCCCATCTTGCCGGTACCCAGGATCGCGACCGAGGTCGTCATTCATGCACCTCCGGAATTGGTTTGCATCGTCATTGCCGTCATCGCCACCAACGAATCCGAGCAGCCGCAGCTGCCGCTTCAACAGGCTCGTGAAGACCCGCCTCTGTTCGCGCGAGATTCTCGACCCACTCCGCCGCAATCACCACCGCCATTGCACCGCGCGTCGCCCGTTCATCGCTCCCCGACCGGCGCATGCAATCCAGTGCGGCAGCACGCAATTGCTCCAATGATGGATGCGCGATGCGGCGATGATCGTCGCCGCGATCACCGGCGAGCGCATCGGCGAGGCGGTCGACGCCGGTCAGCAGCGCATGCACCTGCGCCTCGACCGTGGCGACACTCTCGGGACAAGCATCCGCTCGATAGCTGAGGTCGGTGGCCACCACCACGAGCAGGTCGCCCGCCAGCAACCCCTGGCTTCCGGCAGACACGAG
>JBIOIZ010000052.1:0-20291 GCA_044450385.1 Candidatus Dormibacteria bacterium
ACCATGGCGGCGGCCGCAGCCCCGCCAACCAGCAGATGGAATCGATGACGACGGAGCATGGGCTACCTCCAAAGGCCTCGCTTCGACGGTCGCCCCTCCGGCCGCACCGGACGATCCCGGCCGCCGAAGTATACAGATTTGTGTAGGTAAAGGGCGGGGCGATCGCCGGTCGCGTGCCTCGGGGTCAGACGCTCTCCGCCATGCAGACGGGCGGCGTACCCCTATATTCAGATTCGTGAACGAGGCCCGAACTGTCCTGCTGTACGCCGTCGGCAGCGCCGTCGGCATCCTGCTCGGCTTGGCGACGGCGCAAGTGACGACGTCGTGCAGCGGGGCGTGCGCCGGCGCCTCACAAGCCTTCGCCACCTGGCAGAGCGGCCTCATCGGCCTCGGGTGCGCCGTCATCGTGCTCATCGCCTGTGCCGTGCTGGACGAGGAGTTCATTCCCGTCACGCGCCAATGGCTCAGATCGGCGCGGTGCCGGCTGTCCGGGGAACCTCATAAGCGGCAGGCCGGCTAGACGTCACGTCGGTGCCTCCCACATAGACTGGCCGCGAATGAGGAGCGTTGTCCGTAAGCTGGCCCTGGTCCAGGCCGCCGCGCTGATCGTGCTCGGGGTGAGCCTGGCTTCGTGCGGCTATCCGACGGCGCCCGAATGCGGGATGCCGAACCCGGCTCACACGGCCGCGATCTCCGCCGATCCGGCCGTCGCCTGCTTCGTTGCGGCCGCCAAACACTGCAAGAGCATGGAGCTCGACGTCCTCGGCGACGGCTTCTCGAACTCGGTCGATGAGCATTTCATCGTCACGCCGAGCGACCACTGCCGGGTCGACGACTACGTGGTCTATGACTACAACAGCGTGCAGACAACCGCGCTCGACTGGCAGTGCACGAGCTTCGCCCAGTTACCCGACTGGGGTCTGGTGCTGACGGGCTGCTCCCCGCAGGTCCAGTGCTATTCCGCGCTCGACGCCCCGCTCATCGATCCACCAGCGGTGGCGCCGTCGCTGCCCCCCAACGCCACTCCGACGCCGGTGCCGTCAACGATCGCCACGCCCGCGCCGGCAGGATCGCCCGCGATCGACGGGCGTCCGCACTGCTGAAGAGCGAAGGTGAGACCATTCAAGAGTGGCTGACCCTGTTTCGCTGACCCTCCCGGCGATGGGTGAGTCCGTATCCGAGGGGATCGTGTCCCGCTGGCTCAAGGCCGTCGGGGACAAAGTCGACGAGGGGGAGCCGCTTGTCGAGGTGACGACCGACAAGGTCGACGTCGAGGTGCCGGCGCCCGCAACCGGCCGGCTCACCGAGATCGTTGCCGCCGAAGGCGAGACCGTCGCAGTCGGTGCGACCCTGGCCGTGATCGCCCCGGGACCGGCGGCGGTTCCGGAGGTCGCTTCCGACTCCGGTCCGTCACACCCGGAAGCTGAAGCTCCTGCAGGCGGCGGCGCCACGGAATCCACCGCACTGCCGGCAGCGGCTCAATCACCGCCGGCACAAGAAACCCCACCTCCTGCAACGCCGCCCGCAACCGCGCTGCCGCCGCTGTCGCAACCCGTCTTTGCACCGGACGGATCCGACGTGATTGCGGCGCCACTGGCGCGACGCGCGGCCGCAAGGAACGGTGTCGACCTCCGCAGCGTCCATGGTTCGGGGCCGGGCGGCATCGTGACCAGGGCGGACGTGCTCGCGGCCAGGGCCGGGAGCGGATCCCGGATCGACACAACCGTGCGCGTCGCAGACGGCGAGCACGCCGAACCGATCAAGGGGGCGGCCGCAGCGCTTGTCGACTATATGGAGCGCAGCCGCGACATCCCCACGGCGACCTCCTTCCGAACTGTCCTGGTGAACGTCCTCGAGAGCCGGCGTCGCCAGCTGAACAGCGCGCTGGCAACGAGCGGTAACACCGGCAAGGTGTCGTTCACCCACCTCATCGGATACGCGATCGCACGCGCCGCGGGGGCAAGTCCTGCGATGACAACGCACTTCGCCCGCACGCAGGACGGCAAGCCGGCGCGAGTCCCGGGACCGGTGAACCTCGGGCTGGCGGTCGACAGCGTTCGCAAGGACGGGACAAGGTCGCTCGTCGTCCCGGTCATCCGCAACGCGGCGGAGCTTTCCTTCAAGGACTTCCGCGACGAGTACGAGCGCCTCATCGCACGTGCCCGTGCCAGCACGCTCTCGGCGGACGAGCTTCAGGGCGCGACGATGACGCTCACGAATCCCGGCGGCATCGGGACGGTGGCTTCGGTTCCGAGGCTCATGCCCGGTCAGGGAACGATCGTGGCCATCGGCGCCATCGGGTACCCCGTCGAATGGCGCACCGTCGCCGATGCGACCATCAGCGACCTGGGCGTCGGCAAGGTCATGACCATGACAAGCACCTACGACCACCGGGTCATTCAAGGCGCTGAGTCCGGCGAGTTCCTCGGTCGCATCGAGTCCCTGCTCGATGGCGCCGATGGCTTCTATGAATCGGTTTTCTCCAGTCTTGGCCAGATCATGCCTCAGCTCGAGGCTGCGCCGGTCAGCAGCGCTTCGCCGGCGGCACTTCCGCCGCCCCCGCGTCCGACCCCGGGCGCGGCACCGGATCGTGTGCTCCTCGCCGCGATGCAAGCAGCCACGTCGCTGGTCAAAGCGCATCGCACCCATGGCCATCTCGGCGCCCACCTCGATCCGCTCGGCTCGCCGCCGATCGGCGACCCCGCCATGGATCCGTCCACATATGGTCTTACCCAGGAGTTGATGGAGCAGATCCCGGCGGATCTGCTCCGCGTGTACGTTCCGGGTCGCAACCTCGCCGAGGTGCTCCCCAACCTCCGCCGCACCTACTGCAGCACGATCGCGTTCGAGATCGAGCACATCTCGAGCCACGAACAGCGCGTCTGGTTGCGCGAGCACATCGAGTCCGGCAAGTACCGCCCGACGCTCACGGTGGAGGACCGGCTTCGCATCCTCGAGCGTCTGACCAAGGTGGACGCGATGGAGCGATACCAGCGCGCGGCCTTCCTCGGCCAGCACACGTTCTCGCTCGAAGGACTTGATGCGCTGGTTCCGATGCTCGAGAACCTTCTCACCCTGGTCGCCGACGACGGCATCGGGGAGGTGGTCATGGGCATGCCCCACCGCGGACGCCTCGCCGTGGTGGCGCACGTCGCCAATCACTCGTACCAATCGATCCTCAATGCGTTCGAGCTGGCGTCTGCTCGCCGGGCGATCGGCCGCTTCCAGTCGACCGGCGACGTGAAGTACCACATGGGGGCCACGGGCACCTATCACACGGAAAACGGCAAGGTGATCCTGGTGCGCCTGCTGCCCAACCCCAGCCACCTCGAGGCCATCGACCCGGTGGTGGAAGGCTGGTCCCGGGCGGCACAGACCCAGCGCCGAGCGACGACACTGCACCTCGATCCCATGGCTGCGCTGCCCGTGCTGATCCATGGAGACGCTGCGTTCGCGGGACAGGGCATCGTCCAGGAGGTGCTCAACCTCCAGTCGCTCCCCGGGTACACGACCGGGGGCACCGTGCACTTCATCGCCGACAACCAGGTCGGCTTCACCACCGACCCGCAGGAGGGGAGGTCGACGCGCTACGCCTCAGACCTGGCCAAGGGCTTCGACATCCCGATCGTCCATGTGAACGCCGACGACGTCGAGGCGTGTCTGGCTGCAATCACCTTCGCGTACGACTACCGCCGCGCCTACCGCCGCGACGTCATGGTGCACCTGATCGGCTACCGGCGTTTCGGACACAACGAGGGCGACGAACCCGCATACACACAACCGCTCATGTACCTGAAGATCCGTCAGCACCCGACGGTACGCGAGATCTTCGCCGCGAAGCTCGTTGCCGACGGACTGATCCGGCCTGAGGAGGTCGAGGCCCAGTCCAAGGCGATGTACCAGCGCCTGGCCGACGCGCACAAGCAGGTGAAGGAAAACCTGGCCGCCGAGCTCGACGATCTGACTCACGAGCAGGTCATCGAGGAGCCGGACGACCCCATGCTGCGCACCGCCGTCTCGGGACGTCTGCTCACGTCACTCAACGACCAGCTGCTCACATTCCCCAAGCACTTCACGCCGAACACCAAGCTGCTCCGACAGATGGAGCGTCGCAAGACCGCGATGCTCGAGGGAGTCATCGACTGGGGCACCGCCGAAGCGCTCGCGTTCGCGTCACTGATCACACAGGGTCATCCCATCCGGCTCACCGGGCAGGACACCGTGCGCGGCACGTTCAGCCATCGCCACCTTGCGTTTCACGATGAGCGCACCGGGGAAGTGTTCATACCGATGCAGCACCTCACCGATGCGCAGGCCACGTTCGAGGTCCTCAACAGCCCGCTCAGCGAGGTTGGCTGTCTCGGGTTCGAGTACGGCTACAGCGCGGCGGACCCGGAGACCCTGGTCATCTGGGAAGCACAGTACGGCGACTTCTTCAACAACGCCGAGATGATCGTCGACCAGTTCGTCTCGTCGGCTCGTGCCAAATGGGGTCAGCACTCGCGCCTGACCATGCTGCTGCCGCACGGCTACGAGGGCAGCGGCCCCGAGCACTCGAGCGCGCGTATCGAGCGGTTCCTGCAACTTTGCGCAAACGACAACATGCGCCTCGTCAACTGCACGACGAGTGCGCAGTATTTCCATCTGATGCGCAGCCAGGGACTGCTCAACGACCCCCGGCCGTTGATCGTGTTCACTCCGAAGAGCCTGCTGCGTTTGAAGGAAGCAACCTCGAACCTTTCGGAGCTCAGAACCGGCAGGTTTCAGCCGGTGATCGACGATCCGACCGGCTCTGAGCGACGCGACGAGGTGCGCTCACTGCTGCTCTGCTCGGGCCGGATCTACTACGAGCTCAGCCTTGCGCCGCAACGAGCTGAGGCCCCTGACGTCGCCATCGCGCGCGTCGAGCAACTCTACCCGCTGCCGGTCGAGCCAGTTCTCGAGCTGGTCGCCTCATACCCGAAGCTCGAGCGTCTGTACTGGGTCCAGGAGGAGCCGCAGAACATGGGCGCGTGGGGGAGCCTCGAGCGCGTCCTCGGGCTGGCTCGACCGTCAGACATCCAGTGGGACTACATCGGAAGGCCGCGCCGCGCGAGTCCCTCGGAGGGGTACACGGGCTCACACCAGCTCGAGCAGGAACGCATCGTCACCGAGGCATTCGCCACCTCGCGGCGCGAACGAAACGCATCGCTGGCCGCCGTCCCCGCCACCACCGCATGACCCAGCGCGTCGTGGTGCTCGGCGGAGGTCCCGCCGGCGATGTCGCCGCGCTTCGCGCCGCACAGGTCGGCGCGGAGGTGACCCTTATCGAACGAGCCGAACTGGGCGGGACCTGCCTCAACTGGGGCTGCATCCCAACCAAGTCGCTGCTGGCCGGAGCCGATCTGCTGCGCAAGATTCGCGACGCCGCGTCGTTCGGTATTCGCGTCCCTGAGCCGGAGATCGACTTCCCGCGCATGATGGAACGCAAGGAAGAGATCGTGCTGACCATGCGCAAGGGCGTCGAGGCGGCCTGCAAGCGGCGTGGCGTGAAGGTCGTGCGTGCGCAGGGCGTCGTGGACGGCGACGCGGTGGTCACGGGCGACGAACGCCACGAATTCGACCAGCTCATCGTCTGCGTCGGCACCGAGGCCACGGGGCTCCCCGGCATCGACATGGAGCATCCGCGCGTGGTGACGTCTGACGGCATCCTCCGACTGGATCGAGTCCCCGACCACATGCTCGTGATCGGTGGCGGCGTCGTGGGATGCGAATTCGCCAGCCTCTTCGCAGCGCTCGGATCGAAGATCACCGTCGTCGAGGTGCTTCCGCAGGTGCTCGCCGGCGTGGATGCACGGATCGTGCAACAGTGGCGCCGCATCGTCGAGAAGCAGCGAATCACGTTTCTCGCCGGACGTCGTGTCGAATCGGTCGACTACGTCACGGACTCGGTGAAGGCCCACCTTGACGATGGCACCGCGGTCGAGGCCGACCTGCTGCTCGTCTCGGTCGGGCGTCGGTCACAGACTCGTGGGATCGGCCTCGAGGACGCCGGGGTCATCATCAACGACCGCGACCACATCGAGGTCGACGCATTCCTTCGCACCGCCAACCCGAAGATCTGGGGCGCCGGTGACTGCATCGGCGGCCTGCAACTGGCCCACCTCGGCAGCGCGGAAGGCGGACGCGCCGCCGAGAACGCGCTTGGTCACGAGGTCATGCCGATGGACCGCACCGTGGTGCCGTCATGCATCTACACCCACCCGGAGATTGCCATGGTTGGCCTGAACCCGGAAGCAGCGAAGGCCGCCGGCATCGAGCTCAAGCTCGGTCAAGCCCGCTACCTCGGCAACGGCAAGGCGCTCGGAGAGGGTGAGCCCGACGGAGTCGCACAGCTCTATGCCGACGCGACAACCGACCGTCTCGTTGGCGCCACCGTCATGGGCGTCCACGCGGTCGAGATCATCCACGAGGTCGGCGTCGCGATCAGCGACGGATTGTCCATGGACGACCTGGGCTCGATCATCCACGCGCATCCCACTGTCAGCGAACTGATGATGGACGCGGCCGAGCAAGGCGAAGGCGTCGCTCCATATCTGAGCTGAACGCTCTGCTCCGCGGGGCGGGAGGGGTCACCCACGCCACTGCTCAGCTTGTCAGCGCCCTCGTTCGCGCAAGCAGATTGTCGCACTCGCTCGGGCGCTGCCAAATTCGCGGTGGCGCGGGTGACCCCTCCCGCCCCAGGCGCACGCTCAGTTCAGGACGTCGCTGTTTTGCGGAGACGCTCGTCGCGGCGCCTCCGGTTTCGCATCCGCAGCGCGATGACTAGGACACGCCCCTCGAACCAAGTCCCCCACCCAGTCGCGAGCGCAGCCGCGAGTAGGAGGGCACCGAGCCAGCGCGGCGTCAGGACGACGATCGTGACGCCGGCGACCAGGAGGACTGTGGTGGCGGTCAGGAACGCGACGGTCAGCAACGCGCGCCACGTGAGCAGGATGGAGTTCCTGACCGCAATGACCGCCGCCTCCGCGTCGATGCGAGCTTTTGGCGTGGCGCCGGGTACCGGTTGACCACCCGCATAGGCCCGCCTCCGGCTGGTCGCGATTCGCCAGAAAAAGAGGCTCGCCGCAAGCCGGGCGAGGAGCCTGATGACGATGGCCCACGGCATGTCCCCATGCTACAGTCGCCGGGCGTTTCAACCGTGGGAGCAGCGAGATGATTCGTGCGTATGTGCTCGTGACCGCGAGCGCCGGCAAGGCACAACACGTGGCTGATGCCCTGAGGGGCACTGACGGCATCGTCCTGGTCGACGCGATCACCGGCGAATATGACGTCATCGCCCAGGTCGAGGCCAAGGATGTCCCGGGCATCGGGCGTCTCATCCTTGATCGGATCCAGTCCGCGGACGGCGTGGTCAAGACGATCACGTGCCTCGCGGTCTGACCCGGACGCGGCCACAGACGTCGGGAACCCTGGCCTGGGCGGACTGACCACCCTGTACGGGGCAGCGCTCGGGCGCCTTCGCGTCAGCGCGCGCCTTCGCCGGTCACTGGTGTTGTGGACGGTGCTCGGGCTCGTCCTGGGCGAGGCCCTGACGGCTGACGTGGCGCTGGTGCACGACCACGGGACGCTGATCCTGGCGCTCGTCGCCACCGCCATCTGGTGGATCCTGGTGACGATCGGGATGATCGGCGGTGCCGCGCTGCTCCGAACACCGGATGGAACACCGGTCGATCGCTACGGGATCCCCAACGGGCTGACGGCTCTCCGCGGATACGCGTGCGTTCCTGTGCTGCTGCTTGGGACGCTGTCGCTGCCGGGACGCCTCGGGCTGGCGCTGTGGGGCGGCATCGGCGGATCGGTCGGGCTGCTGGATGCGGTCGACGGGTTCATCGCACGTCGCTACGGTCCGGTGACCGTGCTTGGCAAGGCGATGGACCCATTCGGTGATGCTCTGTACTTCGTCGTCGGTGCGATCGGGTCCTGGGCGCTCGGGATCGTCCCACTCTGGCTGGCTGTCCTGATCGTTGCCCGGTACGCGGGACCGGTTCTGCTCACCCCGATCGTGCTCCTGACCGGACGCCGCCCGGAGCTGGTCTACACGGTCTGGGGGCGGCGCAACACGATGCTCACCGGCATCGTGCTCTTCATCCTGTACTGGGTCCGGCTCCTCGGTGGACCCGTCGACATCCTCGCGCTGATCCTCGCGCTCCCAACCCTCGTGCCCACGGCGCTGCTGCACTTCGCGGCGCTCTTCCATCGGGTCGCGGCCTCGCCGCGGGCACGATGACGAATCGGGTCAGGATGCGGTGGGGCGGAGAGTGTCTCGCAGGTGCATCAGCCAGCCGGCCGGCGTGACCCCATTCGCACCCGGGACGTAATTGCAGTCGAACCCGTCGGCGAGGACGCGCGCGAGTCCGGCGTCGTCGAATCCCGCGCCGAGCAACCGTTCGATGTCGCTCGCGGCGTCGGCAACGGTGTCGGGCGACGCGTCATCCGCGAACGCGTGCACGGCGGCGTCCGGAGTGGCGTGATCCTGCCGCCAGTCCTGGTGGTAGTAGCCCGCGAGGAGCTGCGAAAGCGCGGGGTAGTCGGTGGCCGCGCTTTCGATTGCGTTGTCGATATCGATGGTGCCGTTCATTGTCAGCGCTCCTTGTGTCTCTTGTCCCGATAGGGGGACCGGGTCGGATAGGCGGTCACGAGCGTGAACCCGCCAGGCAGTTCGTCGTTGCGGCGCAGGACCAGGCGAACAGCCGTCACCTGGGTGGGGACCACCACACCACGGCTGACCTCCGCGTAGGTGAGCACGTGACCGACCACCTCGCCCATGTCCTCGACGAACGTGAACGGTGCGCCCTTGTCCCTGCCGCCGAGCCACGCGGCGATGTCGTTGCTGCGCCGTGTGACGGCGATGTCGACGCAACGTTGCGCGGTTGCCCGGCTCACGAATCGGCCCGCAGCCGCCACACCCTCGCGGAGGATGCGGCGCATCTCGTCGCCCGGCCGGGTATCGACGTGACGTCTCAGCGTGTGGCCACCTCGACCCTCGTAGACGCTGAGGTCCTCGACCGGGATCCGGCGAGGGCGAGGCCCCGGAACCGGCCGGTCAATACCATCGAGCATGCGTATGTCCTCCCGCGCCTCTGGAATGAGCGGCAGATGTTCGCCGCGATGCGCCGCAGTCTCTCCGGGCTCGGCGGACACCTCGCAGACGTTTGACCGGGCCGCGCACGAACGCATAATCACGGCGCAGTGCTCGCAATCCTCAAGCCGACGCCTGCGCCCGGGTTCATGGTCGGCGATGTCCCGATGCCCGCACCCGCTGCGGGCCAGGTCCTTCTCCGTGTCGCCTCGGCGTCGGTGTGCGGCACAGACGTGCATCTCTACGACTGGAACCCCTGGGCTGCGGCGCGCGTCCACCCGCCGCGCGTCGTGGGCCATGAGGTCTGCGGTGAAGTGGTGGCGTGGGGCGAGAACGTCCACGGTCCAGCACTCGGGACTCGCGTCGCGGTCGAGTCGCACATCGTCTGCGGCTACTGCGACGAGTGCCGTCGTGGCGACTTTCACGTCTGCGAGAACACCCGCATCCTGGGAGTCGATGTCGACGGAGCGTTCGCGACCCATCTCGCGGTGCCGCTCGCGAACGTGTGGCCCGTGGGCGACGCGGTATCGCCGGATGTCGCGGCCGCGATGGAGCCGTTCGGCAACGCGGTGCATGCCTGTTCGTATGGCGACCTCAACGGACGAACCGTGGTGGTGTTCGGATGCGGTCCGATCGGGTGCGCGGCGATTGCGGTGGCGCGAGTCCGGGGCGCAGCGCGAGTCGTCGGCGTCGACCGCAACACGTATCGACTCAACCTTGCGGAGCGCATGGGGGCCAATGCGATCGTCCAGGCGAGCGATCAGGCGGTTGACGAGGCGGTACGGCGAGCGGCCGGCGGGGCCATCGACTGCGTGCTCGAGATGAGCGGGTCCCCGGTTGCGGTCGCTTCGGCGACGCGGCTCGTGCGTCCGGGAGGCTGGATCAGCCTGCTCGGTATCGGTGACGGACCGGATGTCGTCGATCTCTCCAGCGACGTGGTCATGAAGGGATTGAGCCTCTACGGCATCGCCGGGCGGCGTATTCCCGAAACCTGGGAGCAGGTGACCGCATACGTCCAGGACGGCGTGGTCGACGTGCGCGCACTGATCACGCATCGCTTCGCGCTCCATGAAATTGATGGCGCGATCGAGTTGATGAAGTCGGGGCGGTGCGGGAAGGTGACCCTCACGCCCGAATAGCGACACGGAGGGTATCGTTGGTCGCATGGTCATGAGTACCGGTGCGTCCCAGGCCGTCCAAGCGCTCGACGCGTCGCTGAACGAGGATCTCGAAGCCCTGCGTCGCGACGGGTTGTTCCGTCCGCTGCGTGTGCTCGAATCGGCGCAGGGGCCCGAGGTGGACATCACCGGCAAGGCTGTGATCAGCCTTTCCAGCAACAACTATCTCGGTCTCAACACGCATCCGCGACTCGTGGAGGCGGCATCGCGTGCGGTGCTGGAATGGGGCGCGGGCACCGGCGCGGTGCGCACGATCGCGGGGACTCAGACGCTCCACGAGGAGTTGGAGCGCCGGTTGGCAGCCTTCAAGCGTACGGATGCGTCGCTCACCTTCCAGAGCGGGTATGCGGTGAACGTCGGAGTCATCGGTTCCATGCTCGATGCAGGGGACTGTGTCGTCAGCGACAAGCTCAACCACGCCAGCATCATTGACGGGATCCGGTTGACCAAGGCCGATCGAATCCTCTACGAGCACGCCGATCCTGATGATGCCGAGCGCGCGCTCAGCGAGGCTCGGGGCAAGGGATATCGCCGCATCCTCCTGGTGACTGATGGCGTCTTCAGCATGGACGGCGACATCGCACCGCTTCCCGACCTGGTGGATCGCGCGGAGCAGTACGGCGCGGCGGTGATGGTTGACGACGCGCATGCCACCGGCGTGCTCGGTACCAACGGGCGGGGCACCACCGACCACTTCGGCCTGCATGGCCGGGTCGCTTTGAACATCGGCACCCTGAGCAAGGCGATCGGCGTGGTCGGCGGCTACGTCGCGGCGTCGCAGATCGTCCGCGATCACCTGATCCACAAGGCGCGGCCGTTTCTGTTCTCGTCCTCGCATCCGCCTGCGGTGGTTGCCGCATGCATTGCTGCGATCGACGTGCTCGAGCAGGAGCCGCAGCTCATCGAACAGCTCTGGAGCAATACGCGTCACTTCAAGAGCGGACTCCGCGAGCTCGGCTTCGATATCGGCGAGAGCGAAACGCCGATCACACCGGTGATGTGCGGCGAGGCCCCGGTCGCGATGGAGCTCTCTGACCGGCTCCTCGAGCGTGGAGTCTTCGCCCAGGGCATTGGTTTTCCGACCGTAGCGCGTGGCCGGGCGCGGGTGCGCACGATCGTCTGCGCGACCCACACCCACGAGCAACTCGATCGTGCGCTGCTCGCGTTCGAGGAGGTCGGCACCCGCCTTGGACTGATCGGAGCCCGCCGTCAGGCGTAACGCGATGGGCCCAACACGCTTCTGCGAGTTGCGTTCTTCGCGTGGAATGCGGCGTTAGCCATGGCTCATCGCACCGCTGCAGAACTCGAGGAGGAGCGGCTGGAGATACTGGCCGCGCAGCGTGACCGAGCGGCGTTCGCGACGCTCTACGAACGCTACGTCGACCAGATCCACGCCTACGTGTACACCCTCACACATGACATGGAGCAGGCAGACGACGTGACCGCAGCGACCTTCGCCAAGGCTCTCGAAGAGCTCCCACGCTTCCAGTGGCGCGGGGTTCCGTACTCCGCATGGCTGTATCGGGTTGCGGGCAACCTGGTCTCCAGGGAGCGGCGGCGCCCCGGCTGGATCGAGCTCGAGCCGCACATGCTTCCCGACGCCGCCGCCGATCCCGCGGTGCACGCCGAGGAGGACGATCGCGCCGACGAGGTCCGGGCCGCGGTCGCCCGCCTGCCCCACGACCAGCGGCAGGTGATCCTGCTGCGCTTCGGCGGCGACCTGCGCAACCGGGAGATCGCCGACCTCATGGGGAGGAGCGAGGGGGCGGTGAAGCTGCTGACCTTCCGAGCCCTGACCGCGCTCCGGCGCCATCTCGGCGCACCGATGCCGGCCGAACGCCTCTCGAGATCCGGATCATGAACGTCGAGGATCGTCTTGATGCGGCGCTCGGTGGCGACATACTCGCCTTCGCTGCATCTCCTGAGGTCCCGGGTCTGGTCGACACCGGCGACGAGGTCGAGACGGCACTTGCCGCCTGGACGATCGATCCTGGACGGCGTGCACAGATCTACGCCACAGCCCTGGCGATCGTCGACGCGTCCGGCTTCGGACTGCGCATCCGGGCGCTGGGGCTCGACCGCAGGGTCCAGGCGCTCGCCGGCGGTGCGGTGGTCACGCTCGCTGCGGCGACCGCCGTCAGCGTCGCGATCGCGCGAGGGAGGCGCCATAGCTCTGCCGGGCTGAGCGCCTGATCGAATCGATGGAGCCAGACCCGGAGATGCCCGAAGCGGAGCGAGAGCGCATCCGCCAGCGCGATCGCAAGCGCGAGCGCCGCATGGTGGTCGACAACGCGGGTGTCAAGCGCGTACTCCCTGCAGTTGCCGAGAAACGCCGGAAGGCAGCGCTGCCGCCGCCTCAGGACTCGCGGAGCTGACCGCTCAACACCTCGGTGTTGGAGGGGGTCGCGCTCCCTCCGGCAGGCTCGACCGTTGCCGCGATGCTCTTGTATCCGGCGAGGCTGCCCGGTACGACGGCTGTCCACGCACCACCGCCGACTCCTGGGCTGAGGAAGCCGACAGGCTTCGGTGACCCCTTGGTCGGGATCAGCCAGACCTCGTACACCTTGGAGCTGGGGAGTGGCTGGAGGCCTCTGACCGTCAGCACGGCCTGCGACGGTTGGGTGCCGACAGCGAGGGTCCCAGTGGCCGTCGTGCCTGAAACGCTGTACGCAAGCGGCGCCGGAGCAGCGTTTCTCCCCGCAGCGCCCCAGATGCCGAGCGCGATCGCTGCCAGCATGGCGGCGGCGCCGATCACCGTGAACGCCCGGTTCGCAGGGATCGCAGCGACCATGCGTCGCCACCAGGGAAGCTTCGGCGAGGCGGTTGACTCGGCATAGACCTGCGCCATCAGCGAGCGACGCAGGCGAGCCGGCGGCGGGGCCAGCTCGAGTGCGGCCGGTAGGAGCGAGGCCAGATCCGCATACTGCGCTGCGGCTTGCCGGCACGGTCCACACGTCGCAAGGTGGCGCTCCATCATCTGACGGTCCGCCGCCTCAAGCGCGCCGACAGCGTCGAGCGCAAGGAGGTCGGCCACCTCGTCGTGGGTTATTGCGTCTGCCACGGTGTCTCCATGCGGTCGGCGAGGGTCGACCGCAACTTGTCGAGGGCGATCCGGACCCGCCCCTTCACAGTGCCGAGCGGCACCGCCATCGCCTTGGCGATCTCGGACTGAGAGTACCCGCCGTAGTAGGCGAGCTCGATGGTCTGACGCTGTTCGGGCGGAAGCTCTGCGAGCGCCTTGCGGACCTCCTCGCCACTCAGCTCGATGGCGACCGCCACCCAGGGATCGGTAACCGCCGGCTCGATCGACTCATCCTCGATCGGCGAGTCGAGCCGGGTCCGGTGTCGATCACCGCGCAAACGGTCGATGGCGCGGTTCCGGACGATGGTGCAGATCCATGAGCGAAGGGATCCACGACCCGGTTGGAACGTCGAACCTCGTCGCCAGACCGTGAGGAACGACTCCTGGACGACGTCCTCTGCCGCGCCTCGGTCGGTGAGGATGCGCAGAGCAACCGTGTGTGCGAGGCCACCATATCGGTCGTACAAGGCTTCGATCCCCTCGGGCGAGTGGGCAGAGATCGAGCGGACGATGTCGTCGTCACTAAGGTGCAATCTCATACTCCGACACACGCTCGGGGGTTGCGCGACTCCTGGTACGAACGCACAGGGGTGCGCGGATCACCCGGCGACGCGCCCGCTGGGTGCGGGGACCAAGCGGCGGCGGTCCTATGAGACCTTGACGCGACTACCGCGGACCCGCGCCGCCGTGGATTGCAGCAATACCGGCTCGTCTGGCTGTTGGACGACGACCGCTGCGGCCGACGGTCGGAGGCTGGTGGCCGCCGGACCCTCGAAGACCACCTTCACTGCGCCGGCAGCGGTGCCCGCCTGGGCGATCGCAAGGGCAGCGGTGTACTCGTCCAGCGGGAAGCGATGGGTCACCACGCCGTCGACCGGGAAGCTCGAATCGCTCAACCACTCGCGAATGGTGCCGAAGGTGCGCTTGCCGTCCGGTTCGCGGCCGTATGATGCGGCGCCGCGAACGGTGAGCTCCCTGGCCCAGATGAGCGACCACTCGATCTCATGCCGTCCCGACCGGCCGCAGAGCACCAGCGTGCCTCCGGCGCGGAGCAATCGCACGGCGAGGTCGATGCTCAGCTCCGACGCGCGACAGTCGAACACCACGTCGACTCCACCATCGAGCACTGGGAGACCGCCACCGGCCGGTCGCATCAGGCGGGCCTCCATGTGCTCGGCCGTCTTCTGGAGCATCTGCTCGGAGGACCCGTGCCAGACGCGATTGGCGCCGATCGATCGGATCGCCATGAAGGCTGCGTTGGGATCGCCGTTGAGTGGAGCGTTTTCGCGATGGCGCCGTCCCATACGAGGGCGGGTCGTGTTTCGCGCATCGTGGAGGACGATGATGTCAAGGTCGGGATGCAGCCGCCGGAGCGTCGCCACGATGAGCCGGCTCAGCGCACCCGATCCGATGACGACCGCCGTGTCGCCGCGACGCGTCCATCGCAGAACCGCGTGAAGCGCGGTCGCGGTCGGCTCCGCGAGGACGCCCCGCTGGTCGGAGATGCCATCCGCGGGAACGAGCATGTCCTCGTGAACCAGGAAGCCCTCGCTCCAGCCGCCACCTGCCTTCTCGCTCGAGCCGACCGACCGGCCGGAGCACAGCGACCCACCGCGGTCGGCGTTCTCGCAGAGATGCGTATCGCCTGAACGGCAGCGGCGGCACTCGGCCAGGCCCTTGTGGGCGCACCGCAAGGTCGGTTCCACCAGGACGCGATCCCCTTCACGGGCCCATCGCGTGGAGGAGGCGCGCTCAACGACCCCGACAACCTCGTGGCCGGGGATGAACGTACCCGCCGCCGCGTAGGCGGTGAGGACATTCGGCACCGGGTCGCGGTGCACGAGGGCAAGGTCGGTGCCGCAGATGCCCGCGAGCGCCGGACGGATCAGCACCCAGCCGGGACCCGGGGGAACTGGGGTTCGGACGTCGCGGACCTCGACGGGAAGCGCCGAACCCGGTTGTACGCGACGCCGCCGGCCGCGGCCCCGGCGTCCGGAACCGGAGTCGATCAGGCTCGGATCGACGACTATCGCCCGCATCGGGCGTGCCAAAGGGCGGAATGGCCGCGAGCAAGCGCGGCAGTGAACTCTCTCATCGCCTCAAGTTGTGAGGATACCGTTTGATCAGCCTTGCGGTGCAGCATTGACAATGGTCCTGTGACCGATCAGCCGCCGCCCCCGAGCCCACCCCCTGGAGACCTGGGAGCCGCTCAGCCCGGTTGGGGGTCGCCGCCGGGAGGCTGGGGCTCACCGCCGCCGGGATGGGGCGCGCCTCCCCCGGGTTGGGGCGCACAACCGCCGGCCTGGGGAACGCAGTCGCCTGGATGGGGGCCACCACAGCCGGGCTGGAACCCGGGGCTGATCCCGTCACAGGTCGGATCGGGGCGCTTCCGGTCGATGTCGGTGGGCGAATGGCTCGACGCCACCTTCACGATGTACCGGCGCAACTTCGCGCTGATCGCCTCGATCAGTGCGGTGGTGCAGATTCCCTATGCGCTGCTCACCTGGCTGTTATTCGGGCTGACGGGAATCTCGGCGTTCGTACGCTCCCCGTTCGCTTCGATCAACGCGCAGACGATCACCCCGGCGCAGACCCAGCACCTCCTCAACTCGTATGTCGGGCTGCTCGCGGTCACCTTCGGGCTAGTCCTGGTGAGCCTCCTGGTGATCGTCCCTCTCGGCGAGGCCGCGACGACCAGAGCTGTGAGCGACCGGTACCTGGATCGCAAGAGTTCGCTGCTTTCCGCGTATCGCGCAGCCTTGAGCCGCCTTGGTGCGCTGATCACCATGATCCTCATTCTCATCGGTGCTTACCTGGGCGCCATCGCTGTGGTGATAGCGCTCGTCCTGCTGCTCGGCGCGGTCGGCGCCGGCGGACTCGGGGGACTGATCGCAGTCGTCGCGTTCATCGGGCTCGTCCCGGCGCTCGTCATCATCTATGTGCGAACGGTGGTCGCCGTCCCCGCTATCGTGCTCGAACACGCGTCCGGCTGGCACGGCCTGCGGCGCAGCTGGCAATTGGTCAGCGGTCGCTTCTGGCCGACCTTCGGACGGATGCTCCTGCTCGCACTGATCGCATCGATCATCTCCTCAGTGACCGCCGCGATCTTCGAGGTTCCAGGTTCAATCCTCGACCCGGGCAACGCGTTCGCCTTCGACCAGGTGGCGAGCGCGATCGCAGCTGTGTTTGTCGGCCCGATCACCTACATCGGCGTGACCCTCCTGTATTACGACCTGCGCATCCGCAAGGAAGGGTTCGACATCGAGATGCTCGCACAGTCGCTGTGAGGCGCCTGCTCGCTGCGCTCGCCATCTGCGCGGCACTGGTGACCACAGCGATCGGCGTAGCGGTGCCTGCGGTGGCCGCTGGGCCCTGCGTCACGCTCGCGTTCATCGGGCTGCTCGGGCGAGCGGACAACGCGCTGACTGCTGCTCCCGCGCAGGCGCCCGCCGCGCTGACGGCGGTGATCCAGGCTGAAGCTCTCGCGCCATCGTCACGCCAGGAGCTCGCCCCGATCATCGCCGAGCTCACCGGATCGCCACCAGACGTCATCGGCGCCAGGCAGCGAGTCAACCTCATCGTCGAGACTCTGGCGTTGCCCGCCGGGTCAGCGTGCAACGTCGATTCCCGGGTGGCCGAGAACCTGCTCCATCAGGTGTACGCTTCGTCTGTTTTCGCCGATCTCGACCAGAACCAACCGCCGTCGATCTTTGAGCGCATCGGCGCGGCGATCAACTGGATCATCTCGCATCTCTTCGGGCTGCTCGGACAGGGGGGTTCGATCCTCCTCGGCCTGCTCGTTCTCGCCGCAATCGCCGGGTTCATCGTCTACCGGCTGCGGGGCGTTATCGGTGGGCGGCAAGCAGCGGGATCAGACGAACCCGCCACGGCGGGCGACGACCCCGAGCGCGAGTGGCAACTCGGACTGTCGGCGGCGCAGCGTGGCGACTATCGCGAGGCGATTCGACGTGTGTTCCGTTCCGCGCTGCTCGATGTCGCCGATCGTCGCGCCCATCTCGATCGAGCCTGGACCACGCGCGAGATGCTCGCCACCCTCTCGTCGGATGCGGACCTGCTCGCGGTGGTCGCGCCCGCTGCGGCGTCGTTCGACAAGGCCTGGTATAGCGGCGCAGCAGTCGCTGCCACGGATTGGGAAATCGCCCGGGGCAGGTGCGAGGCGGTACGGCGCGTGGCGCGTCACGCCGCCGGGAAGCAGAGCGGGTGAGCAGACCGCCGCTCTCAGCGATGCTCACGCTGATCGCTGCGCTGGCGATTCTCGCGGTGGTCGCAATCAGCACGGCCATCCCTCCCAACGACCAGCTCAACCCGTCATCGCGATCCGCGGGGAGCCTGGGGACTCTCGCGCTCTACACGTGGTTCTCGAACCTCGGGCTCGATGTGGGACGGATCAGCACCACGTTCGATGTCAACGGCAGCAACGTGGTGTTCTGCTATGACCCGACGGTCGCGCTCACCAATTCCGACGTTACATCGCTGATGACGTTCCTGCAGTCGGGTGGCGACCTCGTGCTCGTGATCACACCCGACAGCCTCGCCGCCGCGGCGCCGTTGCTCAACAAGCTCGAGGTCAACCCGTCCGCGTCGATCGGAGCCGGCACTGCGACGGTGGCGCTTCCGTTTGACAGCACCGATCGCGTCCATGCTGTCGCAGTCGGGAACGGATTGACGCTCGCCGACCAGACACCGCTGGTTCCGATGTTGGTGGAGCGGAACGGGGTTGTCGCCGGGATGGTGCGTGTCGGCGCCGGCCGCGCCTACGTCCTCGGGGACACCGAGCCGCTTTCCAACGACGGACTGCGCCACGGCGACTCGTCATTTCTGGCGCTCAGCCTGTTGCAACGCGCTCGCGGTGGGCGGATCAGTTTTGACGAATACCACCACGGGGAAGGGGCCCAGACCAACGGAGCCGGCGCCATCTTCGACGGCCCGGTCGGGCTGGCCACACTGCTGATCGCCGTGGTCGTGTTGCTGGCCATCGCGTTGAACGGTCGCCGCCTCGGCAAGCCTGTCCAGGGCCGCGGCGAAGCTGCTGTGCCGAGCGCGAGCGCGTACGTCACGGCGATGGGACAGCTCTTCGCTCGCAGCCGTCAACGCGGACCGATCGCCGCACGCTATGCGGATGAGCTGAAGCGACGGATCGGCGCCGCAACCGGCGTTGATTCGCACCTCGAAGACGACGCCTTCTGCGCCGCCATTTCGGTGACCAACGCACAGCCGGCGCAAGCGCTGGCTGCGCTGCTGGCGCATGCTCGCAGGCTTGCGTCGGGGCGCCCCGAGGAAAGCGAGTTGCTGCGGCTCGCCCGCGACGTCGACGCCTGCGAGCGCCAGTGGAGCGGTGCTCCAGTTGGCTGATCACGAGCGCGGGCAGGGCACAATGCCTCCCGTGGCAACCCAGACCGACGCCGCTGCGCTGCGCTCGGCGCTGCACGAGACCATGGGCCGTGCCGTCGTCGGTCAGATCCAGGTCATCGACGGGCTGTATATCGCGGTCCTCTGTGGTGGGCACGTGCTCCTGGAGGGGGTCCCGGGCACGGCCAAGACGCTCATGGCTCGAACCCTGGCCGCGGCTCTGGACGCCCGGTTCACGCGCATCCAATTCACTCCTGACCTGCTCCCTTCCGACATCGTCGGGACCAACGTCTACCGTCCGGGATCGGGCACGTTCGAGTTCCGCGAGGGTCCGATCTTCACCGACACCCTGCTCGCGGACGAGATCAACCGCGCGCCGGCAAAGACTCAGTCGGCACTGCTCGAGGCGATGGAGGAGCGCCAGGTCACGTCGGACGGGGAGAGTCGCGTGCTTGGCGAGCGCTTTCTGGTGGTGGCCACCCAGAACCCCGTGGAATACGAGGGCACCTACCCGCTCCCTGAGGCGCAGCTTGACCGATTCTTCTTCAAGCTCGAGGTGAGCGTTCCCGAACCGGCTACCGAGATCGTGATGCTTCGTCGCGTCGACAGCGGGTTCAACGCCCACGACCTCGTCGCCGCCGGGGTGACCTCGATCATCGATGGCGGTACGCTCGCGCGAGTTCGCGCAGAAGTGGCCGCGGTGCGGGTCTCAGACGAAGTCCTCGGCTACATCTCGGCAATCGTCACCGCTACCCGCACCAGTCCCGATCTCTCACTTGGAGCCAGTCCGCGCGGATCGATCGCACTGCTCCAGGCGGGCAAGGCGATGGCAGCCATCCAGGGACGCGACTACGTCGTCCCCGACGACATCAAGGACGTCTGCATCCCCGCGCTTCGGCACCGGATGATTCGCCGCCCCGAAGCGGAGATCCAGGGCGTGTCCGAGGTTGCAGCCGTGCAGCGAGCCGTGGGAAGGGTCCCGGTCCCCAGGTGACTGTGGCGCGATGACGTGGCGTGGCGCCGGTCTCCTGCTGGTGCCGGTCGCGATCATGGCCGCCGGTGCGGCCGTCCCCGGACTGTTCATCGCGGGGCTCGTGCTGCTCGCGGCGAGCGCCGCCGCCATCGTGGCGGATTCGAGACGCGCGCCCGGGAGGTCATCGTTGCGCGTCCTGCGGGGTAGCAACGACCTGCTTTCCGTCGGAGTCGCCAACCGGGTGACCCTCGAGGTCACCGCCCGCTCCGCGGGGGCGGCCGCGATCGTGCATGAGCGTGTCCATCCCAGCCTGCACCCGTCGCGTACCCGATGGAACGTCCGGCTTCCTGCCAGCCTCGAATACACCGTCACCCCGGTGGCCCGCGGCGACGTCGTGCTGGGGCCTGCGGTTGTTCGCGTCACCGGCCCGTGGGGAATCGGCTGGCGGCAGACCACCGTCGACGCGGTTCGCCCGGTGCGAGTGGATCCGAACCTGGCGGCCATCGACGTGTACGAGGCACTGGCGCGCCGCGGTCAGCTCGCCGAGCTGGGCCTTCGCACCATGCG